>CP016836.1:905000-1237500 GCA_002240395.1 Xanthomonas citri pv. mangiferaeindicae
GCTTGCTGTCGCCCAGCAGGCGAATGCTCTCGCGCCGCAGCATGCGTTCGGCGCCAACATCGGCATGGCGCGCCTCGACGACCCGGGCCGCGTCGGCCAGATCGGCCGCCGATTCGGGGCCGTGGCCTGGCCCCTTGCCCTGCGCCCAGGCGTCGAGCACCTCGGCAATGATCGGAAAGCGTGGCAGCCACCCGTCCAGCCGGGCCCTGGCCTCAGCCATGCGCGTGTCCAGCAATGCGATCCCCAGGTGCTGCGCCAACGCGTCGAGATCGCACACCATCAGCCGCAGCAAGCGTTGCCCGTCGTCTCGATGCCGGTCGCGCTGGGCCGAGATCGCGCCGTCGCGCTCGGCCAGACGGATCTGCGCGTGGAAGTCTTCCTGCTCGGCGAGGGTGGACAGCGCGAGGTACTCGGCCGCGCTCGCGCCCGTCATCGGCAGCGATGCAGGCGCGGACTGGCCGCGCAGGCGTGCCCGCTCGCCCTTGCGCAGCAGCCGTTCGAGCACGCGCCGGGCGGCGCTCACGTCGCGCCGCGCTCGCTCGCAATGCGGGCGGTCTCCTCGGCCAGCAGCTCGGGATGCAGGTCGAACTGGTCGCTGAGCAGCAGCGCGCGGGCAGCCGCCTTGACCTCGATTCGTTCGACCTGCAGCAGATCGCCATCGCGGAACAGTTCGATGTAGCTGTCGAGCACGCCGCTGAGCGTGCCCTGCGCGGTATCGGGGGCGGCGAGCACGAGCTGCAGGCCGAGCGAGCGCAGATAGTTGGTCGTCGCCCGCGCATTCTGGGCGTCGATCTTGTCGCCGAACTCATCCAGCAGGATCAGGCCCATGCCTCCGGGGTGGACATCGCTCTTGCCATAGGCCGCGGCGAGCGCAGCGCCCGCGATGACGTACAGCGGCGCGCGATGCTCGCCGCCCGAGCCCGAGCGCATGCGCTCGCTCAGCGAGCCGATCACGCGATCGTCCTGGCGGATCTGCACCTCGAAGCGGAAGAACCGCCGGTAGTCGTCGAGCGGCGAATGCGCGCTGCGCGCGGCGGCGCCGTCTTCGATCAGTTCGCGGAACGCGACCGGCACTTCGCCGGCGCTGCCGAACAGGCCGTCTTCGCCGCCGACATCCGCGGCCCGGCGGATGAAGCGCTCCAGATCGCGGAACTCGGGCACCACCTCGTAATGGAACTGATAGCGCTCGTTGTTGGAGAACGCCGGGCTGCTGCGCAAGGTCCGGTTGAGCGTGGAGATCTGCTGCTTGAGGCGATTGAAGTTGTCGTACAGCGCCGACGCGACGCTGGCGCGGAAGGTCTCGACCGCAGTGGCGTAGGCCTGTTCGGCCTCGCCCTGGTAACGCACCAGGTCGGTGTCGCGCAGTTGCGCGAGTTCGCGCTGCAGCAGGCTGCGCGCCGGACGCCAGGCGCTGGCGTCGAACTCCAGGTTCAGGCCATGGTCGCGGGCGTACTGCGCCAAGGCGCTCCATGCCTCGGGCAGCAAGCGGCCGAGCTGGCTGTCGCTGTCGCGGGCACGCTCGTCGCACCGCCGGCTGCGCTCCTCGAGCGAGGGCCATTTGGCGTCGAGTTCCTCGCGCTGGCGCTCGACGCGGTTCGGGTCGACATCGCCGTCGCGGAAGGCATCGACCGCGGCCTGGGCGACGAGCGCTTCCTGCGCCTGCAGACCTTCGAGCACCCGCTGCGCCTGATCGACGCCGTTGCGCGACAAGGCTTCGGTGCCGATCAGGGCCTCGATCCGGCGCTCGTTCTCGTCGTGGCGCTCGCGCAACGCCCGCACCTGCTCGGCCAGGCGCAGCAGGTCGGGATCGACCGCGTCGGCCTGGCTGCGTACGCGCGCGCGGTAACGTGATTCGATCTGGCGATGCTGCAGCAACTGCGCATGCAGGGCGTCGGCGGTCTCACTGGCGTCGGCGAAGCGCGCGAACGCCTGCTGCAGCGCGTCGAGGCGTCGCGCCTGGGGTTCGCGCTCGCGCAGGTCGCGCTCGACGGCCTCGAGTTCTTCGCGCAACACCCGAAGGCGTTCGCGTCCGTCGTTCGCGCCGATCCGCAGTTCCGAGCCGGCGGGCAGCCGGCGCCGCTCGATGCCACCGCCCTTGGCCACCAGGCCGTCGCGGGTCAGGCCCTGGCGGCTGCGCACGACCTCGGCTTCGGTCTCCACGCAGCGCAGATCGCCGAGCTGCCGACGCAGATAAGCGACCGCATCCGCGTCGTCACCCTCGATCAGCGCTGCGACGCTGTCGGCCGCGGGACGCTCGCCGCGCTGTCCGCGCGCCGCACCGGGCAGCGCGAGCTTGACGCCGTAGACCGCGCGCGTGCCCTGCAGCGCGCGGTACACGCGCACCGCCTGCTCTTCCTGACCGGCCGGCACCAGCAGCGCTTCGACGTGGCTGCGCAGATAGGCTTCGATGGCCGGCTGCCAGGCCGCATCGCGCACCCGCACCAGGTCGCAGACCGGCTGCGCCTCGATTCCGGCGTCATGCAGATAGTTCATCAATCGCATGACGTCGTCGCGCAGACCGGCCTTGCCGACGCTCAAGCGTTGCTGATTGCCCTTGAGCGCGTCGCGACGGCTGCGCGCCGCCTGCCACGTCTCGTGCGCGGCGCGGGCGCGTGTGGCGACGGCTGCGCGCAACGGCGCGGCGGCCGCGAGTGCTTCCAGGGCCTGGGCATGGAAGCGATCAGGCGCCAGCGCGATGGCGGCATCCGGCGCGAGATCGGCCAGCGCGCTGGCCCAGTCATGCCAGGGCGCGACGGCAGCGTCGATCCGGGCCGCGTCGAGCTCGGGACGGCCAGGCCATGCACCGCCTGCAACTGATCGCGCACATAGGCGAACTGGGTGCCCAGTTCACGCTTGAGACGGACCAGCTCCTCGCGGTCGCGCTCGGCCAGCTCGTCGAACGAGGCCTGCTCGCCGTAGCCGCGGCTGCCCTGGAGCTGTTGCTGGGCGAGCTCGAGTTCGTGCTTGAGGCTCTCGCGCTCGCTGCGCGCGTCCTGCAACTGCACGCGGGCCGCCGCCAGCGCCTGACGGGCCGCGTCGCCCGCCTGTTCGGCCTGCTCGACCTGTTCGCCGAGCAGATCGCGGCGGTACTCGGCCGCGAGCGCACGGTAGGAAGCGGCGCGCACTGCCTGTGCGGCGATCTTGCCGTACTGACGTTCGACCTCTTCGGCCGACTCGATGCGCTGGCGGACCTGCTCGATCTTGTCGCGGATCTGGCGGAAGCTCTCGAGCAGCGCGCGGAAGCGGGCGATGTCGGTCGGCCGGTCCTCGGCGACCAGCGTGCGCACGAACAGGTCGACGTCCTCCACCCGCTGCAGGTTCAGCGCGTTCTGGAACGCCTTGCGATAGGCGTTGAGGTCGGGCTGGACGCCCGGCGCGGCGCGCAGCCGGAACAACAGGTCACGGACGAAGCGCTCGCTGGTGGTGTGCAGTTCGACCTTCTCGCCCGCCTCGCGGCAGCGGCGGGCAGCCAGTTCGCGGAATGTCGGCCAGGCCAGCGGCAGTTCGCGGCCTTTGATGCGCTCCAGGTGGTCGTCGCGTTCGAGCGCGACGCCGGGCAGCAGGTACAGGCCGTGCAGCCGGTGCTCGGGCTCGTCGACAGAGGCGCCCAGCGCGATGCCGGCCGTCAGCGCCTGACCGGTCTCCTGGTCGCGGAACACCAGGCTGATATAGGTGGTCGCGGTGCGGCGCTTGCGGCCATCGTCGCCACTGCGGTACACGCCCAGGCAGTAATCGCGGATGGTGCGCGCCCGTGCGCTGCCGCCGGCCTGGGCGTTGAAGCGGATGCGGCTGCGGTCGCCGCCCAGCAGCACGATCTGCAGCGCGTCGAGCAGTGCACTCTTGCCGGCGCCGTTGGGCGCGATGATCGCACTGGTCGCGTCCAGTTCGAGGGTCTGCGCCTCGAACAGGAAGAACTGCACCAGGTGGACGCGTTCAAGCAGCTGCATCGTCGTCCTCCGCCTCGTCCCGGGCGTCGTCGTCCTGAGCACCGTCGTCGTCGCGATTGTGCTGGTCGAGGCGCTGCAGCCACAGTTCGCCGACGATCTCCACGATCGCCGGACGCACCACCAGGTGGAACGGCTGCGGATCGTCGCGGTCCGAGTCCACCAGCCGCGCCAGGCCCCAGCGGCGCAAGGTTCGCGCGAGCGTGCGCAAGGTGCCGACGTCGGGCATCGGACGGCCGGCCAGCGCCTGGTAGGCCTCCTGCAGTTCCGGCAGTTCGACGACGACTTCGCCGTGTTCCTCGATCTGTCCCTGGCGCATCGCTTCGTCGTAGCGTTGGCGCAGCACCAGCAGCAGCAAGGTTTCGTCGAGCGTGACCGCGACCCCTTCGCCATGCGCGGGCAGCGCGACCAGATAGCGGTAGTGCGGATTGCGCGCCAGCCGGATGCCCAGCGGCGCGAGCGCGCCGACGAAATCGTCGAAATGATCCTCGACCAAGTGGTAGGCCACGCGCGCGGTGCGATCGGCGGCGTAGAGCACCTGCTCGGTGACCAGGCGATACGCGGCGCGTTCGAAGTCCTGCACGGCGTACAGGCCATTGGACTGTTGGCTCAAGGTGTTCCAGCTGCGTTTCATGCGGGGGTCCGGGAAGCGGGCGCAAGCCGGCGGACGACGAAGCGCGGTGCGCGCAGTACGCCGTTGTCCAGCGGCTCGGCGGAATCGAGGAGTTCGACACGGAATCCGCGCAGCAGCCGGCTGAGCGGGTCGTCGCGACGCAGGCCGCCGATCCGCTGGCTGCGCAGCGCGAGCGTGAGCAGGGTCTGGTAGGCGCGCAGGTCCTCGATCGAGGCCACGTGCATCTGGGCCGACTCGACGCGATCGGCCTCGCCCAGATGGCGGCCGACATAGCGGGCCATGTCCTCGGCGGTGACCAGCCGCGCGCGCTTCATGCGCCGCAACAGGCTCAGTCGCGCGAGCTGCTCGGGCGTCGGCACCTGCGCGGCGTTGGCACTGCGTGGGATCGGCTGCGGCCGGGTCCGCGGCGGCCGCAGGCGGGTCTCATCCATCAGCGCGCCGGGCGCGACCGGCAAGCGCAGCGCCTCGGCCGGCGCGGTCAGCACACCACGACAGGCACGACGCAGCAGGATGTCGAGCCGGTCGGGCGCGCGCAGCCGATAGTCGAGGAAGGCCAGCGCGCGACGGTTGGCCTGGCGAATGTCGTCATCGAGCCGACCGAGGTACTCGTCGATGCGCTCGAGCTCGCGCAGGCGGCGCAGGCTGCGCCCGAGCCGCAGCGCCGCGCGGGCATCATCGCCGCCGGCCAGGTGCTCGCGGTACCAGGCCCGCAGCGCCTCGTGCCGCGGGCCGGTCTCGACCTGCTGCACCATCGCCAGGATCGAACTGCGGCGCGCCAGCGGGTGGTCGGCACGGTGCAGGCCGGCGTAGTCGCCGATGAAGAAGCGCGAGACGTACTGCTCGAACCATTGCCGCGCGAACTGCGCGGTGGTCTCGGCGCGGCTGAGCTCGGGCATCAGGTCGCGCACCTGCAGGCTCATCGACGCCAGCGAGACCAGCAGACGGCGGGCCTGGTCGGCCGCTTCGTCGAGGGCGTCGCCGGCGCCGGCGCCGGCGCCGTCGACGACCTGCTGCATCTGCATTTCGATCGAGCGCACCTTGGCCGAAACGAACGTCGGCCCGTGTTCGGCGAACTCGACCAGCGTCGACAGCAGCTGCGAAACCGCCGGCGGCATGGCGACCATCTCGCGCGCGCCGATGCGCTCCTGGCGCAGCCAGCCGGCGTTGCGGAACCGCTCGTAGATGCCATGGGCGCGGATGCCCGGCGGCGTGTCCGGGCCCTGCCCGTCCTCGTCCTCCCAGGGATCGTCGGCGACCAGATAGCGCTCGATCGCGGCGGTGATCTCGCGACGCGGCAAGCCGTGACTAGGCGGCATCGGCGCATCGGGGCCGAAGAATTCATCGAACAAACGGTGCAGCAGCAGCCAGTAATGCTCGCGGTTGGCCGAGGCCAGCGGGCCGAACACGCCGGCTGGCACGACCGAGAACAGCGAGGGCGGAGTCGGATCGCTCATCGAGCGTCGCGTCCGTGCGGGCGGTACGTCGTCTTCACCGCGGCATTTTCACAGATCGCGTGGCCGGCGTGGGTGTGCCGCCGCGTCCGGCAACGGCCGGGCGGCGGCGCCCGCCGGCCTACTCGACGGTGACCGACTTGGCGAGATTGCGCGGCTTGTCGACGTCGGTGCCGCGCGCCAGTGCGGTGTGGTAGGCCAGCAGCTGCACCGGGATCGTGTGCACGATCGGGCTCAGCACGCCGACATGGCGCGGGGTGCGGATCACGTGCACGCCCTCGGACGGGCCGAAGTTGCTGTCGGCATCGGTGAAGACGAACAGCTCGCCACCGCGCGCGCGCACCTCTTGCATGTTGGACTTGACCTTCTCCAGCAAGCCGTCCTTGGGCGCGATCACAACGACCGGCATGTCGGCATCGACCAACGCCAGCGGGCCGTGCTTGAGCTCGCCCGCCGGATAGGCCTCGGCGTGGATGTAGGAGATCTCCTTGAGCTTGAGCGCGCCTTCGAGTGCGATCGGGTAATGCACGCCGCGGCCCAGGAACAGCGCATGCTGCTTGGGTGCAAAGCGCTCGGCCCACGAGGCGATCTGCGGCTCGAGGTTGAGCGCGTGCTGCACGCTGCCCGGCAGATGGCGCAGGGCCTCGACGTAGTCGGCCTCCTGCGCGGCATCGACGCGGCCGTTCAATTTCCCGAGCGTGGCGGCCAGCGCGAACAGGCCGACGAGCTGGGTCGTGAACGCCTTGGTCGAGGCGACACCGATCTCGGCGCCGGCGCGGGTATAGAACACCAGGCTGCTGGCGCGCGGGATCGCACTCTCGGGCACGTTGCAGATCGACAGCGTGTGCCGGTGGCCGAGCGACTTGGCGTACTTGAGCGCCTCCATCGTGTCGAGCGTTTCGCCCGACTGGGAGATGGTCACGATCAGGTGCTTGGGGTTGGCCACCGCCTCGCGATAGCGATACTCGCTGGCGATCTCGACCGAGCACGGCAGCCCGGCGATCGACTCGATCCAGTAGCGTGCGACCGAGCCGGCATAGAAGCTGGTGCCGCAGGCGAGGATCTGCACGCCCTCGATCTCGCCCAGCACCTGGCCGTCGGCATCGCCGAACAGCGCCGGCGCGAAGGCGGCTGCATCGATGATCGCCTCGAGCGTGTCGCCCAGCGCGCGCGGCTGTTCGTGGATCTCCTTCTGCATGAAGTGCCGGTACGGCCCGAGCTCCAGCGACGCCAGCGAGACGTCGGACAGGTGTTCGGGGCGCGTCACCTCGGCCCCGGTGCCGTCGAAGATCCGCACCGCATTGCGGGTGAGCTCGGCGGTGTCGCCTTCTTCGAGGAAGATCACCCGGCGGGTGGCCTGGAGGATCGCCGAGACATCGGAGGCGACGAACTGTTCGCCCTCGCCCAGACCGACCAGCAACGGGCAGCCCATCCGCGCCGCGACCAGGCGACCGGGGTCGCGCCGGTCGATCACCGCCAGCGCGTAGGCGCCATCAAGCTCATTGACCGTGGCCTGCAGCGCGGCCAGCAGATCCAGCCCCTGGGTCTGGTGATGGTGGATCAGGTGGGCGATGACCTCGGTGTCGGTCTGCGATTCGAAGACGTAGCCCAGTGCGGTCAGGCGCTCGCGCTGCGTCTCGTGGTTCTCGATGATGCCGTTGTGCACCAGCGCCAGCGTGTCGTGGCTGATGTGCGGATGCGCGTTGTGCTCGGTCACGCCGCCGTGGGTCGCCCAGCGCGTGTGGCCGATCCCTAAGGACGCGTGCAGCCCCTCGACCTGCGCGGCGGCGGCCATCTCGGCGACGCGGCCGGTCCGGCGCACGCGCCGCACCCTGTCGCCGTCGAGCACGGCGATGCCGGCCGAATCGTAGCCGCGGTACTCGAGCCGCTTGAGGCCTTCGACCAGGACCGGGACCACATCGCGATCCGCGATCGCACCGACGATTCCGCACATACCGCCCACTCCTGCCAGTCAATGCGCCATTCTAGCGGCCGGCCAGGTCCCGGCGCAGAGGCCCCCACACGCCACCATTCAGTGCATGAAGAACTCGACCGGGACCGCGATCTCGATCGGGGCCGGCAGATCGGCGGGAATCGCCGGCAGCGGCGCGGCGCGATGAAACGTCTCGATCGCCGCGGCATCGAGCCGGGTCGATCCCGACGAGCGTGCGAGCGCGGCCGACAGCACGCGACCGGCCCGGTCCATGCGCAGGCGCACGATCGCCACCCCCTCCTCGCCGCGCGTCCGCGCCGCGCTCGGGTAATGCCGGTACTGTGCCAGTCGCGCCATCACCCGCGCTTCCCAGCGATTGTCGCGACGACCTGCCAGAACCTCGGTGGACGGCGCGGGCGGACTCTGCGGGGCGGCAGCCTGCCGGTCGTGCGGCGCTGGCGGGTCCATAGACACCTCCGTGGCGGTCGAGGCAGCGGCGTGCTCCGGACGCGCAATATCCGCCAGCACCGGCAGCGGGTCGGACGGCGCCGTGAGCGGCTGCGGCTGCGGCTGCGGCGTTCGCGGCGCTTGGGCGGGCGCGGGCTTCCGGCGCGCCTCGGACACCGGTGCGGGCGCGCGCCTCGGCTCGACCGGAACCGGCGGCGCGGCGGCGAGCAGAAAACTCACTTCGATCACCGCGTCGGCCATCGGTGGCGGGGCGGCCCCTGGCCCGGCCCCAATACCAGCAGCACGACCACGGCGTGCGCCACGACGGCACCCAATGCGGCACCTGCGCGCTGGATGCGGACGCCGCGGTCCACGCAGCGTAACGATCGGGATCGGGCCGTTCCGGCTGCGGCCGGTCCCGGGCACGTCAACATGACGCTGACGACTCCATGATGCGAATGATTCGCATTTTCTCATATGTGCTGAAGGATGTGGCGCGCGTGTCCGCGCCGCGGACGTCCGGACACGGCTGCGGACACCCGAACACTTCTGAAATTCTCAATAAAATCAGATTCTTATATTTGGCACGATCCCTGCTTTGTTACTGACAGATCCCGAACGTGCCCCGTCCATGTCCGTACCCGCCTCCCCGTCTCCCGTCCGCCGCGGCATCCGCGATACCTCCGCGCAGGACACGGTCCATATCGCGCGCCCTGCGCGCCGACGTCGCTGGCTGGCGATCGCCGCGGCCGCGATCGCGGTGATCGCAGCGCTCGCCTGGCTGGTGGCTGGCTGGGCGTCAGGCGCCACGTCGATCGACGCGGCCCGGCTGCGGATCGCCGAAGTCACCCGCGGCGACCTGGTGCGCGATATCGCCGCCGAGGGACGCGTGATCTCGGCCAACAGTCCCACGCTGTACGCGATCGCACCGGGCACGGTGACCCTGAAGGTGGTCGCAGGCGACCGCGTCGAGAAGGGCCAGGTGCTGGCCGAGATCGACAGTCCGGAACTGCGCAGCAAACTGGTCCAGGAGGAGTCGACCTTGGCTAGCCTGCAGGCCGAGGCCGAACGCGCGACGCTCGATGCACGGATCGCCCGCGCCGAGGCACGCAAGCTGCTCGACCAGGCGCAGATCGAACGCACTGCGGCCGAGCGTGATCTGCAACGCTATCAGCGCGCCTTCGAAGCCGGTGTCGTCGCCCAGGTCGACCTGGCGAAGTCGGAGGACGCGCTGAAGAAGACCGACATCGGTCTGGCCTCGGCCCGCGAGGACGCGAACCTGCAGGGCCAGGGCGCCGGGCTGGACGCGCGCAACAAGCAATTGCTGGCCGATCGCCAGGGCGCCGTCGTCGCCGAGGCGCGCCGCCAGGTCCAGGCGCTGACGTTGCGCGCGCCCTTCGATGGCCAGGTCGGCCAGGTGCAGGTGGCCCAGTTCACCAACGTGGCCGCCAACGCGCCGGTGCTGGGGGTGGTCGATCTGTCGGTGTTCGAGGTCGAGATCAAGGTGCCCGAGAGCTTCGCGCGCGACCTGGCGATCGGCATGCCGGCCGAGATCCGCAGCGCCAATGAAGTGTTCCCGGCCGAGGTCTCGGCGGTCTCGCCCGAAGTCGTCGCCGGCGAAGTCGCCGCGCGCGTGCGCTTCTCCGAACGCCAACCGGCTGGTCTGCGCCAGAACCAGCGGCTGTCGGCGCGGATCCTGCTCGACACCCGGCGCGACGTGCTGATGGTCGAGCGCGGCCCGTTCGTCGAGCAGTCCGGTGGCCGCTACGCCTATGTCGTCGATGGCAACAGCGCGGTGCGCCGTCCGATCCAGGCCGGCGCCAGCAGCCTGGGCGCAGTCGAGATCGTGTCGGGCCTGCAGGCCGGCGAGCGCATCGTCGTGTCGGGCAGCGACCTGTTCGGCGAGGCCGAACGGGTCCGTATCAGCCGCTGAGATTTCCCCCGGGCCCCCGCGGGCCCGCTTCTTCCATGTCCAAGATAAGGATCGCCCCATGTTGCAGATGAACCAGGTCGGCAAGGTCTACCGCACCGAGCTCGTCGAAACCCATGCGCTGCGCGCGCTCGACCTGCACGTGCGCGAAGGCGAGTTCGTCGCCGTCACCGGGCCCTCGGGCTCGGGCAAGACGACGTTCCTCAACATCGCCGGCCTGCTGGAAACCTTCACCAGCGGGACATACAAGCTCGACGGCGTCGATGTGCAGGGGCTCAACGACAACCAGCGCTCGCGCCTGCGCAACGAGAAGATCGGCTTCATCTTCCAGGGCTTCAACCTGATCCCCGACCTCAACCTGTTCGACAACGTCGACGTGCCGTTGCGCTATCGCGGCATGCCGGCCTCCGAACGCCGCCTGCGGATCGAGGAAGCGCTGGGCCTGGTCGGCCTGGCCTCGCGCATGAAGCATTACCCGGCCGAGCTGTCGGGCGGCCAGCAGCAGCGCGTGGCGATCGCCCGCGCGCTGGCCGGCAGTCCGCGCCTGCTGCTGGCCGACGAACCGACCGGCAACCTCGACTCGCAGATGGCGCGCAGCGTGTTGGAACTGCTCGAAGAGATCCATGCGCAGGGCACGACGATCGTCATGGTCACCCATGATCCCGAGCTCGCCGCGCGCGCCCAGCGCAATGTGCACATCGTCGACGGCCTGGCGACCGATCTGCGCCGCGAATCCGCGACCGCCGCGGCCTGAGGAACGCGCGCCCGATGTTCGCCTACTACGCCCGGCTCGCGCTGCGCAGCTTCGGCCGCAACCAGGTCTTGACGGCGTTGATGGTGCTGTCGATCGCGGTCGGCATCGGCGCGGCAATGACCACGATGACCGTGATGCACCTGCTGTCGGGCGATCCGCTGCCCGGCCGCAGCGGCACGCTCTTCTACCCGCAGGTCGACCCGAGGCCCGGCGAACGCATGCGTCCCAACCCACCGGACATGCTCGACCACACCACGGCGATGGACCTGTGGCGCGCCGGCCGTGCGGACCGGCAGGCCCTGGTGGTCGAGAGCGAGATCCGGCTGCAGGCGCCCGAGGTCGGGCGACCGCCGCTGATGACCCAGATGCTGTCCACGCATGCCGATTTCTTCCCGATGTTCGACGTCCCGTTCGCCTACGGCGCCGGCTGGAGCACCGCCGACGACACCGGCCACGCCCGCGTGGCGGTGATCTCGGCCGACCTCAACCGCACGCTGTTCGGCGGGGGCGACAGCGTCGGCCGGACGCTGCGCATCCGCGACACCGATGTGCGCATCGTCGGCGTGCTTGCGCCCTGGCGGCCGTCGCCGCTGTTCTATCGCGTTGCCGGCGGCAACTTCGCGCAGGGCGACACCGCGAGCTTCTACGGCGCGCCACAGGACGTCTTCGTGCCGTTTCCCACGGGCCTGGAGATCAACGACGGTCACTTCCGGCAGTTCACCTGCTGGCGGCTGCCCGAAGTCCCGGGTCACCTGCAGGGGAGCGACTGCGTGTGGCTGCAGTTGTGGGTGCAGCTCGACAGCCCGGACAAGGTCGCCGGCTATCGCGACTTCGTCACTACCTACGCACGGCAGCAGCAGGCGCAGGGCCGGATCCAGCACGCGGACAACGCGCGCGTGCTCGGGCTGATGGACTGGCTGGACTACAACCACGTCGTTCCGCGCGACGTGAGGCTGCAAACCTGGCTGGCGCTGGCGTTCCTGGCGATCTGCCTGTTCAACACGGTCGGCCTGCTGCTGGCCAAGTTCCTGCGCCGCGGCGGCGAGATCGGCGTACGCCGGGCGCTTGGCGCCTCGCGCCGGGCGATCTTTGTGCAGTGCCTGGTCGAAGCCGGCATGGTCGGACTGGCCGGCGGCGGACTGGGTTGGGGACTGACGATGCTCGGGCTGTGGGCGATCCGCCGCCAGCCGGTCGAATACGCCGACCTGGCGCGCCTGGACCTGCCGATGTTTGCGGCGACCTTCGCGCTGGCGCTCGTCGCAAGCCTGCTCGCCGGCCTGTTCCCCGCCCTGCGCGCCAGCCGGATCGCACCGGCCATGCAACTCAAGTCGCTGTGAGGACCCCGGTGATGGACATCCGACCGATCGTCGCCGCCCTGCGCCGGCACCGCATCGCCACGAGCCTGATCGTGCTCGAGATCGCACTCGCCTGCGCGGTGCTGTGCAATGCCTGCTTCCTGATCGCCGGGCGCCTGGCGCTGATGCGCATCGACAGCGGCATCGATGCGTCGTCGCTGGCGGTCGTGGCGCTGCGTGGCTGCGACGGCTGCGTCGATGCCGACGTCAACGCCCGCGCGCTGGCGGCGATCCGCGGCCTGCCGGGTGTGCAGGCGGCCGGCGTGGTCAACGCCACGCCGTTCGGCATCCGCGCCGGCGACGCCGGGGTGACGCTGGACGCCGAGGGCCGGCACTTCGGCGGCGTGCCGCATTTCTACGCCTTCGGACCCGCCGCGATCGACACGCTCGGCCTGCGGCCGTCGCAGGGGCGCAGCTTCCAGCCGACCGATTTCCAGCCGATCGACAACTTCCTGCCGCTCGACGCCGAGGTCTGGATCACCGAGGCCTTCGCCGCCCATCTGTGGCCCGGCGAGCCCGCGGTCGGTCGCGAGTTCTGGATGGGCGAGTACCACTTCCGTGTCGCCGGGCTGGTGCCGCAGTTCGCGCGTCCGAACCCGGGGCGCAGCGAGAACGGCGTCGCCGGCGCACAGTGGTCGGTGATCGTGCCAGTTCTCGACGAGGCGCAGTCGGGCATCTACGCACTGCGTGCCGATCCGCTCGACCTCCCGCGCTTGGCGATCGCCGCACGCGACGCGGTGGCCGCGGCCGTGCCCGAGGCGGTGATCGACCTCGACCAGAGCCGCCCGCTGTCGGACCTGCGCGAGCGCTACTTCGAACGCGATCGTGCGATGGCCTGGCTGCTGCTCGGCGTGATCGCCGCGATGTTGCTGGTGACGGCCTTGGGAATCGTCGGACTGGCGAGCTTCTGGGTCCAGCAGCGCACCCGGCAGATCGGCATTCGTCGCGCGCTCGGTGCGACTCGCGGCGACATCCTGCGCTACTTCCAGCTCGAGAACTTCCTGCTCGCTGGTCTGGGCATCGCATTGGGCATGGGGCTGGCCTACGGCGGCAACCTGCTGCTGATGCGTCATTTCGAGCTTGCGCGCCTGCCGCTGGCGTACCTGCCGCTGGGCGCTGCGCTGTTGTGGCTGCTCGGTCAGCTGGCCGTTCTGGGTCCGGCCCTGCGCGCCGCCGCCATCTCTCCCGCCATCGCCACCCGCAGCGCCTGACGTACGGACCCACCATGCTCGGTTACTACCTGACCCTCGCCCTGCGCAGCTTCCGCCGCAACCGCGTGCTGACCGCCCTGATGGTGATCACGCTCGCACTGGGCATCGGTGCGTGCATGACCACGCTGACGGTGTTCCACGTGCTGTCGGGCGACCCGATTCCGGGCAAGAGCGATCGGCTGTTCCACGTCCAGCTCGATCCCGAGCCGCTGGCGACCTACGTGCCGGGCGCCGAACCCGATAGCCAGTTGACCCGCTTCGATGCCGAGGCCTTGCTGGCCGACCAGCACGCCACGCGGCAGGCGATGATGACCGGGGGTGGTGGCATCATCGAGGCCGAGGACAGCGCAGTGCGGCCGTTCCTCGAGTCTATGCGCTACACCTCGGCCGACTTCTTCGCGATGTTCGATGTGCCCTTCCTCTACGGCCAGGGGTGGACCGCGCAGGACGATGCCGGACGCGGCCGCGTCGCGGTGATCGGCCGCACGCTCAACGACAAGCTGTTCGGCGGCGCCGACAGCGTCGGTCGGCAGATCCGCGTCGACGGCAATGCGCTGCGGATCGTCGGCGTGATCGACGACTGGTTGCCGCGGCCCAAGTTCTACGACCTCAACACTGGCCGCTTCGATGGCCAGGAGCATCTGTTCCTGCCGTTCTCGACGGCGGTCGAACTCGAGATGGGCACCTCGGGCAGCAGCAACTGTTTCGGCAACGCGCCGACCAACGACAGCCGGGCGGTCAACGCGCCCTGCACGTGGATCCAGTACTGGGTGGAACTCGAGGACCCGGCGCAGGCCGATGGCTTCAGGGCGTACCTGGCCAACTATTCCGCGCAACAAAAGGCGGCGGGGCGGTTCGAGCGGCCGGCCAACGTGCGGCTGCGCAGCGTGATGGACTGGCTCGACCACCGCAAGGTCGTGCCCGGCGACGTGCGCCTGCAGCTGTGGCTGGCGCTGGGCTTTCTGCTGGTCTGCCTGGTCAACACCGTGGGCCTGCTGCTGGCCAAGTTCCTGCGTCGCGGCGGCGAGATCGGCGTGCGTCGCGCGCTCGGCGCCTCGCGCCGCGACGTGTTCGTGCAGGCGATCGTCGAAAGTGGCGCGGTCGGGATCGCTGGCGGCCTGCTTGGGCTGGGGCTCGCGCAGGCCGGGCTGTGGGCGGTGCGCCAGCGCCCGACCGACTACGCCGCGCTCGCCCATCTCGATGGCGCGATGCTGCTGCTCACCTTCGTGCTCGCGCTCGGCGCCAGCATCGCCGCCGGCCTGCTGCCGGCCTGGCGAGCGATGCAGATCGCACCGGCGATCCAGCTCAAGTCGCAGTGACACGCGCTTGCCCGCTCCCCCTATCGCGCATCCACAGGTCGCCACCATGCACGTCCCCCCATCATCTCGTCACTGCGCCGCCACCGGACCGCAGCGCTGCTGATCGTGCTGGAGATCGCGCTGACCTGCGCGATCGTCTGCAACGCCTTGTTCCTGATCGGCGAGCGCATCGATGCGGTCCGCCGCCCCAGCGGCATCGCCGAACACGAACTGCTACAGATCCGGCTCAGCGGCATCGGGCCGCAGGCCGACGCCGGCGCGCGGACGCGTGAGGATCTGGCAGCGCTGCGCGCCGTGCCCGGCGTTGCCGGTGCGACGGTCACCAACCAGTTGCCGTTCTACCGGTTTTCGTCCAGCAACTCCGGGGTATCGCTGACCGCCGACCAAGCGCAGCCGACACTGCACGCAGCGCGCTACCACGCCGACGAGACCACCATCGCGACGCTGGGCATCCGCCTGGTTGCGGGTCGCGACTTCCTGCCTGACGAATACATGGACGTTGCCGAGGTGGAAGCGCTCGATGGCAGCGAAGGTGTGCGCGGCGCAACCATCGTCACCGCCTCGATGGCCGAGCGGCTGTTTCCCGGCGAACAGGCGGTTGGACGCACGATGTACCTCGGGCCGATGCCCCTGGTCATTGTGGGCGTTGTCAAATCCCTGGCCCGGCCCTCGCCGAGCGACGGTGAGGGCACGTTCTCGTTTCTCGTGCCGATCCGCCTGCACTACAACAACGGCGGCTCGTATCTCATCCGCGTGGCCGATCCGGCACGCCGCGACGCGGTGCTCGCGGCCGCGGTCGCTGCCCTCGAGGCGGTCGATCCCAATCGGCTGATCCTTGCCCGCAGTTCCTACGAGGCCATCCGCGCAGACTACTTCCGCAACGATCGCGAGATGATCGGCCTGTTGTCGACTGTCTCGATCGTGCTGCTGGTGGTGACCGCATTCGGCATCGTCGGTCTGGCGAGCTTCTGGGTGCAACAGCGCACGCGCCAGATCGGCGTGCGCCGCGCGCTGGGGGCGACCCGAGCGCAGATCCTGCGCCACTTCCAGGCCGAGAACTTCCTGCTCACCAGCATCGGCATCGTCTTGGGCATGGCCCTGGCCTATGCGCTCAACCAGCTGATGATGGGCCGCTACGAACTGCCGCGCCTGCCGCTGGCCTACCTGCCGATCAGCGCGCTGCTGCTGTGGGCGCTCGGACAGGCCGCCGTGCTGTGGCCGGCGCTCCGTGCCGCCGCCATTTCCCCCGCCATCGCCACCCGCGCCGCCTGAGGACTTCCGACATGTTGGGTTACTACTGCAATCTCGCGGTGCGCAGCTTCCGGCGCAATCGCATGTTGACCGCGCTGATGGTGCTGGCGATCGCGCTGGGCATCGGCGCCAGCATGACCACGCTGACCGTGTTCCACGTGCTGTCGGGCGACCCGATCCCGGACAAGAGCGACCGGCTGTTCCATGTCCAGCTCGATCCCGAACCGATGACCGGCTACATGGCCGGCGGCGAACCGTCGCGGAATATGACCCGTTTCGACTCCGAGACGCTGCTGCACGAAGCCCGGGGCAAACGCCAGGCCTTCATGACCGGCGGGTTCGTGGCGCTGGAGCCCGAAGGCGCGTCGCCCTACTTCACCGACGCGCGCTACACCACCGGCGAGTTCTTCCCGATGTTCGATGCGCCGATGGCGTTCGGGCGTGGCTGGAGCGCACAGGACGATGCGGACGCTGCGCGCGTGGCGGTGATCTCGGCCGAGACCAACCAGAAGGTGTTCGGCGGCGGCGACAGCACCGGCAAGACGCTGCGCATCGACGGCAACGCATTCCAGGTCATCGGCGTGCTGGCACCCTGGCGGCCGACGCCGCGGTTCTGGGACCTCAATCTCGACGGGTTCGAGCCCTTGGAATCGGTGTTCGTACCGTTCTCGGCCGCGATGGACGCCAAGCTCTCGCGCATGGGCAGCATGAGCTGCTGGGGCGATTCGAGCGGCATCGATTCCAACGCCCGCAACGCGCCGTGCGCCTGGCTGCAGTACTGGGTGGAGCTCGATACGCCGGGCGATGCCGCGGCGTATCGCGACTACCTGCTCGCGTACTCCGAACAGCAACGTCAGGCCGGGCGCTTCGTGCGGCCTGCGAACGTGCGCCTGCGCGATGTGCGCGCGCATCTCGACCATGCCCAGATCGTGCCCGGCGACGTGCGCCTGCAGGTCTGGCTGGCGTTCGGCTTCCTGCTGGTGTGCCTGGTCAACACGGTGGGCCTGCTGCTGGCCAAGAGCCTGCGCCGCGCGTCGGAGATCGGGGTGCGACGCTCGCTGGGCGCCTCGCGCAAGGCGATCTTCGCGCAGTTCCTGGTCGAGGCCGGCACGATCGGGGTCGCCGGCGGCATCGCCGGGCTCGCGGTCGCGCTCTGCGGCCTGTGGGCTGTGCGTCAGGCGCCAAGCACCTACGCCGAGCTCGCCCGGCTCGACCCGACCATGCTGCTGACCACGTTCGTGCTGTCGATCGTCGCGACCCTGCTGGCCGGCCTGCTCCCCGCCTGGCGGGCGACCCAGGTCATGCCCGCGATCCAGCTCAAATCCAATTGACCCCGGCCCAACCGACGGACACCCGCATGGACATCCGCCCCATCTTCTCCACCTTGCGCCGCCACAAGACCGCGGCCGCCCTGATCGTGATGGAGATCGCGCTCGCCTGCGCGATCATCTGCAACGCCATCTACCTGATCGACCGTCGCATCGACCGCATGGCGCGCCCCAGCGGGGCGGTGGAGAACGAGCTGGTCCAGTTGCAGATGCCGCGCGTGAGTCGCGACGACACACTCGATCTCAATGCCTACGTCGCGCGCGACCTCGCTGCGCTGCGCGCAGTGCCGGGGGTGCGGCACGTGGCGGCCGCCACCCAGATCCCATACGGCAACAGCAGCTCGAGCAGCGGCGTACGGCTCAGCGACGACCAGGTGAACAACACGCTGATCGCCTCGCCGTACCTGGGCAGCGAGGATCTGCTCGAGACGCTCGGGCTGCGCCTGATCGCCGGCCGCGGCTTCAATGCCGAGGAGTACGTCGACATGGCGCGCATCGATGCCGGCGGCGAGGACGCGAAGGTGCCCGCGGTGATCGTCAACCGCGCGATGGCGCAGGCGCTGTTCCCGGGCGAAGACGCGGTCGGCAAGCACATCTACAGCTGGGGCAGCGCGCCGATGCCGATCGTAGGGGTCGTCGAGACGCTGGCGCGTCCGAACGACAACAGCGGCCCCGGCGATGCGACGATGCTGCTGCCAGTCCGCGTGGCCTCGCCCAATCTCAACTACCTGATCCGGACCGATCCCGCGCAGCGCCGCGAGGTACTGGAAGCGGCCGAGGCCGCGCTCAAGCGGATCGATCCCAACCGGGTGACGGTCAATAAGCACCTCATCAGCGAACTGCGGGAAAAGTACTACCGGCAGGACCGGGCGATGGCGACGCTGCTGGTCGTGGTGTGCATCGCTCTGCTCGTGGTCACCGCGCTGGGCATCATCGGCCTGGCCAGCTTCTGGGTGCAGCAGCGCGCCAAGCAGATCGGTATCCGTCGCGCGCTCGGCGCGACCCGCGGCCAGATCCTGCGCTATTTCCAGGTGGAGAACTTCCTGCTGGCGACGATGGGCATCGCGCTGGGCATGCTGCTGGCCTACGGCCTCAACCAGTTGCTGATGGCGCGCTACGAACTGGGCCGGCTGCCGCTGATGTATCTGCCGGCCGGCGCCGTGGTGTTGTGGGCACTCGGGCAGATCGCCGTGTACTGGCCGGCACGGCGCGCCGCTTCGGTGCCGCCGGCGGTCGCCACCCGCAGCACTTGAGGTCATCAAGGAGGATGGGGATGCTGTATGCGTTCGAGCTGGGACTGCGTGGCCTGCTGCGGCATCCGCGCACGATGGGACTGGCGGTCGCGACGCTGGCGATGGGGCTGGCGGCCACGATGACGATGCTGACCCTGCTGTCGATGCTGTCGGCCGATCCCCTGCCCGGCCTGAGTCAGCACCTGTACCTGGGTTGGGTCGATTCGCGCCAGGCCCCGGCCGCGGGCGCGCGTGCGTCCGACGACGTCGGCGCCCCGCCCCGGCTGTTGAAGCTTGCCGACGTCCAGGCCATCGCCAACGCCCAGCCCGGCGTCCGGCAGACCGCGCTGGTGCCGACCTCGCTGACCCTGGAAGGCGAGAACGCGCGACGCGAATCGGTGCGTGCGTTGCTCGCGACCGGTCCCCTGCCCTCGATGTTCGGCGTGCCGCTCCTGCATGGCCGCGGTTGGACCGAGCAGGAAGCGCGCGATCGTGCGCCGGTTGCGATCATCGACGCACGCACCAGCCTGCGGCTGTTCGGCCGCACCGATGGCACCGGCCAGTTGCTCCGCATCGGCCAGGGGCAGGTGCGGGTCGTGGGCATCAGCGCCGAATGGAACCCGCAGCCGGGCTTCTACGCGCTGCAGGAGTCGGATTCGGGTTGGGGTGAGGCGCTGGCGATCCGCGCGTTCCTGCCGCTGGACAGCGCGCTCGCAGTCGGCGTGACGCCGATCAGCGAGCAGGAGTGCGATCGCGGCGGGACCGGGGGCTTCCGCTTCAACGAGCTCGATATCGGCGCCTGCCGCTTCCTGCAACTCTGGGCTGAGTTGCCGACACCGCAGGCGGTCGACGGGTTCCGCGCCGCCCTCGAGCGGTACGCCCGGCAGCGCCACGACACCGGCGCGTTCGAGCGCCCACCGCAGGCGCAGCTGTACAGCGTGCGGGCATGGCTGACGGCCAACCGCGTGGTGCCCGACAGCGTGCGATTGAACCTCTGGCTGTCGCTCGGGCTGCTCAGCCTGTGCATGGTCAACGTCGCCGGCTTGCTGGCTGCACGTTTCCTGCGCCGCGGCGGCGAATTGGGCGTGCGCCGGGTGCTGGGCGCGAGCCGCCGGACGGTCGTCGTCCAATGCCTGGTCGAAGCGGGGGCGGCGGGCCTGGCCGGCGGCCTGCTGGCGCTGCCACTGACCCTGTTCGGGCTGTGGGTGGTGCGCTTGCAGGACCGTGGCTACACCGAGCAGGCCGTGCTGCACCCGGAGCTGTTCGCCGTGCTGCTCAGCCTCGCCGTTGCGGTGGGCCTGCTGGTCGGGCTGCTCCCCGCCTGGCGCGCGGCGCGGATCGAACCCGCGCTGCAGGTCAAGAGCCTTTGATGGAGCCCTCGATGATCCGATCGGCAACGCTGCCGCCCTTGCGGCCGATTCTCTCCGTGCTGCACCGCCAACGGCTGATGCCGCTGCTGGTCATCGCGCAGATCGCCCTGGCCTGCGCGATCCTGACCAATGCGCTGTTCCTGCTGCAGCGCCAGCTGGCCCCGATGCTGATTCCCGACGGCATTGTGCGCGGGCAGCTGCTGCTGGTCGATCAGTTGATCCAGGCGCAGGGGCGCTGGACCACCGCGGAGGTCCAGTCGCTGCAGCAGGCGCTGCAGGCGATTCCCGGCGTGCGTGCGGTGGCACCGACCCTCGGCATCCCGATGCGCCAGACAATGACGTTCACTCTCACGCTCGACAGCCCGGCCGACGTCAGCGTCACCGCGACCGGGTTCGCCGGCGAGGGTCTGGTGCCCGCGCTCGGGTTGGAGCTGGTGCGTGGCCGCGATTTCGAGGATGGCGACTACACCAGCAACGGCCCCCTGTTCGGTGACGACGCGCGCCGCGGCATCGTGCCGGTGATCCTGACCGAGGCGCTGGCACGCACGCTGTTCCCGGATGGCGACGCGATCGGCGGCGTGCTCAGCGATGCCGGCAAGCCGCGCTATGTCGTGGTCGGCACCGTCCGCCGCCTGCTGCGCTACCAACTCTCCGAGCTCGACGATGGTCAGGCCGAGTACTCGATGCTGATTCCCAACCGGGTCTTCGAAGACCTGCCGATTCTGGCGTTCGCAGTCCGCACCGAACCGGACGCGCGCGAGGCGGTGCGGGCGCAGATCCAGGCGGTTTTCGCGCGCCAGGATGGCCCCCAGCTGATGACCGGCATCGCACCGATCATCGTCGACTACGAGTCCCAGCGCTCGGATGCGTTCAAGACCCGGCGCGCGGCGGTGTGGCTGCTGGGCACCGTCTGCCTGGTCGTCACACTGATCACGTTGATCGGCATCGCCAGCCTGACCGGCTACTGGATCGAGCAGCGGATCCGTCAGATCGGCATTCGCCGCGCACTTGGCGCGACCCGCGGCGATGTGCTGCGGCACTTCCTGGCCGAGAACGCACTCATCGTCGCGGCCGGCCTGGTCCCGGGCATGCTCGCCGCATACGCGATCAATCAGTGGCTGATGCAGCACTACGCGATGGCGCGTCTGCCGCTGGCCTACCTGCCGATCGGCGCGGCGCTGCTGTGGCTGCTGGGCCAGCTCGCCGTCCTCGGCCCGGCGCGGCGAGCGGCGGCGGTGCCGCCGGCGGTCGCCACGCGCAGTGCGTGAGGCAATGCCCGAACCGACCTCCACCGCGCCGGGCGGTGCCAGAATGGCCCCCCGGACGCATCCCTCGCGAACAGGCCCCAACGCTCCTCCATGCCCACCGTCCTGATCATCGACGACAATCCCGCGGTCGCCACCGCGCTCGACGTGCTGTTCTCGCTGCACGACGTCGACACGGTGTATGCCGAGTCGCCCGAAGCCGGCCTGGCCGCGCTCGCGCGCGAGCCGGTCGACCTGGTGATCCAGGACATGAACTTCCGCGCCGACACCACGTCCGGCGACGAAGGCGCAACGCTGTTCGAGGCCATCCACGCACGCCACCCCGACCTGCCGGTGGTGCTGCTGACCGCGTGGACGCACCTCGAGTCCGCGGTCGGACTGGTGAAGGCCGGCGCGGCCGACTACCTGGCCAAACCCTGGGACGACCACAAGCTGATGGCGACGGTCGCCAATCTGCTGGAACTGTCGGCCAGCCGGCGCGAACTCGAGCGCCGCCGCAGCCGCGAGCAGCGTGACCGGCACGCGCTCGAGGACGCGTACGATCTGCGCGGCACGGTCTTCGACGACGCCGCGAGCGAGCGCGTGCTCAGTCTGGCCGTTCAGGTCGCGCGCTCGGAACTGCCGGTGCTGGTCACCGGGCCCAACGGCGCAGGCAAGGAGAAGATCGCCGAGATCATCCACGCCAACTCTGCGGTCCGCGACGGTCCGTTCGTCGCGCTCAACTGCGGTGCGCTGCCGGCCGACCTGATCGAGGCCGAGCTGTTCGGCGCCGATGCCGGCGCCTACACCGGCGCCAACCGAGCGCGCGAAGGCAAGTTCGAGGCCGCCGATGGCGGCACGCTGTTCCTCGACGAGATCGGCAACCTGCCGCTGGCCGGGCAGATGAAGCTGCTGCGGGTGCTCGAGACCGGGCGATTCGAGCGACTGGGCTCCAATCGCGAACGCCAGGTGCGCGTGCGCGTGGTCAGCGCGACCAATGCCGATCTGCCTGCCGCGATCGCCGACGGCCGCTTCCGCGAAGATCTCTACTACCGGCTCAACGCAATCGAACTCAAAGTGCCGGCGCTGGCCGATCGTCCGGATGACATCCTGCCGCTGGCACGGCACTTCCTGCCCGCCGGCCGGTCGCTGTCGCGCCCCGCCGAGCGCGCCCTGCTCGCGCACCGCTGGCCGGGCAACGTGCGCGAGCTACGCAATGCGGTGCAGCGTGCCGCACTGTTGTCGCAAGAGGCGGCGATCGCCGCCGACGCGCTGGGCCTGCCGCAAGCCGCCATGCCGGCGTCCGCTGCGTCCGAGCCGGACCGCGCGGCGATCGAGGCCGCCCTGGCGCGGGCCGGCGGCGTGCTGGCCCAGGCGGCCACCGACCTCGGGCTCTCGCGACAGGCGCTGTACCGGCGCATGGACCGCCTGGGTCTGCGGCGCGACTGATGCCCGCACGCCAGTTGCCACTGACGATCCGTCTGGGCGCCCTGGCGTCGCTGTTCGCAATCGCCGTCGCACTGCTGGCCGCCTGGCTCACACGCTGGCTGCCGGCCTGGTCGGCGGTCCTGACCGCGTCCGCACTGTGCCTGCCCGCCCTACTGTGGGCGGCGCAGCGGATGCTCGGCCCGGTCCGTGCGCTGTTCCGCGCGCTGGCCGGCGCGGTCACCTCCTATCGCGATGGCGACTATGGCTTCGGCATCCGCTGGGACGGCGGTGGCGAACTCGGCGAACTGGTCGCCGCGCACAACCGTCTCGGCGACGTGCTGCGCGAGCAACGCCATGCGCTGGTGCAACGCGAGCTGCTGCTCGACACGATGGTGCAGAACACGCCGGTGGCGATGGTGCTATTCGATCCGCAGCAGCGCGTGGTGCTCGGCAATGTTGCCGCACGCCAGCTGCTCGGCGACGGGCGCCGGCTGGAGGGCCAGGGTTTCGAGGCACTGGCGGCGCAAGCCCCGCCGGCGCTGCGCGAGGCCTTGCTGCGCGGCGGCGACGGCCTGCTGAGCGTCGGCGAGGAGGATCAGGAGGACATCTATCATCTGTCGCGGCGCTCGTTTCGCCTCAACGGCCGCCGCCACGAACTGGTGCTGCTGCGCAGGCTGACGACCGAGCTGCGTCGGCAGGAAGTGCAGACCTGGAAGAAGGTCATCCGTGTCATCAGCCACGAGCTCAACAACTCGCTGGCGCCGATCGCCTCGCTCGCGCATTCGGGCGCCGAACTGCTGCGACGCGGCCAACTCGAGCGCCTGCCCGACGCCCTGGCGACCATCGAAGAACGCGCGCGCCATCTCGAGGGCTTCATCCGCGACTACGCGCGCTTTGCGAAACTCCCGGCGCCGCGCACCGAAACGGTACCCTGGCGCACATTCCTCGCGCGCCTGCGCGACCAGGTGCCGTTCACGCTGGAAGGCGACGACGGCGGCCAGGTGCGTGTCGACGTCGCGCAGATGGCGCAATGCCTGATCAACCTGCTGCGCAACGCGCACGAATCCGGCTCGCCGGCCGACCAGGTGCGCCTGCGGCTGCGACGGCTGCCCGATGGCTGGCGTATCGATGTTCTCGATCGCGGTGACGGCATGAATGAGGCGGTGCTCGCCAACGCGCTGCTGCCGTTCTACTCCACCAAGCGCAACGGCACTGGCCTTGGGCTGGCGCTGGCACGCGAGATCGCCGAAGCCCATGGCGGGCGGATCGCCTTGCAGAACCGAGATGCGGGCGGACTGCGAGTGACGCTGCAGCTGCCGGAGCCGCCGGCCTGAGCCGGGTTGACACGCCACACTGGCTGTCATACGTTTATGACGATTTCCGGAGCTCCGAAAATTTCTTGGAGACCAGCCATGACCGCCCCCTCTTCCGACGTCCGCATCAACGCCCGCCTGAGCGGGCCGGATGCCGCCCGGTTCCGCGAGTTGCTCGATCGTAGCGGCAGGTCCGCATCCGACTTGCTGCGCGATGCGTTGCGCGAGTACCACGCCACGCACGTCCAGCCGCGACGCGACCCGCTCGATCTGCTGGCCGGCTACATCGGTGCCGGGGACGGGCCTGAGGACCTGTCGGCCGGATACAAGACCTACTTGGCGGACGCTTTGGAGGAGAAGCTGCCGCTGCGCGTGCAGGACAGACATGATCCTGACTGACAGCGGCTTCTGGATCGCGCTGGGCAATCGCCGCGACCGCCACCATGCCGTCGCGCGCACAGCGGTCGAGCGATGGGCAGGCGAAGGCTTCGCCACCACCTGGCCAGTCCTGACCGAAGTGACGCACCTGCTGGTTGCCCGTGTCGGGGTGCAACAGGCGCTGGCCTTCGTCGATTCCGTTTCACAAGGCGCCTGCGTCGTGCCGCCACCGCCCGAGGACGCCCTGGGCCGTGCTGCGCACCTGATGCGCCGGTATCACGACCTCCCCATGGACCTCGCCGACGCGTCGCTGGTGATCCTTGCCGAGCAACTGCAGGAAGGGCGCATCCTGTCCACCGACCTGCGCGACTTCGCAGGCTATCGCTGGAAGGACACGCGCCCGTTCGAGAACCTGCTGCTGCCCGGGACCTGATCGCTGCCCGCCGCGAAGACGCCCCGCTGATGCCCCACGACGACCGGCGACTGGCGCCGGTCGCCGGTTCCCCGGGGCTCAGTAGCTGCCGACGAAGTTGATGTAGACCCCGCGGTGGTCGTAGTCGAAGTCGGTCAGGTCGTCGCTGAAATCGGTGAAGTTGTAGCCCACACCGATCCGGAAGTTGCGACCGATATCGCGGTCCACACCGACCATCCAGCCCTGACGCGTACCGCCATCGTCGACGTCGAGCCAGCGGTACTCGGCCAGTGCGTGCCAACGCTGCAGCAACTCGTAGCGCACCTGGGTGGCCGCGAACGTCGTGGCCGAGTCGAACCACGCGCCGGTGCCGCGACCGTACCGTGCCTCGCCTTCGCGCCGCGCCAGCTTGCCGGCCACTTCCCAGTGGTCGTCCAGGCGGTAGACGCCTTCGAGCGACAGCACCTGCGACTTCTGGTCGACCTGCGCACCGCCGATCTGACCCAGCGTCGCCAGGTCGTACAGGTAGGTGTAACGGCCGAACAGACCCCAGCGCGAGCTGTCCCACGGGCGATAGGCGAAGCCGAGATTGCTCTCGATGAACTTTGCGCTGGCCGCCGGGTTCAGATCGTCCTGGGTATCGGCGTAGTTGAAGCGGGCGGCCACGCGCCAGCTTTCGTTGAGGCGATGCTGCACACGGTTGGTCGTGATCCACTGGGTCCGCCGCTCCACGCCGCTGTCCTCGCGCCACTCGATCTTGCTCTGCCAATCGGTCCTCGACGAGGTCCGCCCGCCCGACACGCTGATCGCGCGCCGATCGATCTGGCCGCCATCGCGGTTGGTCAGATCGCCGTCCGACAACGTCAGGCCGAGGTTCCAGCCGATCGCCGGGTAGAAATCCATGCCGTAGGTATGCGCCAGGCCGGACTCGTAGCGGGATTTGAGGAACTGACTCTCGTTGAACAGATTGACCTGGTTCGACAGCCGCCAGCGCTGGCCCAGCGTCCAGCCGTTCTGCTGCGAACGGTTGAACAACGGGTCGTACTCGGTGGTATCGGTCGAGTAGGTATACGCGCCGTAGAAGCTGTGCTGCGGGGTCAGACGGTACTCGCCGTTGATCTGCGCCGCGTCGCCGCGATCGCCGGTCGTGACTTCGGCGCCCACGTTCGACAGGTTGGCGAAGTTGTAGCGGCCGCCCAGGGTGTAGGCATCGTTGTCGGCGTAGCCGCCGTCGTCGTCGAGCGTCAGCTGCGCGGTGCCGTAGACATCCAGCGCGGTGCCGAAGCGGTGCGTGTAGCGCAGCGCACCGAGCACACCGGTCGCATCGCCGCCAAGGCGGCCTTCCTCGACACGGCGGATCTCGGCGGCAAGCGCGTTGACATCCGACAAGCGCCACTCGGTGACCGCCTGGGCCTGGGTCAGGGTCTCGGCGCCGCGCTCGGCACGGCTGTAGCGCGCGTAGAAGCCGACGTCGCGACCGAACTCGCCCAGCACCTCGGCGCCGTACTCTTCGACATCGGCGCCGATGTCGAAGCGCGCGACCGAGAAGCCTGCATCCACGCGACGCCACCACGCACCGGTGCTCCAATCGCTGGTGGTCCAGCCGAGCTCGCGGAAGTTCGCGCGGGCTTCGACCGCGGTGGCTTCGCCTTCGCGCGGGCCGACCGGATTGAGCTGCCCGAACGTCAGGCCGCCGTCGCTGGAGAAGAACACCGGGGCACTGGTCGCCTCGGTGCGGCTGTGCTCGATCTTGAGGTAGGTGCCCTTGCCGGCCTGCAGCGTGAGGTCGGCCGACATCAGCGTGTAGTCTTCGCCCGCCCGGCTCTCATCGACCCAGGTCGCACCGACGCCGACGTGATTGCCGAACCAGTGCTTGCCGCGCAGGCCGGCGGTGATCTCGTCGGGGTCGAAGCCGCTGGGCACCCACTCGTAGTCGACGAGCATGCGCACATCGAAACCGTCGAGCGGCTGGTCGCGGATGATCGTGGGCAGGTTTTCGCGGCTGACCTGCGAGAGCGGGCGAGTCAGCATGATGCGGCCCTGCAACTCGTTGATCTCGTAGTCGGCGCCGCGCAGCAGCACCGTCCGTGCCTCGACACGGCCCGTGGTCGGATCACGGACCTCGACCACGACCTGCTCCGAGCCGGGCAGCACGTCGGTGTGGCGCAGGTAGTACAGGCTGCCGCCGGTGCCGGAGAACTCGCTGTGACCCGGCGCGGTCTGCGCCTCGGACACGAACGCACGCAGTTCGGTCCCCGGATCGCCCCAGGCATTGGCCATGCGCGAGCGCCAGGCCAGCGCGGCGCCATAGAGCGCACGCTGGTACTGCCCGTACTCGGTGCCGGTGAAGCCGGTTGAGAAATTGCCCCACAGCGCCTGGTTCTTGTCCCAATCCATGCGCACGTAGAAGCGGCCCATGGTGTCGACGTCGCGATAGGTCGTCGAGTCGTCGCCGTAGGTCGGGTAGTACAGGTCGGGATCGACGCGCCGGAACACGTCCTGCGGGTCGGCCGAGGTGAAGCCATCGAACAGATCGCTCAGCGGCCGGTTCTGGGTGTCGGCCTGGGCGGTGATCAGATACTTGCCGCCGATCTTGCCCTTGCCGTAGAACGCCAGACGCCCGTCGCTGAGGATGTCGTCTTCGCGGCCCGCCATCGCCAACTCGCGACCGGGACCGCTGGCCTTGTTCTGGTAGACGGTGACGTCGGCGATACCGACGCCGAAGAAGTAGCGTCCGCTGACGTCGACATCGAGCGCGTGCTCCGACACTTCGCCATCGCGGCCACGCAGCCCGATATCGAAGCGGTGCTGGCCGACCGGCATCAGATACTCGGCGACGAACTTGCGCTCCAGATCGACCGGGTAGTTCTCGCCATTTATCAGCAGCGTCTGCCCTTCGGGCAGATTGCGGCCGGTGATGCGCACGCGCGAGCCGTAGACCGGGATGTTCTGCTGGCGCAGGCCATTGCCCGAGAACACGTTGTCGACCAGCGCCTGCGCGGCCGCCTGATCGGCGCCCAGCGACATGCCCAGGCCGCGCTCGGTGCTCTGGCGCAGGATCTGTGCGCCGCGTTCGGCTTCGGCCGGTGTCACCAGTTGCAGGCGCTGGACGAAGGTCTCGTCGAAGTTGCCGGCCGCGTCATAGGCGCGCAGCACGTACACCAGCTCGTCGCCGGTCCGGTACTGGCGGCCTGCGGGCAGTGTGCCGTCCCACTCGGCATCGGCGACCGCCGAGCGCGGCAGTTCGAACTGCGCGATCGGCTCGATCAGATCGGCATCGGCGGCGCGGTAGAGCGTCAGCTCCAGCCGCTCGACGAAGTCGATGTAGTTGCTGCGCGCGAAGAAGCGCACCGGCTTGATGATGCGGCCATTCTCGAACGGCACCATCGTCGGCGCCGACACCGACAGCTCCGGCTGGCCGAGATTGGGGTCCTCGGTCGCCCAGATGGCGCCGCCACCGGGCAACTGCACCGAGAACTGCCCCACCGCGGTCGCGCGACCCGGCTGCTCCAGCGCGACGCTGACGCGGCGATCGGGCTGCAGCGCCTGAGACGAGGACGCCTCGCTGGTGCCGCGGGTGACCGGCTGGTCGTAGCTGCGTGTGCGCAGCCGGAACAGCAGGTCGCCGTCGCTGCGGCAGCCGTCGGCGTCGCAGTCCATGGTCGCGGCGCCAGCGGCGCCGTCATCGGCGGTCGGCGCCGCGGGGGCGCTCTGCGCCGCTGCGGTCGTCGATGCCATGCCGGCCAGTGCGGCCAGCAGCGCTGCGTCGAGCAGCTTCCTCTTCATGATCCGGTCCCCTTTCACTTCCGCGCCTCCCCGACAGGAGCGGCCGGATCCCTGCTTGCTTCCACCCGGGTCTTGGCCCGGACCTGCGGGCTCAGACGTCCCGAGAGCGCATCGAACACCGACTGCGCGCGGCGCAGGCCCAGGTCGACGTTGTAGGCGTGCGAACCGCGCACGTCGGTATGGCCCACGATGCCGACCGTCCCGCCACCCAGCGCTTCGAGGCGCTGGGCGACTGCGTCGAGCAGCGCTTCGAACTCCGGCCGGATGGCCGCCTTGTCGGTGTCGAACAACACGGTGCCCAGCAACACACCGCCGTTACCGACGCCGGCCACCATCGCGTGCGGATCTTCGACCCGCGTCCGCATTTCGACGGTCAGCGCAGCTGCCGCGTCCGGTGCGACCCGCGACTGCAGTGCGTCGCGGACCGCCGCCGCCCGGGCGAAGGCGAGCGCTTCGTGCTCGCCCTCACCGGTGACGACCACCCGGCCACCGCGGTAGCGGTCGATCTGCCCGGCCATCGCCTCGATCGCCGGCAGATACGCCTCGCGCAGTTCGCTGCTGTCCGGGGCGAAGAACACTTCGCCCAGTTCCAGCTCCACCGCCTCGCGGCCACCCTGCAACTCGATCACCGGCAACTTGACGCCGAAGTCGAAGCGCACCGGCAGACCCGGCGTCACGCGCCGCACCAGCGGATTGGCGGTCGTGAACTCGGCGCCCGGCGGCAGCGTGGACGGATCCACCTTCAGGATGAAGTTGCGCCCGTGCATCGCGTTGCCGCCCGGCACGTCCACCAGGTGATAGCGGCCGTACTGGTCGGTCTCGATCAGCAGACCTTCCACCGACGCAATCCGCACGCCCGGGATGCCGCGCTCATCGATCCCGCTGTTGGCGATCACGTACTCGACCACCAAGCCATCTGCCTCCTGCATCACACGTCGCGTAACGGTCGGCTCGGCCGCGGACAGGCCCTTGGCCGCCTCGCCCTCGCGTTCCACCTGCGTGCTGCCGTCGGCCGCCATGCGCACGGTCACGCCCTGGGCGCTGGTGAGCACGAAGTCCCCGGCGAACGTCGCCGAGCGCAAACGCTGACGAATGACCACCTGGTGCGCCTCGACCGGATCACCGACCGACTGCCGGCCCGTGATCGTGCCCAGCGCCATCCCGTGCAGCAGCGGCGCGCTGGCGTCGGCGACCGGCTGCGGTCCTTCGCCGCGGTCGATCGTGGTCGAGCCGGCAACATAGGCCTCCGGCGCGAACCCGCCTTGCACCCGAACATCGGTTAGCACGGCACTCGCCTGCCAGCCATCGCCATTGCGATCGTCGAACACCGTGCCGAACACCAGGCTGTCGTCGAGCAGCGGATCGAACGCGGTCCCGACCTGGGCGGTGGCGATGTTCGACAGCGGCACGCCGCTCTCGCTCTGCGCCACGGCCTGGTTGATGTGGGAACCGGCACGGATGCCTGCGCCCACACGCAGCAGGTAGCTGATGCTCATGGTGTCGCCCGGCGCAAGGTCGAGGCTGGAGATGCGGATCGGGTTGTGACCCGACACCGCCAGCGCCCGGCCGTCGCCACTCGACAGCGAACCGTCGACGTAGCTGAAGCCCTGCGGCGGCGTATCGAGGACATGCGCCCCGGTCACCATCGCGTTGCTCACGTTCTCCACCGTCAGCGTGTAACGCACCAGATCGCCGACCTTGACCTCGCGCACGGCCACCGACTTGGTGATGCGCAGCGGGGCCTCGCCCTGGACCTTCACCGTCACCGTCGCGGTGTCGCACACCGGCGCCGGGTAGGAGGTGTCGCAGACGCGGTACACGAAGCTGTCCTCACCGTTGTAGCCGAATGCCGGCGTGTAGCTGCAGGTGCCGTTCGCACAGCTCACCTGGCCGTGCTGCGGCGGGGTCAGGATGGTCACCGAGCCCGGATCGAGCGGCGCCCCCGTGCTGGTGTCGTTGTCGACCACCACCACCGGCGTCGGCACACCCGGCTCCGCAGTCCCGGCATCGTCATCGATCGCCTCGACGATGTTCGGACGCACCGTGACCGTCACCGTGGCCGTCGCGCAGTTCTCCGGGTTGGTGATCTCGCAGATCCGGTACTCGAAGCTGTCGTCGCCCGAGAAGCCGGGGTTGGGCGTGTAGACCACTGTCCCGTCGGGCTGGATCACGATGCTGCCGTTCGCAGGCGGCGTGAGCTCCACGACCGTGACGTCGTCGGCATCGACCGGCACCCCGTTGAGGGTGTCGTTGTCGAGCACCGGGATCGTGACCGGCGTGTTCTGATCGGTCGTCGTGCTGTCGTCGGCAGCCGTGATCTCCGGCGCCTCGATCACCACCGTGACGCTGGCGGTATCGCAGTTTTCGGGATTGAGCACCTCACAGATCGTGTACTCGAAGCTGTAGCTGCCTGCCGGGGTCCCCGGCGTGACACCGACCACACCCGTCGACGGATCCACCACGATGCCCGGGGGCAGCGTGCCGACCGTGATCGTCACCGTGTCCGGCGTCGCGGGCACGCCGTTGAGCGTGTCGTTGTCCAGCAGGTTGCCGACCGACGGATCGCCCGTGGCACCGTTGACCGGGCCGTAGTTGTCGTCGTTGGCCACGATCTCGGCCGCCTCGACTTCCACCGTCACCGTCGCGGTGTCGCAGTTGTCGGGGTTGAGGACCTCACAGATCGTGTATTCAAAGGTGTAGCTGCCCGCCGGGGTGCCCGGCGAAACGCCGACCACACCCGTCGACGGATCCACCACGATGCCCGGGGGCAACGTGCCGACCGTGATCGTCACCGTGTCCGGCGTCGCGGGCACGCCGTTGAGCGTGTCGTTGTCCAGCACGTTGCCGACCGACGGATCGCCCGTGGCACCGTTGACCGGGCCGTAGTTGTCGTCGGTGGCCACGATCTCGGCCGCCTCGACTTCCACCGTCACCGTCGCGGTGTCGCAGTTGTCGGGGTTGAGGACCTCACAGATCGTGTATTCAAAGGTGTAGCTGCCCGCCGGGGTGCCCGGCGCGACGCCGACCACACCCGTCGACGGATCCACCACGATGCCCGTGGGCAACGTGCCGACCGTGATCGTCACCGTGTCCGGCGTCGCGGGCACGCCGTTGAGCGTGTCGTTGTCCAGCAGGTTGCCGACCGACGGATCGCCCGTGGCACCGTTGACCGGGCCGTAGTTGTCGTCGTTGGCCACGATCTCGGCCGCCTCGACTTCCACCGTCACCGTCGCGGTGTCGCAGTTGTCGGGGTTGAGGACCTCACAGATCGTGTATTCAAAGGTGTAGCTGCCCGCCGGGGTGCCCGGCGAAACGCCGACCACACCCGTCGACGGATCCACCACGATGCCCGGGGGCAACGTGCCGACCGTAATCGTCACCGTGTCCGGCGTCGCGGGCACGCCGTTGAGCGTGTCGTTGTCCAGCACGTTGCCGACCGACGGATTGCCGGTGGCACCGTTGACCGGGCCGAAGTTGTCGTCGGTGGCCACGATCTCGGCCGCTTCGACCACCACGGTCACCGTCGCGGTGTCGCAGTTGTCGGGGTTGAGCAACTCGCAGATGGTGTACTCGAAGGTGTACGTGCCTGCCGGGGTGCCCGGCGAAACGCCGACCACACCCGTCGACGGATCCACCACGACGCCCACACGCAGCTCGCCGACCGTGATCTTCACCGTGTCGATGGTCGCCGGCACGCCGTTGAGCGTGTCGTTGTCCAGGATGGTGCCGACCGACGGATTGCCGGTGGCACCGTTGACCGGGCCGTAGCTGTCGTCGTTGGCCACGATCTCGGCCGCCTCGACCACCACCGTCACCGTCGCGGTGTCGCAGTTGGACGGATTGAGCACTTCGCAGATCGTGTAGTCGAAGGTGTAGCTACCCGCCGGGGTGCCCGGCGAAACGCCGACCACACCCGTCGACGGATCCACCACGATGCCCGTGGGCAGCGTGCCGACCGTGATCGTCACCGTGTCGATGGTCGCCGGCACGCCGTTGAGCGTGTCGTTGTCCAGGAGGTTGCCCACCGACGGGTCACCCGTCGCACCGTTGACCGGGCCATAGCTGTCGTCGTTGGCCACGATCTCGGCCGCCTCGACCACCACCGTCACCGTCGCGGTGTCGCAGTTGGCCGGGTTGAGCACCTCGCAGATCGTGTAGTCGAAGGTGTAGCTGCCTGCCGGGGTGCCCGGCGCAACGCCGACCACACCCGTCGACGGATCTACCACGATGCCCGTGGGCAGCGTGCCAAGCGTGATCGTCACCGTGTCCGGTGTTGCCGGCACGCCATTGAGCGTGTCGTTGTCCAGAATGGTGCCGACCGACGGGTTGCCGGTGGCGCCGTTGACCGGGCCATAGCTGTCGTCGTTGGCCACGATCTCGTACGGCGTCACGTCGATGGTGACCGACGGCTGACAGGCGGCGGACGTATCGCCGGCCGGGCAGACCGCCGGCTCATCGGTGGTGATGACGGCGGTGTTGACCACCTGGCCGGCATTCACGTCGGCCTGGGTCACCACGTAGGTGCCCGTCAGCACGCAGCTCGCACCTGGGGCCAGGCTGGCGCAGACCAGGCTCGACGGCGTGATGCGGTCGTCCCGCACCTCCACATTACCCAGGCTCACCGTGCCGGTATTGGTCGCGGTGATGGTGTAGGTCAGCGTGTCGCCGAGGGTGACGGTGCCGCTGCCATCCTCGTCGGCGTTGCCGGCCAGCGCCTTGTTGGTCGCCATGCCGGGGTTGCGCTCGATGGTGACGTCTTCCTCGTCCGGCGGGCTCGTCGTCGTGCCGCCGCCCGGCGTCGTGCCGGTCGCGGTCGCGGTGTTGAGCACTTCGCCCGCGTCGACTTCCGCCTGCGTGATCGTGTGCGTGCCGGTGCAGGTCGTGCTCGCACCCGGCGCCAGCGTCGTCACCGGGCACACGGCCGCGGCGTCGAGCTTGTCATCGTCGATCGCGATATTGGCAATCGTCACGTTGCCGGTGTTGGTCACCAGGAACGCGTACGCAATCGTGCTGCCGGCGGTGTTGCCGCTCGGCGTGCTCGCGGTCTTGACCACCGCCAGCGACGGCGTGGTCTCGAGCGTCACGTCCTCTTCGTCCGGCGGGCTCGTCGTCGTGCCGCCGCCCGGCGTCGTGCCGGTCGCGGTCGCGGTGTTGAGCACTTCGCCCGCGTCGACTTCCGCCTGAGTGATCGTGTGCGTGCCGGTGCAGGTCGTGCTCGCACCCGGGGCCAGCGTCGTCACCGGGCACACGGCCGCGGCGTCGAGCTTGTCGTCATCGATCGCGATGTTGGCGATGGTCACGTTGCCGGTGTTGGTCACCAGGAACGAATACGCAATCGTGCTGCCGGCGGTGTTGCCGCTCGGCGTACCTGCGGTCTTGACCACCGTCAGCGACGGCGTGGTCTCGAGCGTCACGTCTTCTTCGTCCGGCGGGCTCGTCGTCGTGCCGCCACCCGGCGTCGTGCCGGTCGCGGTCGCGGTGTTGAGCACTTCGCCCGCGTCGACTTCCGCCTGCGTGATCGTGTGCGTGCCGGTGCAGGTCGTGTTCGCACCCGGGGCCAGCGTCGTCACCGGGCACACGGCCGCGGCGTCGAGCTGCGCGTCATCGATCGCGATGTTGGCGATGGTCACGTTGCCGGTGTTGGTCACCAGGAACGCGTACGCAATCGTGCTGCCGGCGGTGTTGCCGCTCGGCGTGCTCGCGGTCTTGACCACCGTCAGCGACGGCGTGGTCTCGAGCGTCACGTCCTCTTCGTCCGGCGGGCTCGTCGTCGTGCCGCCGCCCGGCGTCGTGCCGGTCGCGGTCGCGGTGTTGAGCACTTCGCCCGCGTCGACTTCCGCCTGCGTGATCGTGTGCGTGCCGGTGCAGGTCGTGCTCGCACCCGGGGCCAGCGTCGTCACCGGGCACACGGCCGCGGCGTCGAGCTTGTCATCGTCGATCGCGATATTGGCAATCGTCACGTTGCCGGTGTTGGTCACCAGGAACGCGTACGCAATCGTGCTGCCGGCGGTGTTGCCGCTCGGCGTGCTCGCGGTCTTGACCACCGTCAGCGACGGCGTGGTCTCGAGCGTCACGTCCTCTTCGTCCGGCGGGCTCGTCGTCGTGCCGCCACCCGGCGTCGTGCCGGTCGCGGTCGCGGTGTTGAGCACTTCGCCAGCGTCGACTTCCGCCTGCGTGATCGTGTGCGTGCCGGTGCAGGTCGTGCTCGCACCCGGCGCCAGCGTCGTCACCGGGCACACGGCCGCGGCGTCGAGCTGCGCGTCATCGATCGCGATGTTGGCGATGGTCACGTTGCCGGTGTTGGTCACCAGGAACGCGTACGCAATCGTGCTGCCGGCGGTGTTGCCGCTCGGCGTGCTCGCGGTCTTGACCACCGTCAGCGACGGCGTGGTCTCGAGCGTCACGTCCTCTTCGTCCGGCGGGCTCGTCGTCGTGCCGCCGCCCGGCGTCGTGCCGGTCGCGGTCGCGGTGTTGAGCACTTCGCCCGCATCGACTTCCGCCTGCGTGATCGTGTGCGTGCCGGTGCAGGTCGTGCTCGCACCCGGCGCCAGCGTCGTCACCGGGCACACGGCCGCGGCGTCGAGCTTGTCGTCGTCGATCGCGATATTGGCAATCGTCACGTTGCCGGTGTTGGTCACCAGGAACGCGTACGCAATCGTGCTGCCGGCGGTGTTGCCGCTCGGCGTGCTCGCGGTCTTGACCACCGTCAGCGACGGATCGGGCGTCTCGGTAGGAATCTCGATCGTCGGCTGGCAGGCGGCGGCGGTCGAACCGGCCGGACAGACCTGGGGCGTGTCGGGCGTGGTGACGATCGCGGTATTGCGGATCGTGCCTGCATCCGCATCGGCCTGGGTCACCGTGTAGGTGCCCACCAGGGCGCAGCTGTCACCCACCGTCAGCGGTGCGCAGGTGATGCTGTCCGGCGTGATGCGCGCGTCGGCCACCGTCACGGTGGGCAGCGTGACGTTGCCACTGTTGGTGACCGTCACGGTGTAGGTCAGCACATCGCCCACGGCCACCGGGCCGGCCGGCGTCGCACCATTGACTGCCGTCAATGCCTTGGTCGAGGTGACCGCCGGCTCGACGTCGATCAGCGTGGTTTCGTCGCAGTCGTTACCGGCCGCGGCGCAGTCGATGCCATTGACCGTGACCGAGTTGACGATCTGGTTGACCGTGGCCGGCGTGCCGACATCGATCTGCACCACGAACGAGAACACGGTGCTTTGACCCGGCAGCACATTGCGCGACTCGGTGTTGACGCAGTTGGCGCCGGTGCAGGTGAAGTCGTCCGCCGTCGCGCCATGCAGGGTGTCGGCCGGCACGGTCTCGACGACGTCGCCCGCGAACACGGTCGCGGCCTGGGTGCCGCCGACGTGGCGGACCTCGATCGCATAGCCCAGCAGGTCGCCCGGCGCGGCCGATTCGCCCGCAGCCACGGGCAGGCCGTTGCGGGTGATCGAGGCCAGCGTCTTGGTGACCTGCAGCTGTGCAGGCGCGATGGTCGGGAAGCTGCACGAGGCAAGGTCGCGACCTGCCCCGCTGGCCGATGCGCCGACTTGCGACATCGTGCCGTTGGTCAGATCCATTGCGTAGTAGGCGCCGGTGGTGTTGACGACCACGTAGAGCAGACCGTCTGCGCCGAACGCCGCGCCTGCGTAGTTCACACCCGACGGTGCGCCGGTGAAGGTCTGCTGGCGGGTCGCGGTGCCCGCGTCGACATCGACGCGATACAGGTCGTTGCCGGCCACCAGCCAGCCCACGCCCGCATTGTCGAACGCGATGTCGCCCGAGCCGAAGTCGCTCGGCGCCACGTCGTAGGTCAGGGTGCTCTGCCCGCCGAGCCGATAGCCGTAGTCGCCGTCGCGCTCGATACGGTACATCTGCGCCGTCGCCCCAGCGCCTGCGCGGGTCGCGGCCGTAATCAGATAGCCCACGCCGGCCTGGGTCATGCCCGCACGCGGCAGATTGGCGTTGATCGTCACACCAGTGCGATACCAGCCGGGGCTGGTGGGATGCGTCGGGTCATAGGCCCAGATCGTGTTGCCGCCCGCCTGGTGGAACAGCAGACGGGTCCGACCGGTCGGATCGACCATCAGCGCATTGAGGTCACCGGAGACCGCGAAGTCCAGACCAGCAACACGGGTGTCGGCGGCCGATCCCGGCGAGTACTGATAGATGCCGACGCCGTTGACGATGTTGAAGAAACCGCCATCTGTCGGGCAGAACCCGATCTCCTCGGCTGACGGGACGACCGGACCGATCACATTGGCGTCTGCCTCGCCCTCGACATCCTGCGGCAAGGGCACGGTCTGGGCGTTGTGGCGCACCGAAACGACGTTGCGGATGGACTCGCCAGTCGGCGCCGCGGTATTGACGCGCACGCGGAACGACATCTGTGCCGATTGGGCAGGCGAGAGCATGCCGCCCGCCGAGCCGGTGGCGCCGGTACCGATCCGGAACACGACGCGATTGTTGACGGCATCGAACTCGGCGATGTCGTCGCCCACCGCATCGGACATGCTGCCGGTGGTCGCATCGGCCGCATTGGTGAGCACCCGCAACGAACCCGGCACATAAGTGGTGTTGGCCGGAATCGGGTCAGTGACGACCACGTTGGTCGCGCCGTCCTGGCCGTTGTTGGTGAACGAGACGATGTACTCGACCTCTTCGCCCTGGCGGACTTCGCTGGTCGGCCCGAGCACCTCGCCCGAAGGCACGCGACGGGCCTGCTTGGTCAGCGAGGTGACGAGGTCAGGAAAGAAGATGTCGGTCGCAAAAACCAGCGCATGCGGGAAGTAGGCGTCTCCGGTGCTGGTGAACTGCAGCGTCGCGCCGGTGGCGCCGTTGCGCAGACGCGGGCGGTTGGCATTGGCGGCGTTATTGGAGATATCGACCAGTTTCAGGTCGACTGCGAACTGATTGACGTAGTCGGGATTCTTGGCAGTGAAGCGCTGGCCCAGGCGGCTGATGCCACTGTTCCAGAAGTTATTGGCCTCGCTCTGCGCATCGCTGAGCGCGCCGCCATTGAGCACGTCCGTGCCAGTGAGCCTGAATTGGTCGCCGACGATGCCGCCGTCGCCTTCCCACACAAGCGCGCCCATGTAGGCGGTGAACTCGCCGCTTTGCGGAGTCAACAGGCCGGTGACCGTGACCGACTGCGAGTTGCTGCCATTGACGTAGCCAGCATCGCCGTCGAACACCATCAGGCGCCGATAGGGCTTGCTGTCGTGCTCGTAGAGCACGATCAGCGCCCAACCACCGTATTGGCCCAGGCTCCCGCCGTTGTTGACGTTCCCGATGCGGCCGATGTCCGAGGTCAGTCCGCCCGCAGCATAGGTGCCGGCGCCCGCGGACGCGACCAGCGCGGTGACATCGCGGTAGGCCGTGTAAGGACGGCTACCCGCGTCGCCCTGGCTGGGGAAGGTGTTGAGGTCGCTGGCCGTGATCGCCTGATAGTTGCCGGAAGGAGTCCGGAACTGCAGCGTGCCGCGGGCCGTGTTGTTCTCGGCCGATCGGCCGCCCCAGTAGAGGCCGGCCGAAAGCACGCGCGCGCCGCTGGGCAGGCTCAGGGTCGCGGTCGAGGAGTTCTGCGGCACGCCGGCGGGCAACCGATTGCCCTCAACGTTGACGAACTGCATCGCCATGTTGGAGCCGTTGTTGAGGCCGCTGTTGGACTGGTCGCAGCTGGCGCAGGTCAACAGCGCGTTGCCGATCATCTCGACGTCGCCGCGCGCATTGAAGCTGTGCCGCTCGTTGAGCTGCGCCTGTGCCACGCCTTGCGCGAGCAGCAGGACGCAGATGGCCATCAGCCATCGTGCCCGCCCCGTCAACACGCGGCGGATCCCCGCCACGATCCGGTTGTTCGTCTGCCCATCTTGCTGGCTCATGCCCTGCCCCTTCGCTCTTCGTTCGGTCCGCGACCGCAACCCGCGGTCTCGTCGCTGCCAGGCGCGCGCTGATGCGCCGACATGCACGAACGGAAGGCGCAGGCCTTCCGCCGCGATGTCGGCGGCAGATCGCACGGTTGTTTGGCGCCGCACGCGGCGCACCCCTGGACAACGGCCGGCATTAGACGGCAAGGCGCGCGGGGATACACGCACGCTTGCTCACCATTTATTTCACGGAAAACTCACATCGCTGAGCAGGGAGCCGCGGCAAGCGGCCATGCGGCCTCGATCGGCGGGCTCCGACGCTCGAACGATATCGATCGCAGCACCGTTGCAGCACTGCAAATGGCGGCGCCGATCGCGCCCGCGCGGCCGCCGCGCCACGCGGGCGGCCGTGCACCGGATCAGCGTGGGCGCTTGACCGGGCGCGCCCAGCCTTCGATCAGGCTTTGCCGTGCCCGCGCAACAGCGAGCTTGCCGTCGGGTACATCGGCGGTGATCACCGAGCCGGCGGCGGTCGTGGCGTCATGGCCGATGCGCACCGGCGCGACCAGCGCGGCGTTGGAGCCAATGAACGCACGGTCGCCGATGACGGTCTTGGACTTGTTCGCGCCGTCGTAGTTGCAGGTGATCGTGCCGGCCCCGATGTTGCTGCCGGCCCCGACCTCGGCGTCGCCCAGGTAGGTCAGATGATTGGCCTTGCTGCCGACGCCAAGGGTCGCGTTCTTGGTCTCGACGAAGTTGCCCACGTGCACGCCGTCGGCGAGCACGGTGCCCGGGCGGAGCCGTGCGAATGGACCGATCGTAACGGCGCCCTCGGCACGCACACCGTCCAGGTCGCAATGCGCGCGGACCTCGGTGCCTTCGGCCAGGCCAACGTCGCGCAGCCGGCAGAACGGCCCGATACGCACCCCCTCGCCCAGTTCGACGCGGCCCTCGAACACCACGTCGACATCGATCTCGACATCGGGCGCGACGATCACCTCGCCGCGGATATCCACGCGTGCAGGATCGGCAAACCGGGCGCCTTGCTGGCACAGCGCCCGCACCGCACGCAGCTGCCACGCGCGCTCGAGCTGGGCCAGCTGCCAGGGATCATTGGCGCCTTCGGCCTCGAGCGGGTCTTCGACCATCACGATCTGCGCGGCACTGTACTCGTCGGCGGCCATCGCGAACACATCGGTGAGGTAGTACTCGCCCTGCGCATTGTCCGACGACAGTCGCGCGAGCCAGGACTTGAGTGCGGTCGCCTCAGCCGCGAGGATGCCGGTATTGACCAGGCTGATCCGGCGCTGCTCTTCATCGGCGTCCTTGTGCTCGACGATCGCGCCAACGTGGCCTTCGGGATCGCGCACGATGCGGCCGTAGCCGGTCGGATTCTCGAGTTCGGCCGCCAGCACCGCCAGCCGGCCCTCGACCGCCACCAACCCGCGCAGGGTCTGCGCGCGCAGCAGCGGCACGTCGCCGTAGAGCACGAGCACCTGAGCCCCGTCGGGCACCGCGTCCATCGCCTGGCGGACCGCATGCCCGGTGCCCAGTTGCTCGCGCTGCTCAGCCCACTGCAGATCGGCCTGATCGGCGAAGGCCGCCTGCACCTGATCGCCGCGGTGACCGTACACGATGTGGATGCCCGCGGGCTCAAGTTCGCGCGCCGCCGCGACCACGTGCCAGAGCATCGGCCTGCCGGCGATCTTCTGCAGCACCTTGGGCAGCGAGGACTTCATGCGCTTGCCCTCGCCTGCGGCGAGGATGACGACGTGCAGCGGAGCGGTCATGGCGTTCGAAACCTGGCGGGGGTTCGATGATAATCGACGCCCGTGCCTCCAGGACCTGCGATGTTCCGTTCCCGAGCCCCCGCCACCGCGGGTGGGCCGCAACGTTGGGCGGCCCTGGTCTGGGCCGCCGGCCCCGTCCTGGTCGTGATCGGCATCACGGCCCACCGGCTGTGGGCGCAGCTGCCCTGGGAACGCTTCGCACTCGCCCTGGCGCTGGCGTTGGTGGCCACCGCCCTGGCTTGGCCGGCCGTGCGCTGGCTTCGCTGGCGTTGGGCATCGGCCCTGGTCGCAGTCTGGAGCGGCGCATTGCTCCTGTTCGCGGGGCCCAGGCCGGTGTTCGCAGTCGCATTGCTCGCGCTTGCGGCGATGGCGACCGGGCTGCGCTGGGTGCCGGCCCGGCTTCCCGCACGTGCGGCCATCGCGGCGATCCTCGGCTATACAGCGATCGCCGGCGTCACGGGCTGGCTGCTCGCGCTGCCGATCCACCACGCGCCGGTGTGGCTGGTCGCACTGGCGGCGCTCGTCGTGCTCGGCCGCAAGGCCTTGGTCGCCGAGCTGCGCGCATCCGCGAGCGCGTGGCGCGACGCTGCCGCCGAGTCCCCCCGCGCCTTGGCATGGAGCGTGATGCTGCTGGGGCTGGCATCGACAGGCACATGGTTGCCGACGATGCAGATGGATGACCTCACCTACCATCTCAACCTGCCCGCGCAGTTGGCCTTGCATGCGCACTACCAAGCCGCGCCCCAGCATGGTGTCTGGGCGTTCGCACCGTGGTTGGGCGATATCGGCCAGGGCATTGTGTGGCTGATTGCCGGCCAGGAAGCGCGCGGCGCGCTCAACGCATTCTGGCTCATTGCCGCGGCCGTGGCCTTGGGCGGCTGCGCGCGCGCATTGGACGCAACGCCACTGGAGCGCAACGCGGCAATCGCGCTGTTCGCGAGCTTCCCGCCCTTGGTCTGGCTGACCGCCGGCATGCAGACCGAACTGCCGGCGATGGCGGTGCTGTTCGCGTTAGGCGCGGTGCTTGCCCATCGCGACGACGACGGGCCGCGGCTGATGGCGGCCGCGCTGCTGCTGGCGGCGCTCACTGCGCTCAAGCCGATCCATGCGCTCTCGGCATTGCCGCTGCTAGTGTGGGCGAGCATGCGTGGCCTGCCGCGCGCCAGCGCGCAGCACTGGCTGGTGGCGCTGGCGGCCGGCCTGTTGATCGCCGGCTCGAGTTACGCCAACGCTTGGTGGCATACCGGCAATCCGGTGCTGCCGCTGTTCAATGCGGTGTTCCAATCGCCATTCCATCCCCCGGAGAACATGGGCGACGACCGCTGGCACGCAGGGCTGGGCCTCGGCCTGCCCTGGCAGCTCACATTCGCCAGCAGCCGCTACGTCGAAGCCTGGGATGGCGGCGCCGGCTTTCTGCTGATCGGACTGGCCGGCGCCTGGCTGCTCGCACTTGGACGGCGTGCGACGCGGGGGTTCGCGCTGGCGGTCGCTGGCGTCGCCTTGCTGCCTTTGCTGCCGATGCAGTACGCGCGCTATGCCTATCCAGGCATCGCGCTGCTGATCGTCGCCTGCCTGCCCGGCAGTCGCGCCCAGGTCGGCGACCGGGCCTGGCGCTGGGGCATCGTTGCGCTGTGCGCGCTGAACCTCGCGTTCCAGGCCAACGCGGGATGGACCCACCACAGCGCCGCACTCAAGCGCACGCTGCGCGCACCGGGGGATGCCTCGGCGGTGCTGCCGCACTACGTCGCCGAGCGGACGCTGATTGCCGGGCTCCCCGACGACGACGGCATCGTGCTGGCCACCGATCCCCAGCGCGGCTACATCGCCGAACTCGCCGGTCGCGGACGGCTGATGTCGCTGCACGCACCGACACTCGCTGCCGCGCGGCCGGCCGCCGATGCCGATCCATCCGGCGGCGCGTGGCGCCGGCTGCTCACCGACACCGATGCGCGCTGGATTCTGGTCACCGAGGCCGACGCGTCCCCGGCACTGCGCGCCGGTCTGGCCGCAAGCGGTGCGGTCCATGTCCGCAGCCTCAACGGCATCGCGCTGTGGCGGCGCGAACAGGAGTGATCATGCGATGGGCTTGAAGCGACAGGGCGGCAGTTACCTGTTGATCGGTGGCTTGCAATGGTTGCTCGACTGGGCGGTGATGGTCGCGCTCAGCCACGCCGGACTTCCGGTCCGCCAGGCCAACGTGGTCGGCCGGATCTGCGGCGCCTTGATGGGGTTCTGGTTGAACGGGCGCTTCACTTTCGGCGCCGATGGCCGTGGCCCCAATCGGGCGCAGTTGCTGCGCTTCGTGGTGATGTGGGGGGTGATGACGGTGCTCAGCACCTGGGCGATCGGCCACATCGACGACTATCTCGGTCGGCACTGGGCGTGGCTGGCCAAGCCGCTGGTCGAGGCCGCACTGGGCGCACTCGGCTTCGTGGTCTCCCGGCAGTGGGTGTACAAGCGCTAGCTGCGCGTCGGATCCCAAGCACGCCCGCAAAGAAAAACGCCGGCACGAGGGCCGGCGTCTTCGAACGAATGACCCGCGAAGCGGCTCAGTGCTTGAGCGTCTTGCGCAGGCGCTCGAGTGCCTGCAGCTGGACGACCGCTTCGGCGAGCTTCTGCTGCGCCTCGGCCACGTCCATCGCCTCGCCACGGCCGGCAAGCACACGCTCGGCTTCGTCCTTGGCCGCCTTGACCGCCGCCTCGTCGATGTCATCGGCGCGGATCGCGGTATCGGCCAGGATCGTCACGACCTGGGGCTGCACCTCGAGGATGCCGCCGCCGATCGCGAAATCGAGCACTTCGCCATTGGGCTGGGTGACCACGACCTTGCCGGGCTTGAGGCGGGTGATCAGCGGCGCGTGGCGCGGCGCGATGCCGAGCTCGCCCAGCTCCCCGGTCGCGACGACCAGGGTCGCCTCGCCGTGGAAGATCTCGGCCTCTGCACTGACGATGTCGCAACGGATGGTGCTCATGGGCTTGGCTCGCTTTGCTCGCTCAACTTACGTTCGTGATGCGGGATCGGTGAAGGCGAACAATGCTCGCCGCGCACCCACCCCGATTCACCGAAGATCGCCGCTTAGGCGGCGATCTTCTTCGCCTTCTCGACGGCCTCGTCGATGCTGCCGACCATGTAGAACGCCTGCTCGGGCAGGTGGTCGTATTCGCCGTCGACGATGCCCTTGAAGCCGCGGATCGTTTCCTTGAGCGGAACGTACTTGCCCGGCGAGCCGGTGAACACTTCGGCGACGTGGAACGGCTGCGAGAAGAAGCGCTCGATCTTGCGCGCGCGCGACACGGCCTGCTTGTCTTCTTCCGACAGCTCGTCCATGCCCAGAATCGCGATGATGTCCTTGAGCTCCTTGTACTTCTGCAGCGTGGACTGCACGCGCTGCGCGGTCTCGTAGTGCTCGTTGCCGATGACGTTGGGGTCCATCTGACGGCTGGTCGAGTCCAGCGGATCGACCGCCGGGTAGATGCCCAGCGAGGCGATGTTGCGGCTCAGCGTCACCGTCGAGTCGAGGTGGGCGAACGTCGTCGCCGGTGACGGGTCGGTCAGGTCGTCCGCGGGCACGTAGACAGCCTGGATCGAGGTGATCGAACCGGACTTGGTCGAGGTGATGCGCTCCTGCAGCACGCCCATTTCCTCGGCGAGCGTGGGCTGGTAGCCCACGGCCGACGGCATGCGGCCCAGCAGCGCCGACACTTCGGTACCGGCCAGCGTGTAGCGGTAGATGTTGTCGACGAACAGCAGCACGTCCTTGCCCTTGCCGCTCTCGTCCTTCTCGTCGCGGAAGTACTCGGCCATCGTCAGGCCGGTCAGCGCGACGCGCAGGCGGTTGCCCGGCGGCTCGTTCATCTGGCCGTAGACCATCGCCACCTTGTCGAGGACGTTGGAGTCCTTCATCTCGTGGTAGAAGTCGTTGCCCTCACGGGTCCGCTCGCCGACGCCGGCGAACACCGACAGGCCTTCGTGCGCCTTGGCGATGTTGTTGATCAGTTCCATCATGTTGACGGTCTTGCCCACGCCGGCGCCGCCGAACAGGCCGACCTTGCCGCCCTTGGCGAACGGACACATCAGGTCGATGACCTTGATGCCGGTCTCGAGCAGCTCGGTGGTCGAAGCCTGATCTTCGTACGACGGCGCCGCGCGGTGGATTTCCCAGTGGTCGGAGGCCTGCACGTCGCCGGCTTCGTCGATCGGGCGACCCAGCACGTCCATGATCCGGCCCAGGGTGCCGGTGCCGACCGGCACCGCGATGCCGCGGCCGGTGTTGACGGCCACCAGGTTGCGCTTTAGGCCGTCGGTGGAACCGAGCGCGATCGCGCGCACGATGCCGTCGCCGAGCTGCTGCTGCACTTCCAGCGTGATCTGGGTCCCGTCGACCTTCAGTGCGTCGTAGACCTTCGGTACCTCGTTGCGCGCGAACTCGACGTCGACGACGGCGCCGATGATCTGAACGATCTTGCCCTGACTCATGGTGAGAACCTCTAGCTCTGAAATTTTCTGAGCGAACGCGTCGCTGCTTGTTTGGAAAGTCCGCACATCGATGTGCGGGCTGTTGCGAAGGGACTCGCGTTACACCGCTGCCGCACCGCCGACGATCTCGGAGATTTCCTGCGTGATCGCCGCCTGGCGGGCCTTGTTGTAGACCAGGTTCAGGGTGTCGATCAGCTTGGTCGCGTTGTCGCTGGCGGCCTTCATCGCCACCATGCGCGCCGCGTGCTCGGAGGCCACGTTCTCCATCACTGCCTGATAGACCAGCGATTCGATGTAGCGGGTAAGGACGTGGCCGAGCACCGATTCGGCGTCCGGCTCGTAGATGTAATCCCAGTCGTGCTTGACGACCTTCGTTTCCGAGGCCGGCAGCGGCAGCAGCTGATCGAAGCTGGCCTTCTGGGTCATCGTGTTGACGAAATGGTTGTAGGCCAGGAACACCCGATCCAGGCGGCCGTCGGTGTAGCCGTCCAGCATCACCTTGATGATGCCGACCAGTTGTTCGACTTCCGGGGTGTCACCGATGTGGGTCACGCTGGCGAGCATGTCGACCTTCAGACGGCGGAAGAACACCGTCGCCTTCTGGCCGATCGTCACCACATCGACCTGCACCCCCTTGTCCTGCCACTGACGGATCTCGCCGAGCAGCTTGCGGAACAGGTTGTTGTTCAGGCCGCCGGCCAGGCCGCGGTCCGAAGAGACGACGATGTAGCCGACCCGCTTGATCTCGCGCTCGACCAGGTAGGGATGCTGGAACTCGGAGCTGGCCTGTGCCAGATGCCCAATCAGCTGTCGCATGGCATTGGCGTACGGGCGCGAGGACCGCATGCGGTCCTGCGCCTTGCGGATCTTCGATGCGGAGACCATCTCCAGCGCGCGCGTCACCTTGCGGGTGTTCTGCACGCTCTTGATCTTGGTCTTGATTTCCCGTCCACCAGCCATTTAGCTCGCTCCGCTTGCGGCAACTCGTGATCGGGACATCGCGATTCGAAGAAGCGAATCGCGCGCCGTCACGCACCTGTTGTTGCTGTTACGCATCACCCATCACGCATCACCACCGCCGGCTCAGAAGGAGCCGGTGGCCTTGAACTCGCTGATGCCCTTCTTGAACGCCGCCTCGATCTCGTCGTTCCAGCCGCCCGAGGCGTTGATCTTCTCGATCAGCGCGCCGTCGGTGTTGTCGAAGTGGGCATGCAGGCCTTCTTCGAACGCGAGGATCTTGGAGACCGGCACGTCGTCGAGGTAGCCCTCGTTGACCGCATAGATCGACAGCGCCTGATGGGCGATCGACATCGGCCGATACTGCTTCTGCTTCATCAGCTCGGTGACGCGCTGGCCGCGCTCGAGCTGCTTGCGGGTCGCTTCGTCGAGATCGGAGGCGAACTGTGCGAATGCCGCCAGCTCGCGGTACTGCGCCAGCGAGATACGGATGCCGCCCGAAAGCTTCTTGATGATCTTGGTCTGCGCCGAGCCGCCGACGCGCGAGACCGAAATACCAGCGTTCACGGCCGGGCGGATGCCGGCGTTGAACAGATCGGTTTCCAGGAAGATCTGGCCGTCGGTGATCGAGATCACGTTGGTCGGCACGAATGCGGACACGTCGCCGGCCTGGGTCTCGATGATCGGCAGCGCGGTCAGCGAACCGGTCTGGCCCTTGACCTCGCCATTGGTGAACTTCTCGACGTACTCCTCGGACACGCGCGCGGCGCGCTCGAGCAGACGCGAATGCAGGTAGAACACGTCGCCCGGATACGCTTCACGGCCCGGCGGACGCTTGAGCAGCAGCGAAATCTGACGGTAGGCCACCGCCTGCTTGGACAGGTCGTCATAGACGATCAGCGCGTCCTGACCGCGATCCATGAAGTACTCGCCCATCGTGCAGCCCGAATAGGCGCTGATGTACTGCATCGCGGCCGACTCGGACGCGGTCGCAGCAACGACGATGGTGTGCGCCAGCGCGCCGTTCTCTTCGAGGCGACGCACGATGTTGGCGACGGTCGAGGCCTTCTGGCCGATCGCCACGTACACGCACTTGATGCCGGTATTCTTCTGGTTGATCACCGCGTCGATCGCCATCGCGGTCTTGCCGGTCTGACGGTCGCCGATGACCAGCTCGCGCTGGCCGCGGCCGATCGGGATCATCGCGTCGACCGACTTGTAGCCGGTCTGCACCGGCTGGTCGACCGACTTGCGCCAGATCACGCCCGGCGCCACGCGCTCGACCGGCGCACTGAGCTTGGCGTCGATCGGGCCCTTGCCGTCGATCGGCTCGCCGAGCGCATTGACCACGCGGCCCAGCAGCTCCGGACCGACCGGCACTTCGAGGATGCGACCGGTGGTCTTGGCCACGTCGCCTTCGCGCAGGTGCTCGTAGTCGCCCAGCACCACCGCGCCGACCGAATCGCGCTCGAGGTTGAGCGCCAGCGCGAAGGTGTCGTTGGGCAGTTCGATCATCTCGCCCTGCATCACGTCGGCCAGGCCGTGCAGACGCACGATGCCGTCGGACACGCTGGTGACCGTGCCTTCGTTGCGCGACTCGGCGGACAGCTTGACCTTCTCGATGCGGGACTTGATCAGCTCGCTGATCTCGGAGGGATTGAGGTGCGTGGTAGCCATCGGGGATTCCCTTGTGTCGGCGTCGCCGCCGGCGTTGCAATTGAAATTCGTGTCAGTGCGCCAGCGCGGACTGCAGGCGTGCCAGCTTGCCCTTCAGCGAGCCGTCGATCACCACATCGCCCGCCGCGATCACCGCGCCGCCGATCAGCGTGTCGTCGACCGCGGTCTCGACCTGGACCTCGCGACCGAAGCGACGCTTGAGCGCGCTGCGGATCTGCTCGATCTCGGTGTCGGGCAGCGCGGTCGCCGAGGTGATCTTGGCCAGCACCACGTGTTCGGCCTCGGCGCGCAGTTGCTCGTAGAGTCCGGCGATCTCGGGCAGCTGCGGCAGCCGGCCGTTCTCGGCCAGCAACGCCAGGAACGAGGCGAACGCCTCGTCCGCACCCTCGGGGGCGAGCAGCGCGACGGCATCGGCATGCGCCAGCGCCGGGTGACCCAGCACCGTGGCGGCCTGCGGATCGGCGGCGATGCGCGCCGAGAACGCCAGCGCGTCCGACCACGGTGCAAACCGGCCGGCGTCGCGCGCGATCGCGAACGCGGCGCGGGCATAGGGACGGGCGATCGTCAGCGTCATCGTGTCGGCCTCAGATCTCGGCAGCGAGTTCGTCGAGCAGCGCCTTGTGGGCGTCGGCATCGATCTCGCGCTTGAGCAGGCGCTCGGCGCCGGTCACCGCCAGCAGCGATACCTGGCGACGCAGATCCTCACGGGCCCGGGTGGCCGATGCCTGGAGCTCGGCGTCGAACAGTGCCTTCTGACGCAGACCCTCGGTCACGGCTTCGGCCTTGGCGGCATCGACGATCTGGTTGGCGCGCTGGTGCGCCTGTTCGATGATCTCATTGGCCTTCGCACGCGCGGCCTTGAGTTCCTCGTTGGCGGTTGCCTGCGCCTGCGCGAGCGCGCGCTGGCTGTTGTCGGCGGCGGCCAGGCCTTCGGCGATCTTCTTCTGGCGCTCTTCGATGGCATTGAGCAACGGCGGCCAGATCTTGGTCGCGATCAGCCAGATCAGGGCGGCGAACGCAATCGCCTGTGCAATTAGGGTCAGACCGATATTCATGGGCTTGTGGCTGCCTGTCGTGAAGGGTCGGGCATGCATGCATGCCCGCTGTCATCGCCGATGCGGCCGTAGGCCGGCCGCATCGGAAAGCGCCTGCGCTCGTCCGGATCAGCCGGCGATCTGGGCGGCGATCGGGCCGACGAACGGCGAGGCGAACGCGAACAGCAGGCCGACGGCGACCGAGATGATGAACGCGGCGTCGATCAGGCCGGCGGTGATGAACATGCGGACCTGCAGCACCGGGATCAGCTCGGGCTGACGCGCGGCCGACTCGAGGAACTTGCCGGCCATGATGGCCAGGCCCAGACCTGCGCCCAGCGCGGCCAGGCCGATCATGATGCCGACGGCCAGAACGGTCGAAGCCTGGATCTGGGCAAACGAGGTCAGTGCGATTTCCATTGTTTTCTCCGGAACGGATTGCTTGTTAAGGGTGGAACTGGGATTGAGACAAATGGTGGAACGAAACCGGGTGCCGCCCGCCGATCAGTGGCTGTCCTCGGCGAGGCTGAGGTAGACGATCGACAGCATCATGAAGATGAAGGCCTGCAGCGGGATGACCAGCAGGTGGAACAGCATCCAGCCCAGGCCCAGCACGCCGCCACCGAGCATGCCCAGCAGGCCAGCGCCGCCCAGCACCCAGATCAGCAGGAACACGATCTCGCCGCCGAACATGTTGCCGAACAGTCGCATCGCCAGCGAGATCGGCTTGCTCAGCCACTCGACGATGTTGAGGATCAGGTTGAACGGCACCATCCACTTGCCGAACGGCGCAGTCAGGAACTCCTTGGTCAGCCCGCCCAGGCCCTTGGACCGCAGCGCGAAGAAGACCGTCAGGAAGAACACGCTGATCGACAGGCCCAGCGTCGCATTGACGTCGGCGGTCGGTACCGGCTTCCAGTAGTGCACGCCAGCCAGTTCGAGGGGCTTGGCGATGAAGTCTGCCGGAATCATCTTCAGCAGATTCATCAGCAGGATCCAGAAGAACAGCGTGATCGCGATCGGCGTCACCAGCTTGCTGGTGCCGTGATACGTGTCGCGCGCCTGCTTGTCGACGAACTCCAGGCAGATCTCGACGAACGCCTGCCACTTGCCCGGCACGCCGGACGTGGCCTTGCGCGTGGCCATCCAGAACATCAGCACCATCAGGCCGCCCATCAGCAGCGCGGTGATCAGCGTGTCCAGGTGCAACGTCCAGAAGCCACCCTCGCCGGTCGAGACCGTGAGGTTCTGCAGGTGATGCTGGATGTAGCTGGTTGGGGTCAGTTCCGAATCAGCCGCCATAAGATCGAAGACCTGCCTGTGTTTGAAATTCAGTGCCCAAGTGTCAGGAACCGGCCGGAGGCCGGGCCATCGCCAGCAATTGCGCGAAGAGCGCGACGATGACCCCGGCGAGCATCGGAACCGGCGGCAAGCCCACCATCCCTGTGCCCAGCAGCAACACGGCCACCACCACGACCCACTTCAGCGCCATTCCCGCCAGCAGCCGCGCAAGCGCGCCTGCCGAAGGATTGACCCCGCCCCCCAGCGCAATCACGCTCGACAGCCAGCCGCCGATCGCGATCGCCGCGCCGCCCAGTACAGCCGCCAGCGCCCAGGCGCCACCCTTTGCAAGGAAGGCCAGGGCCGTCACCGCGACCGCCACCGCCTGCCAGACGAGTGCGCGCTGTGCCAGCCGCCGACCGACAGCGACGGATGTCAACACATCAGGATCCTGGGCATCTGAGGGACACGGAACGCGTCGAAACGGCCCCGTCGAGCCGCAAAAGTATAGCAGCGGAGCCATTTGACCCACAACCGGCGAAGGTCCCGCTCCCGGCCGGGGACCAACGCCGGCAAATGCCCGGCCCCATTCATAATTTTCTTGGCAACCGCGCGGAACTTGTGCCGGTCGGCCGGGTCCGACCTACCGTGCCCGATCTGCCGTACTTTCCTCGTCGGTCGTGTCCGCAGATCGCCACCCGAGCCCTGGCCCGCCGCCGGGGCTCTTTTTTTGGCCTTCGCCTTTGCTTGGAAGGGGCCACGGCCTGCCGGCCGGCGGCCGCTCTCCCGCAACACGGCTGCTTTGGGTCCGGCCACGCGAAGCACGCGTGGCGTTCGCATGGATGGGCGGTAGTGCCGCGCACGCCATCGCTGCTCACCGGGCCCTGACCCGGACGCGCACTCGCTCCGATCGACGAATCGGCCCGGCCCGGCGCAGCGCGCCGGACGCCAGTCCAAGGTCACACCCCGCCGTCGGGCTGGGACATCGATGAACGGACCATTCGTTATTCGCGTCATCACTTCACGCCGGCAAGACCTTCACTTACCGACCATCGCCTCCTCTTCCACGACCTTGGCATGCCGATGTCCCCCACGCCCTTCCGCACCCTCGCTCTGGCCGCCCTGCCTGCCGCCGTGGTTCTGGCCACGCTCGCGATGCCCGCCCAGGCCCAGAGCCGCGATGATCGCTTTGTCCTGCGCGTGAGCGCATTCAATCCTGAGGCCAAGCTGGGGTTCTCGGGCAACGGCACCGTCACCGACGGCACCGACGAGGCGACCTTCGGCTTCAACGAGACCTTCAGCACCGGCCGCGAATGGCGCCCGCGCGGCGCGTTCGGTTTCCGCATCAGCGACCGCCAGGCGCTGGTCGGCAACTATTACGACTATCGCCGCGACGAGACCTGGAACTACGGCGGCACCGTACTCGACACCGGCACGATCGGCGGCAGCGGCGAACAGATCGACATCCCCGCGGCCCGCATCGACGGCCGCCTGTCGTTCAGCCTTGCCAGCCTCAATTACGAGTACAGCGTGGTCAAGAACGACAGCTTCCAGTGGGGCCTGGGTCTGGGCGTCACCTACGCCGAGCTCGAGGCATTCGCCAACGGCGCGTCCGAAGGCACCGACCTTGTGGACCCGCAGTTCGAGACCGTCCGCTGGAAGCGCGACGGCTTTTCGCCGGGCCTGCACACCCGTCTGACCTGGATCCCGGCCGAGCGCTGGACCGTCGGCCTGGAAGCCCAGTACCTCGATACCCGCTGGGGTGATTTCCTGGATGAGCGCGGCCACTTCGAGCGCGGCGGCCTGATCGTCGAGTACATGGTCACCGAGCGCTTCGGTATCCATGCCGGTTACGACTGGTTCCGCCTGAAGCTTTCCGACGAGTACAAGGGAACGGCGCGCGCCCCCGACGGCGTCGCCGCCGGCCCCTACCCGTACGAAGGCAAGCTGACCGGCGACCTGAAGGTCCACGGCCCGATGGCGGGTGTGACCTTCCGCTTCTGAGCCGACACGCCGGCAATGGATGAAAGACGAAGCCGCGGCTCAGCCGCGGCTTCGTTCTTTCTGTTCTTCTGCCGATCCGCCTACCGCACCACGGGTCGCGTGCCCCACACCGCCGCATCCGCCTTACAGTAGCGATCGATGAAGGCCTGCTGGGAGGGCATCTGCTCGACTGCACGTTCGACCGGCTCGCGGATCGCGCGCAGCAAATGACGCAGGTCCTCGTCGCGCAGCGCACGCGCCAGAGGATGATGCTGCCGGGGCACGATGCCCTGCCCCAGCAGCACATGCGTCCACGAATCGACCCGGAAGAGCTCATCGGCGCCCTGCCAGGCATGCGCGCGCTCGCGCCAGGCCTGCAGCCGGGCCTCCAGCGATGGCGGCAGCGCCATGTCCCGGCACGCCGCCCACAGGGGCTCGTCGCGCTGGGTGGCGTGGTAATGCAGGATGATGAAATCCCGCACGTGTTCCATCTCCGCGCGACTGACTGCGTTGAACAGCTCGACCAGCGTCGGTGAGATGCCCTCGAACGGGAACAGCTGGATCAGCCGCACGACCGCACTGATGGTCAAGTGCAGGCTGGTCGATTCCAGAGGTTCGATGAAACCGCTGGCCAGGCCCAGCGAGACCACGTTGCCGTTCCAGGCCCGGCGCCGACGTCCGGTCCGAAACGGCACCACCCAGGGATCGCGCAGCGGCCGCGCGCCGACATCGCGCAGCAGCTTGGCCTGCGCCTGATCGTCGGACATGTACCGACTGGAAAACACCAGACCGCAGCCGACCCGATGCTGCAACGGGATATGCCATCGCCAGCCCGCCTCATGCGCGATCGCGCGCGTGTACGGCACGGGCGGACCCATCGGCTCGGTCTGGACCGCGACCGCCCGGTCGCAGGGCAGCCACTGGCTCCAGTCCTCGTACCCGGTCTGCAGGGTCTGCTCGATCAGCAGACCGCGAAAGCCGGTGCAATCGATGAACAGGTCGCCATCGACCCGCCGGTCCCCATCCAGCACCAGGGCCTCGACATGGCCGCTGATCGCATGGCGCACGACCGTTTCGATCCGGCCCTCGACGCGCACCAGGCCATGGCGCTCGGCCTGCGCGCGCAGGAACTTCGCATAGAGGCCGGCGTCGAGATGGTAGGCGTAGTTGACCTGCGGATCGGTGTCGAGCGAGAACCGGTCGGCGCGCGAGGCAAGCGTCTCCAGGCAGAAGTCGCCCAGTTCCGACGGCATCCTCCGGCGCAGGCTGTCGAGCCAGAAATGATGGAAGGCCGCGGCCCACGTCCCCTGTCCTGTGGCACCAAAGGGGTGGATGTAGCGATCGCCGGGCCGCCGCCAGTGCTCGAACGAAATCGAGAGCTTGAACGTGCCCGACACTGCGCGCAGGAACGCCTGCTCATCGATCTGCAGGAAGCGGTGGAAGGTGCGGATCGGCGGCACAGTGGATTCCCCCACGCCCACCGTGCCGATCTGCTCGGATTCCACCAGCGTGATGTCCAACCGGTCCCGGAACTGGTGGGCGAGCGCACACGCGGCCAGCCAACCCGCGGTACCGCCTCCGGCGATCACCACCTTGCGTATCCGGCCAGGCGGCCCCTGGTGCTCGTTCATTGCCTCGCCTCTCTATCCGCTCACCGGTTCAACTGGCCGAGCAACAAGGCGCGGATGCGTCGCGCCCGCGTCTCGTCGATCGGCCCCAGCACATCGCGCGCCGGTTCGGGGATGTGCGCGCCCGCGCGCGCGCTCGGCCCGAACACGTAGTAGTCGAACACCTGTCGCCAGGCCGCCTTGTCCCGCTCGGGCAGGTCGCGGATTGCCCACAGCGCGTGGTAGAGCGCCGACACCGGCGGCGGCAGGAACGCCGGCGCATTGCGCCACCAGTAATTGACCAGCACGTTGAACGGCGCGAGGCTGCGCACGTGGTGCCACCACATGCCGGGAATGAAGATCGCATCGCCCGGCGACAGCAGCGCGGTCTGCGCATGGGCCAATGCCTGACGAAAGCGCGGATGGCGCGCAGGGTCGGGCCGGTCGAAGTCGACCAGGCTCACGACCTGCCCGCCAGGCGTGGGATCGAGCGGTCCTGGGTAGAGGTTGTCGATCTGCTCGGGCGGGAACACGGTGAACGCCCGCTGCCCCACCGCGCAGACGGCCAGGTTGTCCGGCACGTCGTAATGGCAGGAGGCCACGACCCGGTTGCCGATCCAGATACCGGGCGCCGCAGGAACACCGCGGTCGGCCAGACGCAGGTCGTTCTCCTGACTGAACCCCGGCAAGGCGCCCGCCACCGACAACGAGGCGACGTAGTAGGCCGGCGGCTGCGGATCGTCGAGATGGGTCGCAATCGCATCCAGGACCTCGCCCAGCCCGCCGCGACGGACCTCGATATTCAGAGCGCCGAAGTCCTCGGTATAGAACGGGCGCCCCTGTATCGCGGGAGCGCCGAACGAATAGGGGACCGGCCGGCCGGTGTCGAAGCCGCGCAGATACGCCATGGCCGAGGTGGTGGACGCCTCGCCCGCACGCACCAGCCCCCAGTCGCGCGCCACGCCCTTGAGCAACACCGGCTGCCCCTCGGACACCAGCGTATCGAGCGGCAGCGCGGCCGCGTCGCGAACCTCGATTGCGCGCATGGCCGCCGGCATGCGCTCAGGCGCCCGCGCGTGGCGTCGCGGCATCCTGCTCGCGCAGGCGGCGCTGCTTCTCGGCCATCAACCGGCGCACGTTGTGCAGCGACGCCAGCACCAGATACGCCCCTTCCAGATAGCCGGCCTGGTTCAACCGTGCCAGCGCCGGACCGTCCAGCGCCGACAGGACCTCGCGGTCGATGCTGTACAGCCCCCCGACATCCACCCGATGCCGGTCGTCCAGGTCGACCGCCAGCGTCACCGGCTGGATCAGCCCCAGCGCATCGAAGGCCGCGAGCATCGCCGCGCCGAACGCGACGCCATCGCGGATGCCGCGCAGCACGCCGGCGACATGATCGAGGTACGGGCTGTTGCCCCCCTGCGGCAGAAACACCGGCTCGCCCTCGTCCGTGCTCACACGCGGGTGATCGAGGTCGACATGGATCACCGGCTCGCGGCGCAGTTCGCCATCGATGCGCTGCTCCTGGAAACCGATGAGGAACGGCCCCTTCGCCGCGGCGCCGGGCAGGTAGGCGGCGTTCCATCGGCCGTCACGCAGGTACAGGTTCTCCCGCTGTTCGAATCCCAGCAACGCCACCGAGCCCCACTGCCCGTCCGCATCCTTGCGGAAGAAAATCGGGTACTCGCGCTGCAGTTCGGCGTACTCGCTGGGGAACGCCGGCACCATGCCCACGTCGTCGCCGAACTGCGCGCCGAAGCCGGTCGCGACACGCAGATCCTTGTGCGCCACGTTGTTGAGCAGTTCGTAACGCGCCATCACCTCTCCATCGTGCGGGATCGAAACCTGCGACGCCACGCCGCGCCTCTAGAACTTGTAGCGCACCCCCAGCATGTAGCGCGGACGCTGGTCGGCCAGCTTCATGATCTGCTGATCGGTACGCGCGTGCCAACGCACCTCCTCGCTGGTCAGATTGATCGCTTCCAGCCCGAACGACCAGTGCGCGTCGAGCGCGTAGTTCACGCTCAGATCCCACTGCTGGTAGGCCTCCACGTAATAGGGATTCCGGCTGGCGCCCTGGTTGGCGAGGATCAGGTACTCGTCGCGCCAGTTCCAGGCCAGGCGGACCGACCAGCCGTACTTCTCGTACATGAACATGACGTTGGCGGTATCGCTCAGCCCGGTCAGCGAGAACTGGTCGATGCCCGGATCACCGCCATCGTCGTAGCCGACATCGCCCTGCACGACGGTGTAGTTGGCCAGGATCCCGAACCCGCTGTCGCCGAAGAAGTACTGGCCGCCGAGCTCCCACCCGTGCAGCTTGGACTGGTTCTGGTTGATCGGCCGGTTGACGTTGAACAGGTACAGCGGATCGTCCGGCGTGCCGTACAGATCGTAGGCGGCCTCGGTCGCCAGCGCCTGGGCGCCGGTGCCGTTGAACGCGCCCAGCCCCGCCGGATCGTTGCGCAACAGCGCCAGGGCGGTGAACAGCGAGGTGTCGTTGCCCGAACACGCCGCCGCGTTGGCCGGCCCCACCTGCTCGCGGCACTGCGCACTCTGCAGGAACGCCAGCGCGGCCTGGGCGTCGGGCCCGGAGGTCGGGTCGGTCAGGCCGTAGAGCGATTCCTGGCTCACCGTATTACCGACGAAATTGCTCACCGACTTGTGCCAGTAGGTCAGCGAGACGTAGCTCGATTCGGCGAAGTACCATTCCAGCGCGAAGTCGAGGTTGTCCGACTCCAGCGGCTTGAGCGACGGATTCTGCGCGTTACCGCTGGCCCGGCTGGACGGGTCCAGCAAGACCGAGCCGAAGGGCTGCTGCGCGCCGGGGCCTGCATAGAGATTGCCGTAAGGCGCGCGCGCGATGCTCTTTCCGAACGAGGCCCGGCCCTTGAGCTGGTCGGTGAAGTCGATGCTGAAATCCAGATTCGGCAGGATGTAGCTGTAGCTGCTCGATTCGCTGAAGGGTTCGAGTTGGTCGGACAGCACGATCCGGAAATCGTTGTTGGACTGCCACTCGATCGCCTCGGGGGTGGCGATGATCGACGTGGAGACGACATCGGTGGTCTCGTAGCGCACGCCGATGCGGGTATTGGTCGTGAAGCCGCCCAGTTCGCCGTCCAGCGAGACCTGCATATAGGCCGAGCGGGTCTTTTCTTCAACCCGGTTGTCGGCCGCGTTCTGCGGACTCACGCCCAGGCCGACGCCGTACTGCCCCCGTGCCATTGGGCGAGCGCGCCGGCATCGCCCCGCCAGGCCGGCCAGCTGCTGATGCTGCGGCCGTGGAACAGACCCACGAGATCGAGCGGCTGCAACAGATCCATCAAGCCGCCTGCCACATCCCCATCGACATTGGCCACGCCCCAGTCGCCCAGCGTCGAGTACGCCTCGGCCGCTTGCAGGCGATGGGTCTTCGCGGTGCTCGAATCCACGCCGAACTGGAAGCGGCCCTGATCGAACACCCATTCGCCGTCGAGTCGGGCCTGCTCGATCTCGCTGACCTGGGTCTGCGCATTGACGCGCAGCACCTGGGAGCCGATCTCGCCAGCGACAAAGCCGGGATTGACGACCCCGTTGGTTCCGGCGATCGCGTCGGCTGTGGTGGGATACCAGGTCTGGGTGCCGACCGGCAGGCCGTTGTTGAAGAACAGCTCCTGCACCCAGGAGCCGCCGCAATGGGGGCCGGTGGTGCAGTTGTTGGTGCCCGCCACGCTCATGAAGATCGAGCCGCCACCGGTGAGCGGATCATTGGGCAGACTCTCGGTCTTGGAGTTGTGCGCATCGAAACTCAGCCGGAAATCGCTGTTGACGTCCCAGACCGCGTTGAAGCCCAGCGAACCCAGCCGATACTTCTGCATGCTGCGTTGCTGCTCGAGGCCGAAGTCCTTGGTGCCGGCGATCTCACGCAGATAGATCGGCGTGGCCACCGCACCGGAGGTATCGAATTCGACGTGGGTGTAGTCGCTGTTCTGCAACCACATGCCCTGTTCGCCGCGATTTTCGGTGATCTCGTTGGTGGAGTAGGTGTAGTCCAGCGTCAGGGTCAGGCTGTCGGTGGGCGCGAACTGCAGCACGGCCTGGCCGTTGATGCGCTCGCGGTCGAACTCGGAGAACGCATAGCGCAGGTCGTTGGGGCGTGCGTACAGGTCGCCCACGCCCGGGGCGTTGGTCACCTGCGGGTTGCCCGGCATCGTGCCCGTCCACGGCTGGATGTTCCAGTAATTCTCGGTGGCCTGCACTGAGCCGCCCTTGCGCTTCTGGTAGCTGCCGCTCAAGCCCACGCCGAAGGTCCGATCGGCGTTGGTGTAACTGAAGATGCCCGACAGTTCGGGGGTCAAGTCGTCGTCGAACAGCTGGCTGCGATCCGACACCGCCTTGGCGCCGGCGCTGGCGACGATACCCGTGTGGTTGAAGGGCCTGTCGGTGAGGATGTTGATGGTCGCGCCCATGCCGCCGCTCGGCACGTGCGCCTGGCTGGTCTTGTAGACCTCGATGCCACTGATCGATTCAGCCGCCAGCTGCGCGAAGTTGAAGGCGCGCGTCCCGCCGTCCACGCCACCGATGGCCACCTGACCAGCGGCACCGAAGGCGTCCGCGCCGGGCACCTGGCGACCGTTGAGGGTGACCATGTTGAACTGCGGCCCGAAGCCGCGGGCCGTGACCTGCGCGCCCTCGCCATCACGGCGCTCGATCGAAATGCCGGTGATGCGCTGCAGCGACTCGGCGAGATTGGTGTCGGGGAACTTGCCGATGTCCTCGGCGCTGATCACATCGATCACGCCCGCCGCCTCGCGCTTGGTGTCCATCGCCTGGCTGAGGCTGTTGCGGATACCGCTGACCATGACCGCATCGAGCGTCGTGGCGTCCTGCGGTTCGGCGGCGGCACGCGTGTCCGCATTCGGGTTGGGCGACGGCGGCGATTGCTGCGCGAACGCGGGGTTGATGATCAGCGCCCCCCCACGAAGGTGAACATTGCGGTCGACTTCAAACGCCTGAACTTCATGCTCATTGACGGGTCCTCAGCATCGGAATGGGAACAACCGCGAGCTGGCTGCTCCCGGCGTACGTCACGATCCATCTCCGCAAGTGGCGGATGCGGCACTACCGACTTCCGTACCTCACACGCGCGCTTGGACGCGACGAAGCGCCCGCTTCCCAGCGGAACGGACGCCCCGAACCGGTCGCGTCCGTTTGCCCTGGTGTGCAAACGATCCTGGCGAAACGCTCTTCGTCACTCCCCGCACCGCACCTGGCCCCCCGGCCCGGCACGCTGCCTCCCAGCGCACCCGCATATCGCGAAAGGCAGCGAGACTGATAGCGCTACCATTTCGGCGCCAGATGTATAGCGACCAGCCGGCTTTGTCACCATGCACTGCAACAAAGCGGGACACTGTGCGTCCTCGGTGTCCGTGTGCGGCCGCTGCGCGCGCGGCTTCCCGGGCTGCCGGGCTTGTCGATCCTGGGCAGCGGCTGATCGCACGGCGGCTTGAGCCGTTCGCGTCCTGCCACGCGCGTGAGCGCCACGCCGCTGGAGCTATCAGGCACTCGCCGGCACGTCGAACTTGAGCGCGCTATCCGCGCGCTCGCGTCAAGCGACAGTGGCTGCGCGCAGGCCGTGCAGGATGTTGCGCTTTTGCTGGATGCACCGCCGTTCGACGGCGCTGTCGTGTGCCGGCCCATCAACACGGGCCGGCATGCGCGGCATCCGCCGCGCTGGACGATTACTTGCGCTTGGGCAGGTAGAGATCGGTGATCGTGCCGTCGTAGACCTCGGCCGCCATCGCCACCGATTCGCTGAGCGTGGGATGGGGATGGATCGTGTGGCCGATGTCGGCGACCTCGGCTCCCATCTCGATCGCCAGCGCAGCTTCGGCGATCAGATCGCCGGCATGCACGCCGACGATGCCGGCACCGACGATCCGATGGGTGGCCTCGTCGAACACCAGCTTGGTGAAGCCCTCGGTCCGGCCCAGGCCGATCGCGCGGCCGCTGGCCGCCCACGGGAACTTGCCCACGCCCACCTTCAGGCCCTTGGCCTTGGCTTCGGTCTCGGTGATGCCGACCCAGGCGATCTCCGGATCGGTGTAGGCCACCGACGGAATCACCCGCGCGACCCATTCCTTCTTCTCGCCGGCCGCGACCTCGGCCGCCAGCTTGCCCTCGTGCGTGGCCTTGTGGGCCAGCATCGGTTGGCCGACCAGATCGCCGATCGCGAAGATGTGCGGCACGTTGGTGCGCATCTGCGCATCGACCTGGATGAAACCACGCTCGCCCACCCGCACGCCGGCCTTGTCGGCGCCGATCTTGGCGCCGTTGGGCGAACGTCCGACGGCGACCAGCACGCGGTCATACAGCGTCGTGTCCGGAATGCTCTCGCCGTCGAACGCGACGACGATGCCGGCTTTCTCCGGCTTGGCCTCGACGACCTTGGTCTTCAAGTGCACCGATACGCCCTGCTTCTTGAGCCGGTCGGCCAACGGCTTGACCAGATCCTTGTCGGCACCGGGCATCAGCTGGTCGGCGAGCTCGACCACGGTGACCTGCGCGCCCAGAGCGCGGTACACGGTGGCCATCTCCAGACCGATGATGCCGCCGCCCACGACCAGCAGTTGCTTGGGCACCTCGGCCAGTTCCAGCGCGTCGGTCGAATCCATCACGCGCGGATCGTCCCACGGGAAGCCCGGGAGTTTGAGCGCCTGCGAGCCGGCGGCGATGATGCACTGCTCGAACCGCACCAGCGTGGTTTTGCCGTCCTGGGCGACCACCTCGATTTCGTTCGGCGACACGAACGTGCCGGTGCCGGCGACCACCCGTACCTTGCGCTGCTTGGCCATCCCGGCCAGGCCCTTGGTCAACTGGCCGACGACCTTGTCCTTGTAGCTGCGCAGCTTGTCGAGCGAGATCGTCGGGGCACCGAACGCCACGCCGTAGTCGCTGGCGTGCTGCGCCTGGTCGATGACGTCGGCCGCGTGCAGCAGGGCCTTCGAGGGGATGCAGCCGACGTTGAGGCAGACACCGCCGAGCGTGTCATAGCGCTCGATCAGCACGGTGTCGAGCTCGAGATCGGCCGCGCGGAACGCGGCGGTGTAGCCGCCGGGGCCGGAGCCGAGCACGACGATGCGGCATTCCACGTCGGCCTTGCGGCCCGACGACGGGGCGGCCTTCACTGCTTCAGGCTCGGCCGGCGCGCGATGCGAGCGCGCGACCGGCGGGTTGCTGCCCGGCGCCTCGCGCTTGTTCCCTCCTCCGTTCGCGGGGAGGGCTGGGCTGGGGGCGCCTTGTCGGCAGATCCCGCAGCCGGCTTGGCGTCGCCGTCGGCGTCGCCGTCGGCGTCATCCTCGGCTTCGATCACCGCGACCACGCTGCCTTCCGACAGGGTGTCGCCGACCTTGACCTTCAATGCCTTGATCACGCCCGCGTGCGAGGACGGCACTTCCATCGTCGCCTTGTCGGACTCCAGCGTGACCAGGCCCTGGTCCTTGGCGACCGTGTCGCCGACGGCGACCAGCACCTCGATCACCGGCACGTCGTCGTAGCCGCCGATGTCGGGGACTGTCACTTCGAGGGTCTTGGCCATCACGCGTTCTCCGGGGGTTGCGTCTGTTCTGGCACCGCCACGCGCGACGCCGGGCGCCGGGCCCAGCTCAGCGTATACAGGTCGTGGCGGCGGTCATTGAGGTTCTGCACGGTGCCGTCGTTGCGCGCGACCGTCAGATCGTTGAGGCGCAGGTCGGCGAAGGCCACCTGCTCGACATTGGGCGTGGTGTCGGCAGCGACACCGTCGCGCGCGAACGGGAAATCGCAGGGCGTGAGGATGCAGCTCTGCGCGTACTGGATGTCGAAATTGTTCACGCCCGGCAGGTTGCCGACGTTGCCCGACAGCACCACGTAGCACTGGTTTTCCACCGCGCGGGCCTGCGAGCAGTAGCGCACCCGCAGATAGCCCTCGCGGGTGTCGGTGCAGAACGGCACGAACAGGATCATCGCGCCCTGGTCGACCAGGTGCCGGCCGAGCTCGGGGAACTCGCTGTCGTAGCAGATCATCACCCCGATCGGCCCGCAGTCGGTCATGATCGCCTGGGCGCTGTCGCCACCGCCGATCCCCCACCAGGTGCGCTCGTTGGGCGTGGGATGGAGCTTGTCTCGGGTATGCAGCGAGCCGTCGCGCAGCGCGACGTAGCAGATGTTGCGCACCTTGCCGTCGTCGTCGTCGCTGGTCCGGGTCGGATGCGAGCCGCCGATGATGTTGATGTTGTGGCGGACCGCCAGTTCGCACAGCAGCTGGGCGAAACGCTCGGTGTAACCGGTGAGCGCCAGCAGCGAGTCGACCGGCGACAGCGGCTTGTTCTCCACCGACAGCAGTTGCAGCGTGAACAGCTCGGGGAAGACCACGAAGTCGGCGCGGTAGTCGGCGGCGATGTCGACGAAGTACTCGACCTGGGTGGCGAACTCTTCGAACGACGCCACGCGGCGCTGCTGATACTGCACCGTCGCCACGCGGACCGAATCGGGCAACGGGCGCGCGGTGCCGCGCGGGTCGGCGTCCGGGTCGATCTTGGGATTGCGCCAGACCAGGTGCGCGGCGTAGCCGGCCGATTCGGTGTCCTGCGGCAGATAGCCGGGCAGCACGCCGATCAGCTCGAAGCCGTTACGCAGTTGGAAGCTCAGCGCGCGATCGCGGATGCGCCCGGCGCACACGTCGGCGACATACGCGCGCACGTCGCCGCGATAGGCACGGGCGCGGCGCGAGAAGCCCGGCAGGCGCCCGCCGAATACGATGCCCTTGAGCCGCAGCTCCTGGCACAGCCGCTTGCGCAGCTCGTAGAGCCGACGGCCGATGCGCAGCCCGCGGTGATCGGGATCGACGCAGACCTCCATGCCGTAGAGCCAGTCCCCGGTCGACAGATGCCGCGAGGCGTAACCGCCGCCGGAGATCTCCAGCCAGCGATGTGGCGCCATCGCGGTGCGCTCGTCGATGCGGAACGTGCCGCAATAGCCGACCGCAACGCCGTCGTAGAACGCCACGAACACGCCCTGCGGAAACTGCGCGATCTGGCCGTTGAGCATCTCGGCCGTGTAGCCATTGTCGCGTCCGTAGACGCGCTCGCTCAGTGCGACGATCGCCGGAATATCGGCGATGCCGGCATGGCGCAACGTCAATCGCGCCCGCTCGCGCGTGGACGGATCGCTCATGCCGACGCCCAGCTCTTGCCTTGAACCCGTTCAAGGTCCGTCGCGAGCGCAGCCAGGTGACGCGTGGCGGCGCGGAGGAAGCGCAGCGTACGTGTGGTACGTGAGCATTCCGAGCACCGCACGCGCGTCAGATGGCAAGCGCAGCAGGACATTGAGCGGGTTCTTACAGCAGCACCCGGCGCATATCGCCGAGCAACTGCGCCAGCGTCGCAGTGAAGCGCGCGGCCGCAGCGCCGTCGATGACCCGGTGATCGTAAGACAGCGACAGCGGCAGGATCCGGCGCGGCTGGAAGGCCTTGCCGTCCCAGACCGGCTTGATCGCCGACTTCGACACGCCCAGGATCGCCACTTCCGGCGCATTGACGATCGGCGTGAAGCTGGTGCCGCCGATGCCGCCCAGCGAGCTGATCGAAAAACACCCGCCCTGCATGTCCGCCGGGCCGAGCTTGCCGTCGCGTGCCTTCTTGGCCAGCGCCGACATCTCCTGGGAGATCTCCAGCACGCCCTTCTTGTCGGCATCGCGGATCACCGGCACCACCAGACCGTTGGGCGTGTCGGCAGCGAAGCCGATGTGGAAGTACTTCTTGAGCGTCAGCGTCTCGCCGGCCGCGTCGAGCGAACTGTTGAAGCGCGGGTACTGCTTGAGCACCGCGACAGACGCCTTGATCAGGAACGCGAGCATGGTCAGCTTGATGCCGGACTTCTCGTTTTCCTTGTTGAGCTGCACACGCAGCGCCTCGAGATCGGTGATGTCGGCATCGTCGTGCTGCGTGACGTGCGGGATCATCGCCCAGTTACGCGCGAGGTTGGCGGCCGAGATCTTCTGGATCCGGCCCAGTTCCTGGACCTCGATCTCGCCGAACTTGGCGAAGTCGACCTTCGGCCACGGCAGCAGATTCAGACCGCCGCCGGCCGCGGCCGGGGCACCGGCCTTCGACGCGCCACCGCCCGCCAGCACGCCCTTGACGAACTGTTGCACGTCTTCGCGCGTGATGCGCCCGGCGCGCGCGGTCCCGCGCACCTGGGCCAGATCGACGCCGAGCTCGCGCGCGAACAGGCGCACCGCGGGGCTGGCGTAGGGCACATTGCCCGGCAGGATCGCCTCGGCATCGAAACGGACCGGCGGCTGGCCGCTGCCGGCCGGCCGGTGCTCCATCGAGGCCTGCGCGATCGGATCGGCCTTGGCCTGCGGGGCGACCGGCTCGACCGCGCTGTCGTCCTTGGACTTGGCGGGCGCGGCGCCCCCACCCGACGCGCTGCGCGCGTCGACCTCCCCGCTTGCGGGGAGGTGCGTCGGCCGAGGCGCCCTCGGCCTCGATGATCGCGACCACGCTGCCTTCCGACAGGGTGTCGCCGACCTTGACCTTCAGTTCCTTGATCACGCCGGCGACTGCGGCCGGCACTTCCATCGTGGCCTTGTCCGATTCCAGCGTGACCAGGCCCTGGTCCTTGGCCACCGTGTCGCCGACCGCCACCAGCACCTCGATCACCGGCACGTCGTCGTAGCCGCCGATGTCGGGCACCTTCGATTCCTGCGCGCCACCGCCGCCGGCCGGCGCCTTGGGCGCCTCGGTCTTCGCAGCGGGCGCGGCCTTCTCGGCCACCGGCTTGTCGGCGGCCTTCGCCGGCGCTTCCTGCGGCGCGGGCGCTTCACCCCCACCCGACGCGCTGCGCGCGTCGACCTCCCCCGCTTGCGGGGGAGGTGCATCAGCCGCGGCATCCTGGGCTTCGATGAGCGCGACCACGCTGCCTTCCGACAGGCTGTCGCCGACCTTGACCTTCAGTTCCCGGACCACACCGGCCACGGTCGAGGGGACCTCCATCGTGGCCTTGTCCGATTCCAGCGTAACCAGGCCCTGGTCGACCGACACCGTATCGCCGACGGCAACCAGCACCTCGATCACCGGGACATCGTCATACCCGCCAATGTCGGGAACGCGCGCTTCTTTCAGGTCGGCCATGCGGCCCTCCGGGCATCTCGTGACCCACTATTGTGGCGCCCCGCAGGTCCCGCGCCAACTGCTGTGATGCCGCATCGCGTGCCGCGATCGGTCGCGGAACATTGCGTCGCATCCAAGGCGTTCGTCTGCGGTACAGCCGCAGTCTTGCCGGGCACTGCCATACCAACCCGCATGGCAACGCGGCTTGCGATGAACGCGCTGCGCAGATTTCCGAAGCTGCTGTGAAGCGTTAGGAACGCTTCAGACAGCGCAAATCGCGGATTCAGCTTGTCCGCGCCAGCATGGCCGCGCCTTCCCGAAGAGGAAGGTCGCCAAAGGACTTCCGGTCCCGAACGCGAGAATCCCGCCGGCGCGTCCGCGCTGCCGGCACCAAGGCTACAAACAGGAGAACCCCATGAAGCCGAACGCGTCCATCCTCAACAAGCGCAGCCTGATCCTCGCCACCCTGGCCTCGCTCGCGGTCTCATCCGCGGCCTTCGCCCAGGACGCCGATACCGCGGCCGGCAAGCGCTTCTCGGTGGTCGGCGGCGTAACGCTGCTGCAGCCGACCAACGACAGCGAGCGGAACAACGGGCTGAAGGTCGACGGCGGCCCGGCGCCGACCGCCTCGGTCTCGTACAACTTCACCGACAACATCAGCGCCGAGCTGTGGGGTGCGCTCGACGCGTTCGATCACCGTGTCAAGCAGGACGGCGGCAAGATCGGTACCGTCGATCAGCAGCCGATCGCGCTGAGTGGCCAGTACCACTTCGGTGACGTCGACAACACCTTCCGTCCGTTCGTCGGCCTGGGCTATCACCAGTCCAACATCAGCAACGAAGACCTGGGTGGCGGCGGCGACCACGTCAGCCTGACGACGCCGAAGGGCGCCATCGGCACGGTTGGTGTCGACATGAACATCAATTCCACCTGGTTCGCCCGTGCCGATGCGCGCTACCTGCGCAGCCGCGCGGACGTCAAGCAGGCCGGTGAGACCGTGCAGCGCGATCTCAAGCTCGATCCGTGGACCGTGGGTGTGGGTATCGGCGCACGCTTCTGATCCTCTCTCTCCCAGAAACGTGCCCAGCGGCCCCGCCTTGTGCGGGGCCGTTTTTTTTCGCCTAGAACCGGGGTCAGAGTGCAATTTCGCCTCGCAAAATCGCACTCTGACCCCGGTTCTACCCGGTCTCGGCCGAATGCCGCCTCAGAGCCAGCGTCCCAGACGCCACTGCAGCAGGACTGCGTAGGCGGCGTGGTAGCCGAGCACCAGCCCGGCGACCGCGAACAGCCCGGCCGGCTCGCCAAGCGGCCCCCAGGCCGCCAGGACCTCGACGTTGCCTTGCCAGCGCTCCCAGGCCTGCCAGATACCCGCGATCACGCGGGCAACCACGACCAAGGTCAGTGCCAGCACCAGCCAGCGATTGGGTGTGTACCAGACCGCTCCGGGCCGGTGCTCGACCCGCGTCAAGGCCCAACCAAGGCCGCCTGCGGCCAGGCCGGCGAGCAGCCCCAATCCTGCATAGACGAAGGCATGCGCAACGAACAGGTTGGTCATCGCCATCGCGCCCAGGAACAGCAACGCCGAGGCCGGCAGCAACCAAGCATTGAGCCGGGTCAGCCAGCGCGGCGGGCGCCGACGCGAGGTGCCGACGCGATAGCGGTTCCACAGCGCCAGTGGCCACAGCAGCAGCATCGCCGCGCACAGCGCCAGGACGAACACGATCAACAGGACGATGGGCATGGCGGCAGTGTGCGGCACGCCGCGTGGCTGCGGCGTCGGCGACTCCGATCGGTCGCCCTCAGGGCGGCGGCGTCGCGTCCGGGTGGCGCACCGGCGGGTCGGCGACCACCCGCTCGCGGCGGAACATGTACAAGCCGCTGGCAACGATGATCGCTGCGCCCAGCCAGGTCGGCGCGTCAGGCAGCACGCCCCAGAGCGTGAGATCGAGCACGATCACCCACAGCAGCGCGGTGTACTCCAGCGGCGCGACCTGACTGGCCTCGCCCAAACGGAAGGCATGGGTCATCGCGACCTGGCCCAGCGCGCCCGCCCCGCCGATCAGCGCCAGCACGCCCAGATGCTCGGTCTGCAGCGGCCGCCAGTCGCGCCAGGCCAGCAGGCCGGCGAAGACCGCCATCAGCACCAGGAACCAGAACACCAGCGACTCGGGGCTGTCGCGCTGCGCCAGGATGCGCACGGTGATCGAGGCGACCGAGTAGCACAGCGCACCCAGCACCACCGCCAGGCCGGCCAGCGTGGCGACGCCCTCACCGGTCGGGCGCAGCACCACCAGCACGCCGACGATGCCCACCGCGATCGCCGTCCACCGGCGCGGACCCACCCGCTCGCCGAGCAGCGGCACCGCCAGCGCGGTGACCAGCAGTGGCGAGACGAACACGATCGCGTACGCGGTCGACAGCGGCATGCGCGCCAGCCCGTACACGAAGCCGGCGATCATGCCCACGCCGAGCACGCCGCGCAGCAGGTGCAACGGCCAATGGATCCGCCACAACGTACCGCCGCGACCGCGCACCACGATCCACGCCGCGATCAGCGGCAGCGTGGTCAGGCTGCGGAACGTGGCGACCTGGAACGCCGAATAATCCTCGGCGATCCACTTCATGCCTGCGTCCATGCCCGCGAACGCGAGTACCGCCAACAGCATCCACCATACGGCGGCGCGGGCATCGGTCGGCGGAGCGGCACGGGACATGATCGCGAAGGATGAACAGGGAGCGTCCATCCTCGCACGGAAGCGCGCGCCGGGCATCCGGCGCGCACGGGTCTTCAGCGCCGCAGCGTCTCGATGTCGATGACGAAGCGGTAGCGCACATCGCCCTTGCGCATGCGCGCGTAGGCGGTCTCGATGTCGGCGATGCCGATGCGCTCGATGTCGGACACGATGCCGTGTTCGGCGCAGAACTCGAGCATCTCCTGGGTCTCGCGGATACCGCCGATCAGCGAGCCGACCAGCCGCCGGCGCTGCAGGATCAACGCGCCGGCCGCGACCGGCGCCGGCGCCTCGGGAATACCGAGCAGGATCATCGTGCCGTCGACGCGCAGCAGCGATAGGTACGCGTTGTAGTCGTGCTCGGCCGACACGCTGTCGACGATGAAATCGAAGGACTTGGCCAGCGCCTTGAACGTGCCCTTGTCGCGCGTAGCCGCAAACGCGTGCGCACCGAGCGCCAGCGCGTCGGCGCGCTTGGATTCCGAACTGCTCAGCACCGTCACCCGCGCGCCCATCGCGACGGCGAACTTGACCGCCATGTGGCCCAGGCCACCCAGACCGACGACCGCGACCTCGTCGCCGGGCGCGACGCCGAAATGGCGCAGCGGCGAATAGGTGGTGATGCCTGCGCACAGCAGCGGCGCGGCGGCATCGAGCGGCAACGCATCGGGGATCCGCAGCACATAGGCCGCATCGACCGTGATCCGGGTCGAGTAGCCGCCATAGGTCGGCCCGCTGCCGTCGCGCGCCATCGCGTTGTAGGTGGCAGTCATGCCGTCCTCGCAGAACTGCTCCTCGCCGGCGCGGCATTGCGGGCAGGTCCGGCACGAGTCGACGAAGCAGCCGACACCGACGGCATCGCCGACCGCGAACGCGGTCACCGCGCTGCCAACCTGGGCGATGCGGCCGACGATCTCGTGGCCGGGCACCATCGGGAAGATCGACCCGCCCCACTCGTCACGCACCTGGTGCAGGTCGGAGTGGCAGACGCCGCAATAGAGGATGTCGATCAGCACCTCGGACGGGCCGGGCGGGCGGCGCTGGATCGTGGTGGGCGCGAGCGGCGCGGTGGCGTCCGCGGCGGCGTAGGCAGGGGTCTCGAACATGACGGCGATCTGCGACAGCGGGGGAGACGCCATTGTGGCGCGTCGGCCGCGGCCGGGACCGGGCGAGCGCGCGATGCAACGTTCCACGCCGGCTGCGTTACCCTGCGGGCCGTTTCCCCACTGCCAGGTGCCCCATGCCGTCTTTCGACGTCGTCTCCGAAGTCGACACCCACGAGTTGACCAACGCGGTCGACCAGGCCAACCGCGAACTGACCACGCGCTTCGACTTCAAGGGTGTGGAGGCCTCGTTCGAGCGCGAGGATGCGGTGATCACCCAGTCGGCCCCGAGCGAGTTCCAGCTCCAGCAGATGACCGAGATCCTGCGCCAGCGCCTGGCGGCGCGGAAGATCGATGTGCGCTGCCTGGAGTTCGGCGACATCGACACCAACCTCGCCGGCGCCCGGCAGAAGGTCACCGTCAAGCAAGGCATCGAACGCGACCTGGCCAAGAAGATCCAGACCACGCTCAAGACCGCCAAGCTCAAGGTCGACAGCCAGATCAATGGCGACAAGCTGCGCGTGACCGGCAAGAAGCGCGACGATCTGCAGGCAGCGATCGCGCTGCTGCGCGGCACCGAGTTCGAACTGCCGCTGCAGTTCGACAACTTCCGCGACTGAGCGCCGCGTTCTAGAAGTAGCGCAACCACGTCCAATCCCGGCGCCGCGCCTTGAGCGCGGCGAACCCACGCACGGCCGGATACAGCGCCAGCGCCAGCGCCGCCGCGGCCGGCAGCAACCACGCCGCGGCCCCGAACCCGAAGACCGCCCCCTGATTGAGTCCCCATACGGCGACCGCGGCCAGGTACAGCAGCTTCAGCACGTACAGGTGCAGCAGATAGAAGAACATCGGCGCCGCGCCGTAGGTCGCCACCGGCGCCAGCCGCCGGGCCAGCGCCGGACGCTCGAACAGCCGCAGCAGCAACAGGCCCACGCCCAGGGTCAGACACAGGAACAGCAGCGAAGGTGGGTACTTGGTGACGTTGACCAGGCTCATCGCCGTGCGCAGTCCGTCCTCGCCGAGGCGCCAGGGCGCATCGCCATAACCGTTGACCAGCCGCAGCACGGCGAACGCCGCCAGCGCGCCCACACCCCAGGCCAGCAGCCGCCGCTGGCGGCGCACGGCATCGAAACCGGCCGCGAACCACGGCCCGGCGGCATAGCCGAGCGCGATCACCCCGATCCACGGCAGCACCGGGTACGAGGTCCGCACCCGCAAGCCTTCGATCGGCTCGAACCAGGCGCGCTGGTGCAGCACCGCCCACACCCCGGACCAGGCACCGTCCACGCGCAGGCCGTCGAGCAGGTTGTGCCCGGCCACCAGCGCCAGGCCGAGTGCGGCCAGCACCGGACGCGGCAACCACAGCAGCGCCGAGAGCGCGAGCATCGACAGGCCGATCGCCCAGATCACCTGCAGATATACCGTTTGCGGCGGGAACGCGAACGTCCAGGCGAAATTGACCAGCGTCACTTCCAGCAGCACCAGGAACAGCCCGCGCTTGAACAGAAACGCCGCGGTCGCCGCACGCCGGTCCGCCTGGCGCTGGCCGTAGAGCCAGGCCGACAGCCCGGTCAGGAACACGAACACCGGCGCGCACAGATGCGCGAGCAGGCGGAAGCCGAACAGCGTCGGCGAGACCTGGTCGATGTCGACCGGATCGGCCACCTGCACATGCAGGAAGAAGGTCTCACGCACGTGGTCGAGCAACATCAACAGCATGACCAGGCCGCGCAGCAGATCGATCTGGACCAGGCGCGGACGAGGCGGAAGGGCGGAAACGGGCATGGCAAATCGCAACGGCTGAACTAGTTATATTATAACATACCAATTGCGGCATGCCGGCTGGTCTAGACTGCGCGCCCGTCCGCGCCGCCGATCCCGTGACCGCCCAGCTCCCCGATGCCCCGCCCCCGACGACCCGCTGGCCGCCACCCGCCGCTGGGTCGAGCGCGCGGTGATCGGGCTGAACCTGTGTCCGTTCGCCAAGGCCGTGTACGTCAAGGATCAGGTGCGACTGGTGCTGTGCGAGGCGACCACGCCCGAGGCCCTGCTCGAACGGCTGGGCGAGGAACTGCTCCACCTGCGCGACACGCCGGCGCAGACCACCGACACCACGCTGCTGGTGCATCCGCACGTGCTGCAAGACTTCCTCGATTACAACGACTTCCTGGACGCGGCCGATGCCCTGGTCGAGTCGCTCGACCTCGACGGCGTGCTGCAGGTCGCCAGCTTCCACCCCGACTACCGCTTCGCCGACGCCCCCGACGACGACATCGGCCACTGCACCAACCGCTCGCCCTACCCCACCTTGCATCTGCTGCGCGAGGACAGCGTCGAGCGCGCGGTGACGATCTATCCCGACCCCGACGCGATCGTCGAGCGCAACATCGCCACGCTCGAGCGGCTCGGACCAGACGGCTGGGCCGCCTTGCGCCGCCCCTGAGCCTCAGCCGCGTTCGATCACCCGGCCCAGACCACTGGCGTCGATCTCCCGGGCCGCAGCCGCGAGCGCATCGGCATCGCAGCCGGCCATCAGCCCGATGCGGAAGTGCAGTTCACCGCCGGGCGTGCGCGAGGAATGGATCGAACCCAGATTTACCCCGTGCCGCTCGAACACGTGCAACAGCGCGCGCAGCGAGCCGGGCCGATCCAGCGGCAGATGCACGCTGACGAACCGGTCGCCGGCAAGATCGGCCAGCAGATAACCGACCCGCTCGAACGCGTAGTTGCCCTGCTCGAGCGCCGCCGCGCCCAGCGCCTGGCGCTGGGCCTCGAGCAAGGCGCGGAACTGCGCGCGTGCGGCATCGTCGCCACGCGCCACCAGGGCATGCAGTTGCGCGGTACGCGCCGCAAGGTCGGCGAGCACGCCGACCACATGCGGATTGTCGAACTGGATGTCCTCGTAGATCGCCGGGTTCATCGACAGGATCCGCGCGATCATCGCCGCATCGAGCTCGAACGAGGCCGACCGGAACGGCAGCAGGTCCGTCAATCCGCCGCCGTCGGGCGCCTGGTCGAGCAGCACGCCGGCCTGGGCTAGATGCCCGGCGTGCACCAGGGCCTGCACCAGCGCCATGATCCGGTCGTGGCGCTCGGCCTCGGCATGCACCACCTGGCCCTCGAGCGCCGCGAGCAGACGCGCGACCCAGGGCCGCCATCGCGACAGACGCGCCTCGCAGACCACGACCACGCGGCCTCGTAGCGTCGGCGACTTGGGCGGCGCGGTCATCGGATGCAGTCCGACGACCTCGGCCTGCGCGCGCAGCATCGCCGCGACCGGCGCCTGCTTGAGCGAGGTCACATCGAGCCACAGCCGCCCACGCTCACGCCCGGCCGAACGCGCGGTCCAATCGGCGACGACGGCCGCGGTGGTGCGGATCGGCGCGGCGAACACCAGCACGTCCGCGGCTGCGAGCAGCGCCTCGGGTGCATCGCTGGCCGGGTCCGCCGGGTCGTGGCCGAGCACCTGCAGCCCCATGCGTGAGGCGAAGAAGCCGCGCAGCCAACGGCCGTAGGCGCCCGCACTGCCGACGATGCCCACGACCGGCGACTCGGGCAGCGGCGCGTCTGGAAAGGGGGAGTCAACGGTCATGCCGCCATTCTCGCCGCTCGACGGCAGGCGTGCGCTGGCACTTCCTCAAATTATAAATACATGCTTATATGTAGACACTTTCAAAGCCCCCACTCCCCGATGTCGCACGCCCACGACCACACCGCGCACAAGGCGCACGCCCATGCGCACGATCACGCGCACGCCCCGTCGGTCTCCGCCGCGAACGAACGCGCGGTCCTGACCGGCTTCGCGTTGACCGCCAGCTTCATGGTCGTCGAGATGGTTGGCGGGGTCCTGTCGGGCTCGCTGGCGCTGATCGCCGACGCCGGCCACATGCTCACCGACGCTGCGGCGCTGCTGCTCGCCTGGCTGGGCTTCCGCATTGGCCGCCGGGCCTCGGATGCCCGGCGTACCTTCGGCTACATGCGCATCGAGGTGCTGGCCGGGCTGATCAATGCGATCACGCTGTTCGCGCTGGTGCTGTGGATCGCCTGGGAAGCGGTGCAGCGGCTGCGGCATCCGGGGGAAGTGCTCGCCGGGCCGATGCTGGCGGTCGCGGTCGTCGGCCTGCTGGTCAACTGCCTGGTGTTCTGGATCCTGCATCGCGGCGACCAGTCGCACGTCAACATCAAGGGCGCGACGCTGCACGTGCTCGGCGACCTGCTCGGTTCGGTCGCCGCGATCGTGGCTGCGCTGGTGATCCACTTCACCGGCTGGATGCCGATCGACCCGATCCTCTCGGTGCTGGTCTGCCTGCTGATCCTGCGCAGTGCCTGGGCGCTGCTGCGCGGTGCCTTCGACATCCTGATGGAGGCCACACCGCCGGACATCGACATCGAAGCCCTGCGCACGCACCTGCGCGAGCAGGTCCCGGGCGTGGCCGGCGTCGACCACGTGCATGTGTGGTCGATCACCTCGGGCCGGGTGCTGGCGACGCTTGAACTGACGCTCGACAAGGACACACCGGCGTCGCGCGTGGTGCCGGCGGTCAAGCGCGCGCTGGCCGACCGGTTCTCGATCGGCCACACAACGGTCGAGGTCGTGCACGCCCCGCACCATGCCTGCGCGCTGGAGTCCGGCAATCGCGCATCGCATGACCAAGCGCACGCGCATCCGCACGACCACGGCCACGGCCACGCGGATGCCGCCGATCGCATCCCGGGCGCATCGAAGCCAGGAGGCCCGAATTGAGCCCGTCTGCGCCTGAAATCGAGACCGCCCCCGATTCAGAGCATGTCGAGATCCTCGCCGGCACCTTCCGTCTGCTCGGCGACCCGACCCGGCTGCGCGTGCTGCTGACCTGCCTCGGCAACCCGGTGCCTGTCGGCGAGATCGCCCGACGTATCGGCGCCTCGCAACCGTTGGTCAGCCATCACCTGCGCCTGCTGCGCGGCGCCCGGCTGGTCCGCGGCGAGCGGCGCCAGCGCCAGGTGTTCTATGCGACTGCCGATGCACACGTGCGCGACATGCTGGTCGACATGCTCGCCCATGCCGATGAGCCGGCGGACGACGACGAGCCCCATCGCTGAGGCCTGCGCAGATGCACACCGTCACGATCTACGTCTATCCCGAGGTCGAGGTGCTCGACTTCGCCGGCCCTTTCGAAGTGTTCGCGACCGCGAGCCGTGTCGCTTCGCGCCTGCGACCAACGGCGCCGCCGCCGTTCGCGGTGCGTACCGTCGCGCGCGAGGCCGCGCCGGTCCGTGCTCGCGCCGGGCTGCAAGTGCTGCCCGACCATGGCTTCTCCGACTGCCCGCCCATCGATGTGCTGCTGGTGCCCGGCGGCGTGGTCGATGCCGAACTCGCCGACGCGCGCACGATCGACTGGATCGCCGAGCGCGCCGGCGATGCGCAGATCGTGGCCTCAGTGTGCACCGGCGCGTTCCTGTTGGCCGAGGCCGGCCTGCTGTCGGGCCGCGCCGCGACGACGCATTGGGAAGACCTCGACGCACTGCGCGCGCGCCACCGCGACGTCGACGTGCGCGAGGGTGTGCGCTGGATCGACGAAGGCGCCGTCGTCACGTCTGCCGGCATCGCCGCCGGTATCGACATGAGCCTGCACCTGGTCGCGCGGCTCGCCGGTCGCGACCTGGCGGTACGCACAGCGCGTCAGATGGATGTGACCTGGCACGACGTGCCGTAACGCCGCAGTGGCCGCGATGCTAGCGCGCGGCCTCGATCAGCGCGCGGACCTGGTCGAGCGAATCGACGATGTGATGGCCGAGTGCCCGCACCGTCTCGTCGGGCAGCAGCAGGTCAGGCACCTGGATCGTGGTCATGCCGGCTGCGAGCGCGGCGCGCACCCCGGTCGGCGAATCCTCCAGCGCCAGGCACCGCGTCGGCGACACGCTCAGCCGCTCGGCCGCGAGCAGATAGACATCCGGCGCCGGCTTGGGATGGGCGACATCGTTGCTGGTGCACACCGCATCGAAATACTGCAACAGACCGGCGGCGGCGAGCTTGCGTTGCGCCAGCGGCGCCCGCGTGGAGGTCGCGACCGCGCGCGGGATGCCACGCTCGGCCAGCAGGTCCAGCAACGCGACGATGCCCGGACGATGCGCGATGCCGGCCTCGGCCCGCGCCAGGTACAAGGCCTGACTGCGACCAAACAGCGCATCCGCGGCCAGCTCGCCGATGCGTTCGACCAGACGTGCGCGGCAGATACTGTCGCTGTGGCCGATCATCGCGCGCCAATACTCCGGCTCGATGTCCTGCGCCTGCTCGGCGGCCGCCAGACGCATGCAATCGAGGATTTCGCGCTCGCTTTCGAGCATCAGGCCGTCCATGTCGAACACCACCCCGGCAGGCAGCGACGGCAAGGTGAACCCCTGCGGAGACGGTGGAACGGTGGCGGACATCGAGGGCGTGGACACGTATTCGATTCTACCCCGCATCGACGCGAAGGCCCATTCAGCGTACCCGTGCGTACGGGCAATACCGCACGCATTCCGCAATAATCGCCGTCCGCCCCACTACCCCGGTCCATGCGTCGATGAAGGATTCTTTCAGCTACGAACAACTGATCGCCTCGGGCGAGGGCCGGCTGTTCGCGCCGGGCAGCGGCCGCCTGCCGCTGCCGCCGATGCTGATGTTCGACCGCATTACCCACATCGACGACGACGGCGGTGCGCATGGGCTGGGCCAGATCCACGCCGAACTCGATGTGCGCCCGGACCTGTGGTTCTTCCAGTGCCATTTCCAGGGCGATCCGGTGATGCCCGGCTGTCTGGGCCTGGATGCGATGTGGCAGCTGGTGGGCTTCTACCTGACCTGGCAGCAACTGCCCGGGCGCGGTCGCGCGCTGGGGGTGGGCGAGGTCAAGTTCACCGGCGAAGTCGGCCCGGATGCGAAGCTGGTGCGCTACGAGATCGATATCAAGCGCGTGATCAAGCGACGCCTGATCCTGGGCATCGGCGATGCGCGCATGCTCGTCGACGGCCGCGAGATCTACACCGCCAACGACCTGCGCGTGGGGCTGTTCATGCGCGATGAGGCCGCATGAGCCTGAATCCGACCGCACGCCGCGTCGTGATCACCGGCGCAGGCATCGTCTCGTGCATCGGCAATGATCTCGACACCGTCGCCGCTTCGCTGCGCGAGGGCCGCTCGGGCATCGCCTTCGACGCCGGCCATGCCGACAAGGGCCTGCGCAGCCAGATCTCGGGCATGCCCGAGGTCGACCTCGACGCGCTGATCGACCGCAAGCTGCGCCGCTTCATGGGCGATGCCGCGGGCTACGCCTATCTGGCGCTGCGCGATGCGATCGCACAATCGGGCCTCTCCGACGACGCGATCTCCGGCCCGCGCACCGGCCTGATCATGGGCTCGGGCGGCGGCTCGCCGGAAAACCTGATCGGCTCGGCCGACGTGCTGCGCGACAAGGGCGTGCGTCGGATCGGCCCCTACCAGGTCACCCGCACGATGAACTCGACGGTCTCGGCGTGCCTGGCCACCGCGTTCGGCATCAAGGGACTCAACTACTCGATCTCCTCGGCCTGCGCGACGTCGGCGCATTGCATCGGCGTGGCCGCGCAGCAGATCCAGGCCGGCTTGCAGGACGTGGTCTTCGCCGGCGGCGGTGAGGAAGCGCACTGGGGCATGGCGATGCTGTTCGACGGTATGGGTGCGCTTTCGAGCCGCTACAACGACACGCCCACGCGCGCCTCGCGGCCGTACGACGCCGACCGCGACGGCTTCGTGATCGCTGGCGGCGGTGGCGCGCTGGTGCTCGAGAGCCTGGAGCACGCGCAGGCACGCGGCGCGACCATCCTCGGCGAACTGGTCGGCTTTGGCGCCAGCTCCGACGGCGTCGACATGGTCGCGCCCTCCGGCGACGGCGCGATCGCCTGCATGCGCATGGCGATCGAAGGCCTCGACGGCGACATCGACTACATCAACACCCACGGCACCTCGACGCCGGTCGGCGACGTCAGCGAACTGCGTGCGATGCGCACGGTGTTCGGTGAGGCGATGCCGCCGTTCTCGTCGACCAAATCGCTGACCGGCCACTCGCTTGGCGCGACCAGCGTGCACGAAGCGATCTTCTGCCTGCTGATGCTCGAGCGCGGCTTCATTGCCGGCTCGATCAACGTCGACACCCTCGACCCCGAAGCCGAAGGCCTGCCACTGGTCCGCGAAAGCCGCCCCGCGCAACTGCGCACCGTGCTGTCAAACAGCTTCGGCTTCGGCGGCACCAACGCCAGCCTCGCCCTGCGCCGCTGGGACACCTGACGAAACCAGGGCCCGAAACCAAAAACCGGGGTCAGAGTCGAATTTCTAACAGGATGTCCCTCGCCTGGTGGCGATCGGGGAAATTCGACTCTGACCCCGGTTTCGGGTTAACCGAAGAGGGTGCTCAGGTCGGTGGCGTCGAGGGGCCGCCATTGCCCTTCGGGCAGGTCGCCCAGCGACAGGCCGCCGATGCGGCTGCGGTGGAGGGCGACGACATGATTGCCGACGGCCGCGAACATGCGTCGGACCTGGTGGTAGCGACCTTCGACGATGGTCAGCTGCGCATGCGTGGGGTCGACGACCTCGAGCGCGGCGGGCAGCAGCGGCGTGGTCTCGGACTCGAGCATGAGTGCGCCGCTGGCGAACAGCGCGGCCTCGTCCCCGCGCAGCGGCTGCGCCAAGGTCGCGTCGTAGACCTTGGGCAACGCCGCTTTCGGCGAGATGATCCGATGCAGCAGTTGGCCATCATCGGTGAACAGCAGCAGGCCACTGGTCTCGCGGTCCAGGCGCCCGACCGTCGACAGCGCGGGCGCGCGCAGCCGAAAGCGCGGTGGCAACAGGTCGTAGACCAGCCGGCCAGTGTCCTTGGTCGAGCAGGTGTAGCCGGTCGGCTTGTGCAGCAGCAGCGTCAGGCCCTGCGGCGGATCGAGCGGTTCGCCGTCGACGCGAATGGCCGCGTGTGCCACACGGTCGTCGGCATAGAGCACCTCGCCGTCGGCATCGGTGATGCGGCCTTCCCGGAACATCCATGCCACCTGCTTGCGGCTGCCGTAGCCAAGGTTGGCGAGCAGCTTGACCAGCTTCATCGCGCCTGCTCCGCATGCACGATCTTGAAGCCGCCTTGCGCGGCGACCTCGCGCACCTGGCCGAAGCGTGCGCCGAGCACGTCCTCATAAGGCAGGTGCCGGTTGGCGACCAGCCACAGGCTGCCGCCCGGCGTCAGCGCGTCGGCAGCCGCGGCAATGAACGCACGTCCCAACTCGGGCCGCTCCTCGCGCCCGTGGGCATGGAACGGCGGGTTGCTGACGATGAAGTCGTAGCGCCGCGTCAGGCCCGCGGTGACATCGCGCCACTGGAAATCCAGCGCCGCATCGTCGCGCAGCCCGGTCAGATTGCGTCGAGCCAGCGCCAGCGCGCGGCCCTCGGCCTCGATCACGTCGAGCGCGCGCACGCCCGGGCAGCGCTGCAGCACCTCGGCCGCCAGAAAACCGTAGCCTGCGCCGAGATCGGCGCCGTGCCCGGCCAGCGTCGTGGGCAGGTGCGCGGCCAGCAGCGCCGATGCCGGGTCGATCCGGTCCCAGGCGAACACGCCGGGCCGGCTGACAAACCGGCCACCGAGGATCGGGCGCGGCGCGTCCAGCGCCGCCCAACGCGCGCGCAATGCCTGGTCGCCGCGCGCATCGCGCTGCGCCCAGAACACCCGGCACTTGTGCTTGGACAGCGCGCCGATGTTGCCGGCGAGCGCGGCCAGGTCGGCCTGCGCGGACTTCGCGCCCTCGTCGTTGGCGACGCTGGCAACGACCCAGCCGCCGGGCACGACCGCCGCCAGCGCGCGTGCCAGCAACGCCCGCGCCTCGTCGCGCTGGCGCGGCGGCAGTGCCAGCACAAGTGGGCGTTCCGGCAGCGCCGGGTCCTCGCCATCGTCGGTCTGCGGCAGCGTCTCCAGGCCCGCGCGCTGCAGCGCCGTGTGCAGGGGCGCCAGGGTCTGCTCGCACAGCAGGCCAGGCCACCGGCCACCGGTCGTCGCCACGCCCGGCCGCGCCCGCAGGAACAGCGCACCGGCCTGCGGCCACGGCAGCAGCCGCTGCTCGAACGGGAGGAACAGCGCATCGAGCGCGGGGTCGGCCATCGCGAGGGGTCCAGGGAAACAGCCGGCGATTCTACCGGGACCGCTTGACCGGGACCGCCGGCCCAGGCCTGCCGGGTGCCTGCAAGCCCGATGCGCAGCCCATCGCGATTCCAACGCGATGTTGATGCATCGCGAACATCCACGCCGGCACGATGACCGGGCCTTCCCCACCCAAAGGAGACCGCGATGCCCATCCGTGCACTGTTCGTCGGCGGCGTCATCGACAACAACGAGCTCGACCTCGACGGCACGGAACCGCCGAAGCACTACCCGCCGGAGACCGGCAGCGGTCAGTCGCGCTACCGCCTGCATCTGGTCGGCCGTAGGGCGGACGGAGTCGCCTACGCCGTCTACGGCGCGCCCGAACTGCCCGGCGAGGAGGTGCTTCGGGTCAGCACGGAACGCGAATACGCCCGCCGCTTCGACGCGGCCGAAGATGTGATCGAATGACCCTTGGGCCGGGCAGCGCCCACGCGTTGCCCGGCCGTCTCAGTCCTGCAGTTCGCGCAGCGTCACCGAAGGCGGCGCGTCGAGCACGCGGCGGGTCGCCCACAGGCCGGCGATCAGCGTCATGCCGACGCCGATGCCGCCGCCGGCCGCGGCCAGCGCCCAGTTCGGCCGCCACGGCAGGTCGAACACCTGCACCGCGACGACGCCGGCCAGCACCGATGCGGCCAGAGCGGCGACCACGCCCGACAGCAGGCCGATCGCTGCGAACTCCGAGGCCTGCGCCAGCCGCAACTGCGCGCGCCGCCCGCCGAGCACGCGCATCACGCCGCCTTCGAGCAGGCGCTCGTCCTGGCTGGCGCTGACCGCCGCCAGCAGCACCAGCACGCCGGCAGCGAGCGAGAACCAGAACACCACCTGCACCACGGTCGAGACCTGATCGGCTGTGCTGCGCACCTGGGTCAGCACCGCGTCGATGTCGACGACCGACAGGTTCGGGAAGCGTTGCACCAGATCGGCAGTGAAGCGCGGCCGCTCGGGCGGCACGCGCACCGCGGTGATGTGGCTGGCCGGGTAGCCGTCGAGCGCACCGGGTGAGGCGACGACGAAGAAGTTCGGCCGGAAGCTCTCCCACTCGATGCTGCGCAGACTGGTGATCGGCGCCTCGAAGCGCTGGCCTGCGATATCGAACGCGATGCGGTCGCCGATCTGCCAGCCCAGGTCCTTGGCGAAGCCCTCTTCGACCGACAGTTCCGGCGTCGCCGGCACCGTGTCGCCCCAGTACGTACCCGCGGTGATCTGGTTGTCATCACGCAGCGCACCCTGCATCGACAGGTTGAACTCGCGCTCGGCCCGGCGCTGGGCCTGGCGGTCCTGCGCCTCGTCACCGCTGCGCCCCAGGTAATCGTCGCCGCGCACCGCCTCGCCATTGCGCGCCAGCAGGCGCGCACGCACCATCGGGAACAGCACCGGCGGCTCGACCGCCTGCTCGGCAATGAAACCGCGCACGGCGTCGAGCTGGTCGGGCTGCACATTGATGATGAAGCGGTTCGGCGCATCCTGGCCGATCGACAGTTGCCAGCGATCGAGCAGGTCGGTGCGCACGAAGGTCAGCAGCAACAGCGCCATCAGGCCCAGGCCGAGTGCGCTGATCTGCGCGACGCTGGTGCCCGCACGCCGGCTCACATTGGCCAAGCCGTAGCGCAGGCCGCCGCGCAGCCTCGAGCGCAGCGCACGCACCAGCGCGATCAGTCCCCAGGCGAGCAGCGCCAGCACGGCAAACGTGGCCGCGATGCCGCCGAGCATCGCGCCACCGAGCGCCGCCGAGCCGGCCTTCCACCACAACAGTGCGGCCAGCCCGCCGAAGCCGGCCAGCCCGACCAGCCAGGCGCTGGGCTCGAAGCCGCCCAGGTCGCGGCGGAGTACCCGCAGAGCGGGCACCCGACGCAGCGCCAGCACCGGCGGCGCGCCGAAGGCCAGCAGCACCACCAGGCCGACGCCGTAGCCCTGCAGCGCAGGCAACACGCCGGCGGCCGGGATCGACAAGCCCAGCAGCGACGCGAGCCAACGGCCGACCGCCCATTGCAGCCCGAACGCGATCGCAACGCCCAAGGTGCAGGCGACCAGCCCGAGCAGCAGCAGCTCGCCGACGTGGATGCCGACCAGCGTGCGCTGCTGCGCGCCCATGCAGCGCATCACCGCGACCGACGACAGATGCCGGGCCGAATGCTGGCGCGCGGCCATTGCCACCGCGACCGCCGCCAGGATCACCGACACCAGCGCCGCCAGCCCCAAGAATCGGCCGGCGCGATCGAGCGAGGAGCGCACTTCGGGGCGCGCGTCACCGATCGTCTCCACGCGCTGGCCACGGCCCAGCTGCGCACGCGCGAGGCGGGTGAAGCCGTCGACTGCGTTGGCGTCGCCAGCGACGACCAGGCGATACCCGATGCGGCTGCCCGGCTGGATCAGCCCGGTGCCTGCGAGATCGGACAGGTGCAGGAACACCTTCGGCGCGACGTTGAAGTAATCGATCGACGCATCGGGCTCCTGCAGCACCAGCGCGGCGAGACGGAAGCTGCGTTCGCCCAGATGCACGGTGTCGCCGACCGCCGCGCCGAGCGTATCCGCCCCGGCCCGGCTCATCCATGCGGTCCCGGGTTCGGGCACCGTCTGCGCATCGCGCTCGACACCATCGCCGCGGTCGATCCGGAAGCTGCCGCGCAGCGGGAAGCCGTCGCCGAGCGCGCGGACATCGCCCAGGCGCAGATTGGCCGCATCGCCCTCGCCGACGCGGATCATGCTGTCGAGCTCGACAGTCTCGACCGCGCGCAGCCCCGGCGCATCGGCGGCGGCGCGGATCGCACCTTCGATCGGTGCATCGCCGCGCACCACCGCGTCGCCGCCGAGCAAGCGGTTGGCCTCGATCGCCAATGCGCGCTCGGCGCGGTCGGTGACGAAGCCCACCGCGGTGACCGCGACGACCGCGAGCACCAGGGCGGCGAACAGAATGCGGATGTCGCCAGCCTTGAAGTCGCGGCGCAGCTGCCGCCAGGCGAGGCCCGCGGTCCTCATGCGGCCAGCGCCTCGTCGGCGACGAGCCGGCCGCTGTCGATGCGCAAGCGCCGCGCGCAACGCGCGGCCAGACGGTCGTCGTGGGTGACCAGCACCAGCGTGGTGCCGGCATCGGCATTGAGCGCGAACAGCAGGTCGACGATCGCCTGGCCGGTGGCGGTGTCCAGGTTGCCGGTCGGTTCGTCGGCGAACAGCAGCGAGGGCCGGGTCACGAACGCGCGCGCCAGCGCCACGCGCTGCTGCTCGCCGCCCGAGAGCTGGCGTGGATAGTGGCCCAGGCGCTCGCCCAGACCGACGCGCTGCAGCACCTCGCGCGCCGGCGCCTCGACATCGCGGTCGCCGCGCAGCTCCAGCGGCAGCATCACGTTCTCCAGGGCGGTCAGCGACGGCAGCAGTTGGAAACTCTGGAACACGAAGCCGACCTTCTCGCCGCGCACGCGCGCCCGGCCGTCCTCGTCGAGCGTGGAGATCGGCGCGCCGTCGAGCAGCACGCGGCCCGCGCTCGGTGTGTCGAGCCCGGCCAGCAGCGACAGCAGCGTGCTCTTGCCCGAGCCCGAGGCTCCGACGATCGCCACCGTGTCGCCATGCCCGATACGGAAGCCGACGTCCTGCAGGATCGTCAGGTCGCCGGACGGCAGCGCCACGCGCTTGCCCAGTCCGTCGACGTCGAGCGCACAGTGCGCCGCGCGCGCGGCTTCATCTTGCAGGGGGGGACCGTCGTGCATAGATATCCTTCGCTGTTCGCGCCAGCCGGGCGCACCGTCGCAACGCGACATCGCCGACCAACCGGAGACATGGGAGATGACACTGGGAACTGCGGCCATGCGCCGCCCGATGCAAGCGCGCGTGGCGCGCTGGATGCTGGCGTGTCTGCTGGCCCTGCCCGTTCTAGCACAGGCCCAGGCCACCACGGCCAGCCCGTCCGCCGATCCGCCGTCCAAGACGCTGCTGGTCATGGGTGATTCACTGTCGGCGGGCTACGGCATGTCCGCCGCGCAAGGCTGGGTCGGTTTGCTCGCACAGCGGCTGCAGCACGAGGCGCCGGACTGGCGGGTGGTCAATGCGAGCATCTCCGGCGAGACCACCGCCGGCGGTGCCTCGCGGATCGTGCAGGCGGTCGTGCGCGAGCGCCCGCAGGTGGTGGTCATCGCGCTGGGGGCCAACGACGGGCTACGCGGGCTGCCGCTGGCCGAGGCCCGGCGCAATCTGGCCCGGATGATCGGCGCCTCGCAACACGTCGGCGCGCGCGTGCTGCTGGTGGGCATGCGCATGCCGCCGAATCTCGGCCCGGACTACACCCGCGGCTTCGAGGCCAACTACCGGCTGCTCGCCGACACGTTCGACGTCGCACTGCTGCCGTTCCTGCTCGAACCGGTCGCCGACGACCGCGCCAACTTCCAGGACGACAACCTGCATCCCACCGCCGAGGCGCAGACCAAGATCCTCGATCACGTCTGGCCGGCCCTGCGCCCGCTGCTCGCGCCCTAGTCAGGGCCGTTCGAGCAGCGGATACGGGTTGACCGGCGCGCCGGTCCACCACTGGCGTTCGGGCGTCAGCCGGAACACCGCGAAATGCAGATGCGGGGCGGCGGGATCGGCATTGCCTGTGCTGCCGACCCGGCCGATGACATCGCCACGCCGCACCTGCGCGCCTTCGGCAATGCCGGGCGCATAGGCCTGCAGGTGCGCGTAGTAGTACGACCAGGTCCCGGTGGGTTCGAACTGGTAGATCGTCAGGCCGCCGCGGTCGCTGGTGAACAGCTTTTCGATCGTGCCGTCGGCAGCCGCCAATACCGGCGTACCGGCAGGCGCCATGATGTCGAGCGCTTCGTGGCGGCGCTCACTGCCGCGCGCATCGTCGAATGTGTCGCGCACGTCGGAAAGCGCGATGCCTTGCACTGGCAGCAACAGCGCAGGGGCCGCGTCCGCAGCCGCGGCGGGCGCAGTCGCTTCAGGCGCCGCCACGGGCGCGACGTTCGGCACGGGCGCAGCAGGCGCCGATGCAGCGCTCGCTGCGAAGGTGTCGGCCGGCCTCGGATCTGAGGCCGGCGGCGACGGCGCGGCCTCGATGGCCACGGGCGACGCGGCGTCGTGCGCGGCGCCGCCGCGCCACAGGAACACGGCCGCGTTCGCCAGCGCGAGCACCGCCGCGAGCGCGATCCACAGGCCAGCACGGCTCATGGCCTACTCCTCCAGCAGCACGACGGTGCCCGGCCCGACGACGCCCGCCACCCGGCGCGCGCTCCAGTTGGTCATCCGAATGCAACCGTGCGACTGGGTCTTGCCGATGCTCGCCGGTTCTGGTGTGCCGTGGATGCCGTAGTGCGGCTTGGACAGGTCGATCCAGACGGTGCCGACCGGATTGTTGGGCCCCGGCGGCAGCGTGGCCTTGGCATGTCCGGGGTCGGCGTCCCAGAACAGGTCCGGGTTGTAATGGAACGTCGGGTCCTCGGCCACACCCTCGACCTTCCACTCGCCGATGGGCAGCGGATCATGTTCGCTGCCGGTGGACGCCGGGAACTGCGCGTAGACCTTGCCGGCGCCATCGACCAACCGCAACACCGAATCGGACTTGCTGACCACCACCCGCTCGGGCTTCGCCAATGCGGGGGCATCGGCCGTGTTCGGGAACACGATGCGCGTGCCGGCCTCGAAGCGGGCCCCGGGGTTGAGCCGGCGCAGCAGCGCGGGCGCGGCATGGAACCGCTCGCCCAGCGCTTCGGCCAGGCTCTCGAAGCCCAGCGCCTCGCGCTTGGCCTTTTCCATCATGTCATCGGGCAACGCGACGAAGGGACCGGCGACCTCGTCGGCGGTCAGCGTGTGCGTCGTCAATGCCGGCACGGCATCGGTGGTCAGCGCCTGCCAGGTGCGCGCATCCAGCGTGCCGCTCGCCTCCAGGCCGTGGAAGCGCTGGAAGGCGGCAATCGCGCGCGTGGTGTTGGTCCCGCCCTGCGCGTCGATCTCGCCCGGCGAGAACTGCGCACGGTCGAGCAGCACCTGTGCGCGCAGCATCGCCGCGTCGCCGGCGTCGGCTGCCGCCGCATTGACCGACTCGGGCGTCAGTGCGACCTCGGCCTCCGCCTGCGCTTGGTCCTGGGCGATCGCCGACGCGCAGCTCAGCAGCAGCCCCAGGCAGGCCGTCATCCAGCGGACGGGACGGGCTCGGAATGGCGTCATCGAAAGGCTCCTGCAGCATGGAATGCCGGCATGGTTCCGCGTCGGATGCGCCCGCCATGTGAAGCCTGCGCCGCGCGTTCAGCGGGCCGGACAGTGCAGCAAGGCCGAGCCCTGTCGCCAGCCGGGATCGTCGGCATAGGCGAACAGCAGTTGGCCCTCCTTGAGGTCGTCGATCACTGCGCGCGCCACCGCCGCACGCACCGCCGGGCAGCCCCAACTGCGTCCGAGCCGCCCCTGCCGCCGGCCCTGCTCGGGGTCGACGTAATCGGCACCGTGCATGACGATCAACCGCTCGCGTGCGCGGCCGTTGATGCCCGGCTCCAGGCCGTCCAGGCGCAGCGAGTAGCCGTTCTGGCCGGTGTAGGTCTCGGCCGTCGCGAACAGACCCAGGCTGGACTGGTAGCTGCCCTCGACATCGGAGAACACGGTCGGCCGGTTACCGCCGCTGCCGCGTCCGTGCGCAACGTGCTCTGCATGCAGCAACCGCGCCTGCGCCAGATCGAACACCCACAGGCGGACCTCGGTCGACGGACGCGAGTAATCGATCACCGCCAGCCGCTGCCCGACATCGCGCGTTCGCGCGGCGCAATCACGCGCCTGAAGCGCGAGCGCAAGCACGCCGCGATCCAGTCCCGGCGCCAACGCGGTCAGCCTGTCGACGCGATCGTCGCCATGGACGAGGCCGCCGGCCAGCAGTCCGATCGTGCAGCACATCCATTGGATCCATCTACGCATGGACCGAGCATATGCGCTCTACGTGACGCGCCCCGTGATCGCGGCGCTCCTCTCAACTGCCGGGATAATCGACCGCGCATTGCCCAAAAAAAAATCTGCCGACCCGCTTGCGCGGATGATTAAGTCCGTGTAATGTTCGCGCCCATCCGGCCAGCCCGAAATTTTCACGACATTCGCGACGCCATGAAAACCGCCTTTTCACCTGTCGACATGCCCCGTCTGCCGCGCGTCCAGCGCGAAGCGGCGCCATGCGCGCAGCTGGCAGCGCGGCGCGACCTGTCCGGCCACATCTTCGACTGATCTCCTCGATTCCAAGGAGATCGGCACCCCGATCTCCGAGGCACGCGAACGCCCTCGGATGCCACATCCGGGGGCGTTTTGTTTGTGCGTTCGAATACGCGTGTGCAACAGATCCGCAGGTTCTGCATTCGACCCGAGGCATCCGGGAAAACCGGTTTCCTGATTATCGGGCGATTATGTCGCGAGGCGTTCGCCATTGAGTGGCGGCAACGCTGTGCCCTGATGCCGGGCACGGGCGACGGGCGGGTGCAGCCTGCAGAATGGATCGGCGCCGGAAGGTGCCGATCGGACCATCGACGAACACGGGCTTGCGGTACGGGTTGCGATCCCGTCCGGTGCGCGCGGCACTGCCGTAGCGTATGCCGGCGCGTGCAAGGCGATGGTGCGACGAGCGGACGATAGCTCAGAGGCAGAGCAGCGGAACCACCGCCGGCCACCGGTTCGAGTCCGGTTCGTCCACCTTTGGATAGCTCAGATGGGTAGAGCATCGGACTGTTAATCCGACTGTCGCGGGTTCGACTCCCGCTCCAAGCATGACCTGTCACGTCATGACACCGGAACGCAAGTTCCACACCAGGACACGGCCCGCGCGGCGTGTCGCGCGCAGCAGAATCCGGCCTGTCGATGCCGCGAACCGTCGCAGCGGATCCGTCACCGGGCCAGCGTCCCCGAGGCGCGCGGACCGCCTGCGCACCGCCGCGCCCCGTCGCGACGTTCATGCCTGGGCGCTGTCTCCGCGCCGCGCGCACGCCGCGCTCCGCGACGGCGATGCCAGGGCCGCGTCCACCTTAGTCGCGGGTCCGCCCGCACCGCATCGCACACCACCGCGATGCGACGTACCGCCGCCGCGCAAACCGATCCATCGCGGCGACATCGACATCCGGATCGGACCACCAGTGCCAACAACCAAGGAGAGAGTGCCGTGCATGTCTACAACATGTTCTGGACCAGGCGGGTCGTGATCGGAGACGGCGAGCGCGGCCTGGTGTATCGCAACCGTCAGTTCGAGCGCATCCTCGCGCCCGGCGTGCATCGCATGTTCGACCCGTTTCACCGGGTCGAGGTGCGCACCTACGACATTTCCGCACCGCTCTATGCTGGCCACGATGCCGACACGCTGATCGCGCGCCTCGGCGAACAGCTGGACGAGGTGTTCGTGCACGCCGACATCGGCGCCGAGGAAGTGGGCCTCGTGTTCCGGCACGGCAAGCTCGAGGACGTGCTGGCGCCCGGCGCGCGCAGGCTGTACTGGCGCGGACTGGTCGATATCGCCGTCGAGCGCGTATCGCTCGCCGACGGCCTCGCCGTGCGCCCGGACGTGCTGCGTCGCCTGCGTCAGCTCGGCGTGCTGTCGAAGGTCGCCGTGGTCGTCGACGTACCGGCGGAAGCGGTCGGCCTGGTCTTCATCGACGGTTCGTTGCTGGGAACGCTCGGCCCCGGCGCCTACGCGTTCTGGAACTTCCAGAAAAACGTGGTCGCCGAGGTGGTAGACCTCCGCGTACAGCCGGTCGAGGTGTCGGGCCAGGAGCTGCTGACCCGCGACCGCGTGTCGCTGCGGGTGAACCTCGCGGCCAGCGTACGCGTGACCGACCCGGTCGTCGCACGGACCAAGGTCGCGAAGTCCGGCGATCACCTGTACCGCGAGCTGCAGTACGGCCTGCGCAAAGTGGTCGCCGCGCGCACCCTCGACGAACTGCTGGGCGACAAGGCCTCGCTGGACGCGGACATCTTCGCGTATGTGCGCGGCCAGGTGGCCGGCCTGGGCGTCGAAGTGCTCGGCGTCGGCGTCAAGGACGTGATCCTGCCCGGCGAGATGAAAACGATCCTCAACGAGGTGGTGCAGGCGGAGAAGGCGGCCCAGGCCAACGTGATCCGCAGGCGCGAGGAAGCCAACGCCACGCGTTCGCTGCTCAACACCGCGAAGCTGATCGAGGACTCGCCGGTGCTGATGCGTCTCAAGGAACTGGAGGCGCTGGAAAAGGTGACCGAGAAGATCGACACGCTCACCGTGTTCGGCGGCCTGGACGGCGTGCTGAAGCAACTGGTGACATTGAAGTAGCCATTCCCCGCACGGTGCAAGGATGCAGCGTGCGGGACCATCGAAGGAAAGAAAGACATGAGTCCCCCATCGCAATTCGAATTCCTGCATGCCGAAGGCAGCGCCACGCCGATCAAGGGCTGGGTGCGCGGTGTGCCGCTGGATGACCAGGCCCACGCGCAGCTGCGCAACATCGCCGCGATCCCGTTCGTCGGGCCGTGCGTGGCGGTGATGCCGGACGTGCATCTGGGCAAGGGCGCGACCGTTGGTTCGGTGATCCCGACCCGCGGCGCGATCATTCCGGCCGCGGTCGGCGTGGATATCGGCTGCGGCATGGCCGCGGTGCGCACCACGCTGCGCGCGAAGGACCTGCCCGACAGCTTGGCCCAGATCCGCTCGGGCATCGAGCGCGCGGTGCCGGTCGGCAACGGCCGCGGCGGCGAACACCGGAAGCTGCCCGACAGTATTGGCACGCGCGTCGCGCAGTCCGGCTTGGTCGAGCGCCTGGACGTGATCAAGCAGAAGCATCGCGGGATCCGTACCGACAAGCTGGACTGCCAGATCGGCACGCTCGGCGGCGGCAATCACTTCATCGAGCTGTGTCTCGACGAATCCGATGCCGTGTGGGTGATGCTGCATTCGGGCTCGCGCGGGACCGGCAACCTGATCGGCACCTACTTCATCGAGCAGGCACGCAAACAGCTCGAACACCGCGTGCTGGGCTTCCATCTGCCCGACCGCGACCTCGCGTTCTTCATGGAGGGCGAGCCGCTGTTCGAGGACTACGTGGAGGCGGTGTCGTGGGCGCAGGACTACGCCCGCGAGAACCGCGAGGCGATGATGGCGCGGGTCCTGGCCGAGCTGCGCCACCGGCTGCCGAAGTTCCAGCTCGAGACGCTGGCGGTGAACTGCCACCACAACTACGTGCAGAAGGAATCGCACGCGGGGCAGGAGGTGTACGTAACCCGCAAGGGCGCGGTGAGCGCGCGGACCGGCGAACTCGGGATCATCCCGGGCAGCATGGGCGCGAAGAGCTTCATCGTGCGTGGGCTGGGCAACGGCGACAGCTTCCACAGCTGCAGCCACGGCGCCGGCCGTGTGATGAGCCGCACGGCCGCTCGGCAGCAGATCACGCTGGCGCAGCACCGCGAGGCGACCGCGCACGTCGAATGCCGCAAGGACGCGGCGGTCATCGACGAAAGTCCCGCCGCCTACAAGGACATCGAAGCAGTCATGGCGGCGCAGTCGGACCTGGTGGAGATCGTACACACCCTGCGCCAGGTGGTGTGCGTGAAGGGCTGAGCCGCCCTCTTAGGCAAGGCCGCCCCGCGAGGGCGGCCTTCTTTCTGCCGGCCGTGCCGCGAGCGCCGCGCCTACGAATGAACCGATGCAACGCGCCGCCGGGCGCGGCTGCTTGCTCGGCTTAGGCCCAACTCAGGGAGGAACGCTTCCAGGTGCTGAAGATCGGCCTGGCAGTGACGCCGCACGCGGTCGCCTGGAGCGGCAGGCTGCCTGGGCCTACCTAGCCGCCACGCGTCCGTTACTGAGGTGCACACAGGCGCGGTCGCATGCCTTCCTGCTCGACTGAACCGACACTCCTTGATTGCGGGTTAAGCCCACCCGGCGCATGCTCCAATTCCTGTCCGATGCGCCGTGCGGACACCGCACGCGAGGGAGTCACCGCCATGAACCGCCGTTCCCTGCCCCTGCTGCTTGCCGCCGCGCTGACCGCGATCGCCGCGCCGGTGCTGGCACGCAGCGACGTGACCGACCCCGAGATCCCGAGGGCGCTGCCCGGAGACAGTCCGGTGTCGGTGCAATGGGGCGACCCGGACGCGTTCTCCGACATCCGCCAGAGCGGCAATCGCTGGGAGGCGCGTCGCGGCAACTGGGTCGTGCAGATCGCCGAGCACATCCGCCGACGCGCCGAGCGCGAGTTGCCGCCCGGCAGCACGCTCGAGGTCACGATCAACGACATCCGCCGCGCCGGCATGTACGAGCCCTGGCGTGGCCCGCAGCTCGACCATGTCCGCATCGTCAAGGACCACTACCCGCCGCGGATCGATCTGGACTTCGTGCTGCGCGACGCGTCCGGCACGATCGTCGCCGAAGGGCCGCGCGAACTGCGCGACATGGGCTTCCTGCAGCGCGCCGGCAGCACCATGAGCAGCGACGCCTTGCGTTACGAGAAGCAACTCATCGACGACTGGCTGCGGCGCGAACTGCGGCCGGCGCTCGTCCAGCGTTGAAGGCCCCCCGGGCATACGGGGCTCGGGGGAAGCGCCCGACAACAAAAGGCCGCGCATCTGCGCGGCCTTTTGCGTGACGCTCCTGCGGGGTGCTAGCGCACCACGTTGAGGAAGTGGATGTGGCGCTGGTACTGGTCGAGCACGTCGTGGATCAGCTCGTCGCGACGCCAGCCCATCACATCGTAATCCTGCCCGCCCTCGCGCAGATGCACCTCGGCGCGATAGTAGCGATCGGAATCCTTCCTGCGCCGGCGCGGGTCGTCGAGCATGAAGCTCGGCGGCTCATACGGGATCGGCCGCACGGAATAGTAGAAGTCCATCTCCTCGCCATGGCCGACCTGCAGCCAGACCCGGCCGTCCTCGCCGCTGTCGACCTGCACTTCGAGGGCCTGCTTGCGCAGTTCGGCGGCCACATCTTCGAACGCAGGCCGGACCTGCGACTGCAGGTACGCCAGCACCTCCTTCTGCAGCGGGTGATGGGCGAGCGCGCGCAGGCGCACCTTCCAGTCGCCGCCACCGCCCAGGCCCGTCGGCGCCAACCGTGCCTCTCGGGTGCTCACCTGCTTGACCACCTCCAGACGCATCGCGCGCACCATGCCCCAGCACATCAGGATCATGACCACGGTGAACGGCAACGCCGAGGCGATCGTCGCGGCCTGCAGCGCCGCCAGACCACCGGCCAGCAGCAACGCGATCGCGACCGCACCTTCGGCCAGCGCCCAGAAGATGCGCTGCCACACCGGCGATTCCTCCTCGCCCTTGGTGGTGAGCATGTCGATGACCAGCGAGCCCGAATCCGACGAGGTCACGAAGAAGATCACCACCAGCGCCGTCGCCAGACCCGAGGTCAGCGTCGAGAACGGCAGGTTTTCCAGGAACTGGAAGATCGCCACCGAGCTGTCGGCGGCCACCGCATCCACCAGTTGGGTCACGCCGTCGACCATGACCATGTGCAAGGCCGTGTTGCCGTAGATGGTCATCCACAGGAACGTGAAGCCGAGCGGCACGAGCAGCACGCCGACGACAAACTCGCGGATCGTACGGCCGCGCGAGATGCGCGCGATGAACATGCCCACGAACGGCGACCAGGCGATCCACCAGCCCCAGTAGAACAACGTCCAGCCACCCAGCCAGCTGGTCGGCTCGTAGGCGTAGAGGTTGAAGGTCATCGAGAACAGGTTCGACACGTACATGCCGGTGTTCTGCACGAAGGTCTGCATCAGGTAGACCGTCGGCCCGGCGATCAGCACGAACGCCAGCAGCGCGACTGCCATGATCATGTTGAGCTCCGACAGCCGGCGCACGCCACGATCCAGGCCGCTGACCACCGAACCGGTCGCGATCAGCGTGATCACCGTGATCAACACGATCTGCGTCGTCGTCCCCACTGCGATGTCGAACAGATAGTTCAGGCCGGCGTTGATCTGGATCACGCCCAGACCCAGCGAGGTCGCCAGACCGAAGATCGTGCCCAGAACCGCGAAGGTGTCGACCGCGTGGCCGATCGGGCCGTGGATGCGCTCGCCGATGATCGGGTACAGCGACGAGCGGATCCGCAGTGGGAGCCCGTGGCGATAGGCGAAGTAGGCCAGCGACAGCGCCACCACTGCATAGATCGCCCAGGCATGGATGCCCCAGTGGAAGAAGGTGATGCGCATGGCCTGGCGCGCGGCGGCGATCGTCTGCGCATCGCCGATCGGCGGCTCGGCGTAATGCATGATCGGTTCGGCCACGCCGAAAAACATCAGACCGATGCCCATACCCGCCGCGAACAGCATCGCGAACCAAGTGACGTAGTTGTAGTCGGGCCGGCTGTGATCGGGCCCGAGTTTGATCCGGCCAAAACCGCTGACCGCGATGCCGATGATGAACACCAGAAAGCCCGCCACCGCGAGCACGGTGAACCAGCCCGCGTCATTGGCGACCCAGGTCTTGGCATGGCCGAACGCGGTTTCGGTCGCTTCGGGCACGACGAACGAAAGCACCACCAGGGCCAGCACAATCAACGCCGACGGGTAGAAGACCGGGCCGAGAATGCGCGAGTGCCAGCGTTCCGGCGGTGCGGCCGGCTCAGGGGCCGGATGCGCGGGAGAGTCGTTCATGGAAAGTCCTCATGCGGGGCACGGCGTCGGGCTGCAGCCTGTGCCAGGCGCCGCCGTGTCCAGGTGAAAGCGGCGGCAAGGCCGCCACCGGAGCGTGGGCCGGGCAGCGCCCGGCCTGCGATCAGAAGTAGAAGCCGATGTTGACGTTGAGCCGGGAGTGCCAGCCGTCGTTGGCCGGATCGCGCACGCCGATACCCGGGCCGCCGGCGAACCACATGTTCTTGCCGGCGATCCAGTCGACGTAGGTCAGCATCACGCCCTTGCCGAAGCTGCAGCCGGTGACGTTCTGGATCGAGTCGCGCAGGCCCGGATCGCCGCCCACCGGCAGCGTCGCGCTGGCATTGTTGTAGCAGGTGATGCTGTCGAACCAGCCGGTGCGCTGCACGTCCCAGGCGACGTTGAACGTCGGCACATCGGCCTGCGAGGCGATCTCGAACGGAAACATGAAGGCCGACATCGCGATTCGCGACTCGGGGTTGTCGTAGCGGTAGCGCGCCCATTGCGCCTGCAGCGTCAATGGACCGCGGGTCCATTGCCCATGCAGCGCGGCGCCAGTGTGATCGTGCTTGCGACCGTCGATACGATTCTCGATGCGGCCAGCGAATGCCGACACGCCATAGGCCGTCTCCCAGCCGCCGCTCGTGCCGCTGCGCTCGTAGCGCACGATCGCGCGTTCGCGCTCGCGATAAGGCAGGTCCTCGGTCGTCGCGACATCGAAGGAATAACGGTCGAAATTGGCGCCGGTGCCGTACTCATCGCCAGAGAACACACCCGCATGCCACTGATGCGCGCCGTGCTGGCGCTGCCAGACCACGCCCAGGTCGTAGTCGTCCTCGATGCCCAGGTAATAGCCGGAGCCGAACCAGAAACTGTGCGAGGCCGTCGGCAACAGGCCGAACGGCACCTGCTGGACACCGGCGCGGATATCGGACACTGGGCCGCCATCGCGGCCGTCCTCCAGGCGCCAACCCGCGTAGGCGTGATGGATGGCGTCGAAGCCGTCGTACCAGCGGTACTGCAGGGAGAAGAAGGCAGGGCCAACATGGCCTTTGGCGTCGACCCGGACCAGTTCGGTCTGCAGGCCGCTGGTCGGCCCATAGTCGAGCCATCCGTAGTTGAAGCGGACCGCGCCGCCAAGATCGAGACTGCGTCCGGCATCGGCACCGTCATCTGCCGACACGACAGGCATTGCGCCTGCCAGGACACCACATAACAACCATCTGGAACCACGCATCATCACAACAGGTCTGCCCTCCTCGAAGCACTCGATGAATCGACACGAATCGGCCATTTTAACGATTCGCAGCGCCAAGCCCAAATCCGGCGGAATGCGAATACGCAAAAAACGCAGGGAAAAACCCGGGGTTTTCAGCCAGGACACGATATGCGACACGCGCGCGCCGCAGGCCATTCGATGCCAGGAAACACACGGCCGTCCCAGGTGCGCGGCCGCATCCGGGCGCTATCATGGACAACCGGCAATGATGCCGATGTGCAGATCTCGCATGACCGTCTACGTCGACGATGCCGTGCACCTGTGGCGCGGCGAACGCTGGGCGCACCTGCTGGCGGACACGCTCGACGAGCTGCATGCCTTCGCCGCGCAGCTCGGTATCCCGCGCCGCGCGTTCCAGAACCGCACCAGCGGTGCGCACTACGACGTCACCGCCGCATTGCGCGACCGCGCGATCGCGCTGGGGGCGATGCCGATCTCGCGCCACAATGACCGTGCGCTGGTCCGCGCGGTGATCGACAACGCGCGGCGCCAGGGACGCGGCCTGGCGCCCTGAGCGCAGCGCCACGGATGAAGCCGACGTTCGGCGGCGGTATCCTTCCGCCCTTTCCGATCACGATTTTCGACCATCATGACCGACACCCCACCCGACCGCCTGTCCAACGACCCGCGCAGCCCGTACTACGATGCGGACGCGATGAACCGCGGTATCGGCATCCGGTTCAACGGCAACGAGCGCCGCGACGTCGAGGAATACTGCGTCAGCGAAGGCTGGATCCGGGTCGCGGCCGGCCGTGCACTCGACCGCCGCGGCCAGCCGCTGACGGTCAAGCTCAAGGGCACGGTCGAGCCCTACTTCCACCTCGGCGGCTGACCCGACTGGGCACCACGCCGGCCGATCAACTGCCGGCGCGGACCTCGGCCACGATGCGGTCGGCGATCGCCTGCACCTGCTTGGTGGTCATCGGCGCGAAGATGCCCTGCCAGGCGCTCGACGTCGTGTCGTAGCTGCGCGTGGCGACGACCTGTCCCCCGGGTTGCTTCACGAATTGCGCGCTGGCCTTGATATGCGCGTTGCCGGTCATCACGCCCAGGCCGATGCGGGCGCCGGTCGACACATAGCGGTAGCTGTCCACGCGCAGCACCACCACGACCCCGGGCGGATCAAGCGTGGCCGGCCGGCTGTCGCGCACGCTGCCCTGCATCCCGGCGGCCGACGTCGCATTGCGGATCGCCTCGTCCCACAGCGCACGGAACTGCGACCAGTCGTCGGACGCACGTGCGGTATCGCTGCCCTCGACCACCAGCACAACCTGACGCACATCGCCCCCGAACACGACCGGTTCCTCCGGCACGCCGGCCGGCCGCTGCACCGTGGCCGCGCAGGCCGACAGCAGGGCGAGCAGTGCAGTGGCCACGACAAGACGCAGCGCGCACACACGGCGATCGGCCGCGGATGGGATTTGGGGACAAACGGTAAGCATGGCGATTCCTCCGATGGCGGGCATCGCGGCCGGACCCTCCCCCTGCGCGGCGTCCTGGCGCGCGTGGGCAGCCTAGCGCGGTCGCATGCGCATCGCGTGAACTAACCGCCCGCCTCACAACATGCCGTCGCGCTTGATCGCCAGATAGCGTTCGACGAGCGCGGACGGCAGCTGCTCGCCGGTGACGTCGAGCACGGTCACGCGATGGTTGCGCAACGCATCGTGCGCGGCCTTGCGCTGGGCCAGATAGCGCGCGGTGGCACCGGCGCGCACGGCGTCGTCGTGATCGCGCACTTCGGCATCGAGCACCTCGTCGAGCGCGCGCTCGCGCAGCGAGGCGACGACGACCAGGTGCCGCTTCTGCAACATGCGCACGGCTGCCAGCACATCCTCGATGTCCTCGTCGCGCAGGTTGGTCACCAGCATCAGCAGGCCGCGCCGACGCTGACGCAGCGACAGCTCGGTCGCCGCGGCCAGGTAGTCGGTCGCCACCGCCTGCGGTTGCAGGTCGTAGCTCACCCGCAGCAGCGTGTCGACCGCGCCCATGCCGCGCTGCGGCGCCATCCAGCGCGCGTCGCCGCCGGTTGCCAGCAGGCCGACCGCATCGCCCTGGCGCAACGCGAGATAGGACACGACGAGCGCAGCATCGAGTGCGTGGTCGAAGTGCGACAGCGCACCGTCCTGGGCGAGCATCCGTCGCCCGGTGTCGAGCACGACGATCAGTTGCTGGTTCTTCTCGTCCTGATACTCGCGCGAGATCAGCTTGCGTGCGCGCGAACTGGCCTTCCAATCGATCTGGCGCAGGCTGTCGCCGATGCGATACTCGCGCATCTGGTGGAAATCGGTGCCTTCGCCGCGTCGCCGCTTGATGTGCGCGCCGACCAGCCGCGAGGCCTGGTCGGCGCTGAGCAGCGCAAGCCGGGTCAACGGGGCGAAGTTCGGGAACACGCGCACGCGCTGCCGCGTACCGGCATCGCGCCGCTGCCGCCACAGGCCCAGCGGCGAGCGCAGACGCAGTTGCACGCCGTCGAATGCGGCCTCGCCGCGCCGGATCGGGCGCAGCCGGTATTCGACCCGGGCGACGGTGCCCGGCGCGAGTCGCAGCCGCCGCGGCAGGCCCGTGACCTCCCAGTCCGGCGGATGCAGGTCGTGCACATCCAGATGCTGCACGCGTGCGCCGCCCTCGATCTGCAGCACCGCCGGGCGGGTCACACCGATCGGCCAAGCCTCGGGTACCGTGCGCACGACATCCGGCGTGGGTCGGCGCGCCAGCAATGCGAGGTCACCGATCGACAGCGCCAGCAAGAGCGCACCGATCGCCTGCCATGGCAGCACCGCAGGCGGCCACAGCGAGGCCGCCACCCCGGCCAGGCCCCAGACCACGAGCAGCCCGATCAGGACCGGCGCCGGCCTCATGTCTGCATTCCGCGTTGGCGAACGCCCGAGGTCATCGGCGCGGCGCGTCGACCTTGGCCAGCACCGCCTGCAGCACCTGGTCGGCATCCTGACCTTCGATCTGCAGTTCCGGCGCAAGCGCGATGCGATGGCGCAGCGCGGGCGTGGCGATCTCGCGGATGTCGTCGGGGGTCACGAAATCGCGTCCGGCCAGCACCGCCTGCGCGCGCCCGGTGCGGATCAGCGCCAAGCTGCCACGGGGACCGGCGCCCAGCGCGATGCCCGGCCAACGGCGGGTCGCGCCGGCGATACGCACGGCGTAGTCGACGACCGCGGCATCGACGACGGTCGCCGCGGTGCCCTGCTGCAGCGCGACGATCTCGCCCGGCGCCAGCACCGTCGCCAGCTGCGACAGGTCGAAATCGGCCGCGACCTTGCCGCCGCTGATCGCGGTCACCATCGCGACCTCGTCCTCGTGCTCGGGGTAGTCGATCAGCACCTTGAGCAGGAAGCGATCGAGCTGCGCCTCGGGCAACGGGTACGTGCCTTCCTGCTCCACAGGGTTCTGCGTGGCCAGGGTCATGAACGGCGGCGGCAGTTCGAAGCTGTGGCCTTCGATCGTGACCTGCTGTTCCTGCATCGCCTCCAGCAGCGCAGACTGGGTCTTGGCCGGTGCACGGTTGATCTCGTCGGCCAGCAGCAGGTTGGTGAAGATCGGCCCGCGGCGCACGACGAAGGTCTCGCTCTTGGTGTCCCACACGGCATGGCCGCTGACATCGCTGGGCATCAGGTCGGGCGTGAACTGCACACGCGCGAAGTTGCAGCCCAGCGCGGTCGCCAGCGCACGCACCAGCAGCGTCTTGCCCAGGCCCGGCACGCCTTCGAGCAGCACGTGGCCGCCGGCCAGCAGGGCGACCAGGATCTGGTCGAGCACCTCGGGCTGGCCGATGAAGGCCTTGGCGACCTCGTCGCGGACGGCGGCGACGCGTTCGGCGAGGGCATCGCCGGTGATCGGCGCGGGCGGGGACACAGGCAGTTCGCTCATGGTCGGAGTCTCGTGAGGTTCGATCGCATCTGGATCAGGCGGGCGATGCGCTGGCGCAACGCCTTCGCATCGTCGGGACGGGGCGCGAGCAGGGCCTGGCGGACCTCGCGCGGGGACAGGCCGGTGCGCGCGGCAATGGCCTGGTCGCGGGCCTCGCCCTCGAGCGAGGCGGCCAGTGGGTCACGCCGGCGCAGGCGCGCCAGGAACGCCTCGCGGACTGCCTCGTAAAGCAACGGCGCACGGCCGTAGCGCACCAGGTGCTCGCCACTGGCGCGCACGTGTTCGAGCAGCGCGCGCCGTGCGGCCGGCGGAGACGGCCGCAACGGGCCCAACCGCTGCGTGCGCATCCACAGCCAGGCGGCCAGTGCCAGCAGCAGCGGCCCCCAGGCCATCCAGCCGCGCGTCAGCAGCAGGTACCACAGCGGCGGCACGCTGGCCGCGTAGACGAGGTGGACCGTCCCCTCGCCCCAGTTCGGCGCCAGCACTTGGCGCGCGAGCATCCAGTGCGGGCCCTCGCGCAGCGCATCGTTGGCGAGGAAATCCATGTCGGCGAGTACATCGACCCAGCCCTCGCCGTGGGCAAAACGGGCATAGGCCAGATGGCCGTCCGGGTCGCCCCAGGCCAGCCACGGCTCGCCCCCGTCGAGCTCGAAGCGGCGCCCCCGCAGAACTCGGTATGCGGCGGCTGGCCTTCGATGCGCAGGTGTTCGCAGACCCCGGCGCCGTCGATCAGCCGCACGCCCAGTTCGCCGAGCAAGGTCCGCGGCCGCGTCGCCCCGTCGCGCAGCCGCGGCGGCGGCGTGCGCACCACCAGATGACCGCCGCCGTCGACCCAGTCGACCACGGTCGCGATCTCAGCCGGCGTCATTGTCCCCGGATCGCCGTAGATCAGCAGCGTGTCGCGCGGCCCCAGCGCGATCGTGTCCAGGCGCAGGCGCTGGCGCGACTGCGCCGGCACCCCGGCCTCACGCAGCGTCTGGCGCAACGCGTACAGCGGGTTGTAGGCCGCCTCGCCGCGCGGCGGCAGCGTGCGCTCCTCGTCCACGCGCTCGTGGGTGTGCAGGAACCACGCCACGCTCAACGCGAGCACGAGCGCCGCCAGCACCCCCAGTCCGATGCGCGTCGGCCAGCCCATCAGGACGCCCACCCGAAACGCGGCGCCAACGCGGCAACGAGCGCCTCGAAGCCCTCGTCGTCGGGCAGCCGCCCACCGTACGCGGCGCGCTGCCAGACCCGCACCATGCCCGCAAACGCATCACGGTCGCTGGCCTCGGGCAGACGCCGCGACGCCCGCAGGCACTGCGCCTCGGTCGCGCCCGGGACCAGGGTCACCCCGGCCCGTTCGGCCATCGCCTCGACGCTGCCGCGGTAGAGCAGCGCAAGTGCGCGCCGCCGCTGGCCCTCACGCCACAGCGTCCGCGCAGTCGTCACCAGATCGTCGGGCAAGGCCTCGGGCAGCGGTGGCGCCGCATCGACGACGATTTCGCTGGGCGCGTCCGTTGCGGCGAGCCCGTCGCGCATCCACGGCCACCAGCGGCGTGCGGTCAGCACCAAGGCCAGCACGATCAGGCCGAACACGATCCACAGCCCGTACTCGGCGATCAGCGCGAGCACCTGTGCAATCGCCGCGAACACCCCCGGATCGAGCGTGCTGCTGCGATTGCGCGCCTTGTCCTCGCGCGTTTTGGGCTGCCAACGCCGTTCGATCCGCCGGTTGTCGAGCAGGGGATCGGTATACGCGCGCTCGACGGACTGGCCGAAATCCGCATCCTGCGCGAGCTGGTCGTCGAACACGTCCTGCAACGAGACCGCCGCCGCGTCCGTCTCGTGGTCCCGGTTTCGGTCCCGATCCCGGTCCTCGGGCGTCCAGGTCTTGGTCGGCGCCAGCGGGTCGTCGGCCGGGGCCTGTTGCGCCTGCGACGGGCCGGCGGCCAGCAGCAGACCCGCCAACAGCGCGACCGTGAAGGTCGAGGCCGTCGGCGCGATCCGCGCGCGCAGCCGCCGGAACGCGATCTCCAGATCCCAGGCCTCCAGCTGCGTGCGCCGGTTGAGGTACAGCCCGAACCCGGCGCCGACCTGGAACGGCGCGACCAGGCCGATCGCCAGCCACAGCGCCAGATTGCCCAGCACCTGCGCCCAGCGTGGGGGCTGCTGGGTGATCAGCGCCCACATCGCGCGCGCCGACTCCGACAGCAGCTCGGCGGGCACGAACAGCAGCACCAGCGAGACCAGCGACAGCACCAGCACGCCGACGAACAGCTGACCGACGATGGCCAGCAGCAGCGCATGCCCGCCAACGCCGTCGATCAGCAGCCGCCGGCGCTGCGCCAGCGCCGGCCCGGTCAGGCCTTCGAGCAGTGCGACCGGCAGCGCCACCGTCCGCCACGGACTGAACCGCCGCCAAGTCAGGTAGGCGAGGATCGGACGCCAGCCCCAGCGCAGCTGCGCGGCGAGCGTCTGCCGCGGCCGCGGCGCGGCGCCGAACACCGCGCGCGAAAGCACGAACAACGGAATCCGGTCGAGCAGCGGCGCCAGCCACCACAGCGCCAGCGTCGCCAGCCACAGGCGGTCGATCGCCCAGGCCGCGGCGTTGACCGCGACAAACAGCGGCAGCGCGCACGCCAGCCACGGCCCCCAGATCGCAGCCGCATGCCGGCGCACCAGCGCGTTGCCCAGCTCCATTGCTTCCCAGCCGGTGCGCGGGCGCAGCTCGACCTGGACCGACTCAACGCGCATCCACGCCCCCACGTCCGCCGCGCCACAGCCACAGCAACACCAGCAGCCACAGCCCGCCGCCGACGCCGAAGCGCACGGGATCGGGAATCGCCCCGGTCGACGACCAGAACGCCTCGACGAACGCCGCGAACACCAGCATCACCAGGATGCCGATGCACAACCGGCCGCCATCGCGTCCGGCCTGCACCAGCGCATCGAGCCGCCGCAACGGGCCCGGCGCGACCAGCGCCAGGCCCAACCGCAGGCCGCCGGCACCGGCGATCACGATCGCGGTGAGCTCGGGCGCCGAGTGGCCGGCCACGAAGCGCCAGAACGGGCCGCCGTGACCGATCGCCTGCAAATGGCCGGCGACCACGCCGAAGAACACGCCGTTGAACAGCAGCACGAATATCGTGCCGACGCCCGCCAGCAGCCCACTGGCGAAGGTGCGGAATCCGATGCTGACGTTGTTCCAGATGTAAAAGCCGAACATCTGCACATCGGTCTGGCCCGAACGCTGGAAGGCCATGTCCGCCCCCGCCGGGTCGTACATCGATTCCATCTGCGCCAGCTGCGACGGCGAGAGCACCGTATAGGCCAGCTCCGGCCATCGCAGCACCAGCGCGAACAACAGCGCCATCGGCAACGCGAACAAGGCCAGCGACGCCCACAGACAACCACGCTGGGCACGCACCAGGCGCGGGAACTCGGCCAGCAGGAACAGCAACGCGCGCCGCCAGGGCGGCGGCGGCGGGCGGTACATCACCGCGTGGCCGCGCTGCATCAGCGCCTGCAGCCGGGCGGTGAGCTGCGGGCTGTAGCCGCGCCGGCGCGCGAGCGCCTGTTGCTGACACAGCCGGCGGTAGCGCGACGGGATCTCCTCGTCGCTCAGGCCGTCCCAGTCGCTGCGGTGGCGGCGTGCGCGCCAAGGGCTGGCCGCGCGGGCATCGAGCCAGCGCTCGAAGGCATCCCATTCGGCCGCGTGCCGAGCGACGAAGCTGTCCTGCCTCATGCGCGGCGCCCCAGCAGCCAGTTCGCGATGCCCAGCAGGCGCAGCACGCCCATCTCGCCACGCGCGCCGGTCACCGGCGCGACCACGTCGGCCAGTTCCTGCTGCCGTCCGGGCGTGAGCGTGCCCGCGCGTTCGGCGAACGCGATCACCGCGATCTGCTCATGCGCCTGCAGCGGCACGGCCGGGGCCTGCGGCTGCAGCTCCAGCGCGGTCGGCAAGGTCCGGTCGCGGGGGCATGGATCACCAGTGTGCCGGCGACCATGTCGCCCAGCCGCCGACTCCAGGGATCGGCCAGGCAGGCCACCAGACCCGCGCCGTAGCCCATCGGCAGCATGTCGACGGTCCGCATCAGGTTGCGCACGAAGCTGGCCATCCAGCCGATCGGTGCGCCGTCGGCCGAGACCACGCGCAATGACAACGCGCGCTTTCCCGGAGTCCGGCCGCCGGCCAGGGCCTCGAACAGCACCGGGTAGCCCCAGAAGATCACGAATAGCGTGACCATGTAGACGCCCGAGCCGACCCGGCCCAGCAGACCGAGCACGATCGCCGCGGCCAGCAGCAGGACGCCGCGGATGCCCAGGTCGATCAGCCAGGCGACCGCGCGCGGCACCGGGCCGGCCGCCGGCAGTTGCAGCGCCACGCCCTCGGGCGTGTGCACCTCGCGCACGGTGTCGAGCAGGGCCATGGGCGCCTGCGTGCGCGCTGCGGTCGCGGCCTCCCTGCGCCCCTGCTCCGTATCGCTCATGCGTCGTACGTCGTCCCGCTCAGGCCGCCATTGCGGCCAGATACTCGTCCTTGAGCCGGACGTAGTGTGCCGCGCTGTAGCGCAGCCCCTCGATCTGCGCCTCGGTGAGCCGGCGCACGCAGCGCGCCGGATTGCCGACCCACAGCTCGCCCTCGCCGATCTCCCGGCCCGGCGGCACCACCGCGCCGGCGCCAATCATCGCGTGACGGCCGACCACGACGCCGTCGAGCACGATCGCGCCCATGCCCACCAGCACCGCGTCGCCGATCGTGCAGGCATGCAGGATCGCCTTGTGGCCGACCGTGACGTCGCTGCCGACGATCGTCGCAAAGCCGCCGAGCTTGGCATGCGGGCCGGCGTGGCTGACGTGGATCACCGTGCCGTCCTGCACGCTGGTACGCGCGCCGATGCGCACGTGGTTGACGTCGCCGCGGATCACCGTGCCGGGCCAGACCGAGACGTCGTCGCCCAGATGCACGTCGCCGATCACGGTCGCGGCCGGATCGACATAGACGCGGGCGCCGAGCTGCGGAGCGATGTTGCGATAAGGGCGCAGGTTCATCGCGCGAGTATGCCTGCCCGGGCACGGCTTTGCCCCCTCGCGCAGAGGCCGCGGCGCTGCGATCCGCTCCTGCGCCGGGACCGGCGCCTGCGCGAGGACTCAGCGCGCGGACGGCAGCCGGTACCAGCCGCGGTCGTAGGCGAGCGAGCCCCACAGTGCCTGGGCATGCGCCTGCCGGGCCAGCGTCGGCGACAGCGCGGCCGGGCGCAGCACCCCGGTCCCGGGCGTGTAGCGGTACTGGCTCGGCGGCTTGTCCGGCTGGAACACGACCACGTCCTCGCCCTGCAGCCACGCGAAGTTGCGGTCGTACTGCATCAGCGCCCGTCCCGGCAGGCTGATGTGCGGATCGGAGAGATCGCGACCGGTCATCGGCGTGGCATCACCGATGCCGATCAGCGACAGCAGCGTCGGTCCGAGATCGATCTGGCTGGCGATGCGGTCGTCGCGGCGCGGCGCGATGCCCTGGCCGAGGATCAGGCCCGGAATGTGGAAGTTGTCGATCGGCACCAGGTCGCGGCCGAACACCCGCGAGTCGTGGTCGGCCACGACCAGGAAGACGGTGTCCTGCCAGTAGTCGCTGGCCATCGCGCGCGCGAAGAACCCGCCCAGCGCATGGTCGGCGTACTTGGCGGCGTTGTCGCGCGTGTGCAGCGGCTGCTCGTAGGGTGCGATGCGCCCTTCCGGGAACTCGAAGGGGTCGTGATTGCTGGAAGTGAACACAAAGCCGAAGAACGGCTTGCCCTCGGCGTGCAGGCGCGCGAACTCGCTGTCGGCGCGCGCGAACAGATCCTCGTCCGACACGCCCCAGGCGCCGACGAAGGTCGGGTTGCGGTAGTCGCGCTGCTCGATCACGCGACCGAAGCCATTGCCCAGGAAGAACCCGCGCATGTTGTCGAAGTGACTCTCGCCGCCGTAGTAGAACGTGGTGTCGTAACCGCGCCGGCGCAGCACTTCGGCCAGCGTGAAGAAGCCATGCTGGCTGCCCTGCCGCTTGACCACAGCCTGCGCCGGGGTCGGCGCGAACCCGGCGACGACTGCCTCGATGCCCCGCACCGAACGCGTGCCGGTCGCATAGAGGCGGGTGAACGCCCAGCCCTGGCGCGAAAGTGCATCGTAGTGCGGCGACAGCGGGCGCCCGCCCAGGCTGCCGATGAACTGCGCCCCGAGGCTCTCCTCGAGCACGATGACCAGGTTCTTCGGCCGCCCCTGCCAACTGGGCGTGCGCGCAGCGAGCGTGGGGATCGCCGGATCGGCGAACGCGGCCGCCGGCAGGCCGGTGTCGCGGCGCACCGTCGCGAGCACCTCCGCATCGGGCAACTCGCCGTACAGCGCCTGCGCGCTGTCCTCGTGGCGCAGCCACCCACGCACGGCGTCGCCCAGCGAGTAGAACGAGTTCAACGGCAACGTGTTGACTGTGGGGTCGCTGCTGAAGGCCAGCATCGCGGGGTTCATCGGCCGATGCCCCAGGGTCGAGCGCACCCCTAGCGCCGCCAGCGCGAGCACCAGCAGCGCCAGCGCCGCGCGCACCGGCAATCCAGGCAGGGGCACATCGTCCCGCGGCCACCAACGGCGCACGAGGCGGGCGCTGCCCCAGATCACGACACCGGTGAGCCCCAGCACCACGACGCATTCCAACAGGCGGCCGCCGGCCAGCATCGACAGCACTTCGCGCGGATAGGCCAGGTACTCGACGAACAGGCGGTTGGGACGCAACCCGTACTCCTGCATGAAGCCAGGGGTGGCGAGCTCCAGGCCGGCCAGCAGCGTGGCGCCTGCGACCAACCACGCGATCACCGCGCCGCGCACCGCGCGCCAGGCGAGCACGCGCGCGGGCAGCAGTATCAGGAGCGCGGCGAGCGGGCCGAACAGCAGGCAGACGCTGGCGATGTCCACCCGCAGGCCCTGCAACAGCACCTGCGCCCAGCCGTCGACTGCGGTGACCCGGGTGTGGTGCCAGGCCGCCAGGCCCAGCCGCGAGAGGCTCAGCAGCAGCAGGCCAAGCGCGCAGATCCCCAGTACAGGGCGGAGCCGGGCGAGCGTCCCGTGCAGCCTGGTCATCGCCGATTCCATCCGCCGGCAGGGGGCGGTGGCGACAGGATCGCCAGCGGCCTGTCGGAAGCGCATGGGAAAGATGTCGGAAATCTGTCGTAACGCCGCGACCGCCGCCCGTATCATCGGACGCAGATACCGGGCACGACCCTGTGGGAAGGACCGATGCGACTGCTCGTGGTCGAGGACAACCGCAACCTTGTCGGCAACCTGTTCGAATACTTCGAACCGCGTGGCCATGAGATGGACGCCGCGCCGGACGGCATCGTCGGCCTGCATCTGGCGGTGACCCAGCGCTACGACGCGATCATCCTGGACTGGATGCTGCCGCGGCTGGACGGCTGCACGCTGCTGCAACGGCTGCGCGAGCATGCGATCGATACGCCGGTGATCATGCTCACCGCGCGCGACGACCTGCACGACAAGCTCGTCGGCTTCCGCGCCGGTGCCGACGACTACCTGACCAAACCCTTCGCCCTGCCCGAGCTCGAGGTCCGGCTCGATGCGGTGCTCGCGCGCGCGCGCGGCCGGCGCAGTCCGCGCGCGCTGCAGATCCACGATCTGCGCCTGGATCTGGACACGCTGGAAGCCACGCGTGCCGGCCAGGTCCTGCACCTGTACCCGGCCGGGCGCAAACTGCTCGAGACGCTGATGCAAGCCAGCCCCGCTGCGGTCGAACGCCGGCAGCTCGAACACGCGCTGTGGGGCGACGCCCCGCCCGATGGCGACATGCTCCGCTCGCATGTCTACGACCTGCGCCGCAGCGTCGACGGCCCGTTCGCGGTCAAGCTGATCCGCACCCTTCCGCGCTACGGCTACCGGCTCGTTGCGCCCCCGGACGCGTGCCCGCCCGAATGAGTCGGACCCGCAGTCTGCGCACCCGCATCCTTTACTGGCTGGCAGCCTACGCGCTGCTGCTGACGACCGCCGTGTCACTGCACGGCTTCCTGGTCAACGAGTACGCCGAACGCAGGTTGTGGGATTCGATGCTCCGCACCGAGTTCGCCCGCCACCTCGAGCGGCGCGCCAGCGACCCGCAGTACTGCTGGAGCGATTCGGACAGTCTGCGCCTGTACGTCGGGCAGGCCGGCGCGCCACCTGAGACCCGCCGCCTGCCGGACGGCATCCACGACGAGGTCGAACTGGCCGACGGCACCGAGCTGCTGGTGCTGGTGGCGCATGTCGATGGCCTGCGCCACGTGCTGACGTTGGACATCACCGAGATGGAACGCGAGGAAGACCGGCTGACGCTGTTCATCCTCGGCTCGTCGATCCTGCTGGTGCTGCTGATGGGTGCGGTGATGGCGGTGGGCCTTGGACGCGCCCTGCGTCCGCTGACGACGCTGGCGCGCGACATCGCCGCGCTCTCGCCCGACCGCGCCGGGCAACGCGTCGTGCCCGGGCCGCAGGCCAGCTCGGAACTGGAGGTCATCGCCGCGGCGCTCAACGACTACCTGCAACGCAACGAGCGCTTCGTCGAACGCGAGCGGGCGTTCATCCGCACTGCCAGCCACGAACTGCGCACACCGGTGGCGGTGATGTCGGGCGCCGCCGAGCTCGCACTCGCCACCCCGGACGTGCCGGCCACGACCGCGCACCAGTTGCGGCGCATCCGCCACACCGCCAACGACATGGACCGCCTGATCGCACTGCTGCTGGCACTGGCCAAGGATCCGGCGCGTCTGCTGCAGGCCGGCCACCCGATCGAACTGTCGGCGTTGCTGCCGGCGATCATCGACGACCACCGCCACCTCACCCGCGACAAGGCGCTGGAGATCGTCCTGCACGCACCGCAACCGTGCACGATCCTCGCCCCGCCCGGCGTGGTCCGCGCGACGGTGGGCAACCTGCTGCGCAACGCGATCGAACACAGCGACGACGGCCGGATCGAGATCGCCCTGCATGCCGACGCGACCGTCGTCATCCGCGACCCTGGCCACGGCATGTCGCCCGAGCAGATCAGCACGATCTACTCGCGCATGGCGCGCAGCGCGGCCCCTGTGGGCGACGGCATCGGCCTGGAACTGATCGCGCGCGTCTGCGAACACCTGGGCTGGGCGCTGGAGATCGAATCGGCGCCGGGCGGCGGCACCACCGCCACGCTGCGCATGCACGCATCCGGCAGCGCGCGTTGAACGGCATGCGCGCAGCCTAGTGCGGCGCGTCGCGCCCCCTCAGGTCTTCAGACCTGCCGCAGCACAAGCGCCGCTCGCCGGCCCGGACTGACGGATGCAGCGCTGGACGATCAGCGCCTTGGTCTGTTCTACGGTCGCGATCTGCGCGTGGGCGCCGGCAGGCCGCGGCGACGGAGCAGGCGCAGGCGCAGGCGCAGGCATTAGCACTGCGTTGTCAACGCTATTGGACAAGTCGATGCCATATCGGAGTCAGCACATATTTCCCATTTATTAGCCAATTCCGATCACCGGTACTTATCGTCTCTGCCGCATAGAATGCGGCTGATTGCCCGCACGCCGCGAGGCCGTACGAAGGCCGGCCTGGACGCGTGTGATGAAATGCGCACCGTTGCGGCCTCGAGCACCGCGATCGTGGCTGTAAGGGCCACCACGTGCGTCGGTACACCCGACCGCCCCCCGGCCTCTCCAAGACATCAACAAGTGACCCACTGAATGAAGATCGCCAGTTGGAACGTCAATTCGCTCAATGTGCGCCTGCCGCACCTCGAGCAGTGGCTGCGGGAAGCGCAGCCGGACATCGTCGGATTGCAGGAAACCAAGCTCGAGGATGCGAAGTTCCCCGACTCGGCGCTTGCCGCACTCGGCTACCGCAGCGTGTTCTCCGGCCAGAAGACCTACAACGGCGTCGCGTTGCTCGCGCGCGAGCGCGCGATCGCCGATGTGCAGATCGGCATTCCCGGCTTCGAGGATGACCAGAAGCGCGTGATCGCGGCGACGATCGACGGCGTGCGCGTGATCGACCTGTACGTCGTCAACGGCCAGGACGTGGGCACCGAGAAGTACGCCTACAAGCTGCGCTGGCTCGAGGCGGTGCACGACTGGGTCGCGCGCGAACTGGCGGCTCATCCGCAGCTGGTGGTGCTGGGCGACTTCAACATCGCGCCCGATGCGCGCGACGTGCACGACCCCGAGGTCTGGAACGACAGCCACATCCTCACCTCGAGCGCCGAGCGCGACGCGCTGCGCCGGCTGCAGGCACTGGGCCTGCACGACGCGTTCCGTCTGCACCACGAGCAGGGCGGAATGTTCAGCTGGTGGGACTACCGACAGGCCGCGTTCCGCCGCGACCTCGGCCTGCGCATCGATCTGACCCTGGTCTCCGATGCCCTGCGCGACCGCGCGCTGGCTTCGGGCATCGACCGCGAGCCGCGCACCTGGGACCGGCCCAGCGACCACGCACCGGCCTGGGTCGAACTGCGGCTGGACCGGTAGCCGCGCGAACACGCAGACACACGCGCCGCACCGACACGGCTCCAAAAACCGGGGTCAGAGTGCAATTTCGCCTCGCAAAAATTGCACTCTGACCCCGGTTTTAAAAATCGACTCTGACCCCGGTTTTGGGGTCAGCGGCGGAACAGGTTGACGATCGCCAGCAGGATGACCGCGCCCAGGAAGGCAGTGACCAGGAAGCCGAGCCAACCGCCGCCCACGCTCAGCCCGATCCTGGGCAACAGCCAGCCGCCGATGAAGCCGCCGACGACGCCGATCACGATATTGAGCACGATGCCCTGGCCGCGGCTGCGCATCAGCAGGCTCGCCAACCAGCCGGCGATGCCGCCGACGAACAGATAGAACACCCAGGACCAGAACGACGTCGGTTCCATACCCGCCCACCTCCAACTGCGAAAAGGAACCGCCGGGCACGCCGGCGGCCGTCAGCACACAGACGACGCGCTCAGACCACCGCGTCGCCGAGCAGAGCGTCCAGCGCGGCGCGCGGCAGCTTGCCGGTCTCGTTGCGCGGCAGCGCGTCCACCCGGCGCAGCCGCCGCGGCAGGAACACCGGATCGGTGCTCTCGCGCAGCGCGGCCAGCAGCGTCGCGTCGTCGAGCGCAGGATCGGCGACCACGACGGCCGCGATCCGCCGCACCCCGTAGGCATCGGCGGTCGTCGCCTGGCAGATCACGCCATCGCGCACGCCCTCGATCGCCAACAGCCGGCGGGTGAGGTCGGCCAGCGACGCACGCTTGCCCGCAATCTCGATCATGTCGGCCTGGCGACCGCGCAGTACGAAATGCCCGTCGGCGTCGAGCTCGACGATGTCGGCCAGCATCCGCGGCTCGGGCAGGTGCGGCGCAGTCACCAGCGTACCGTCGGGCACAGGCTGCAGGCGCACGCCCGCGAACGGCGTCCAGGCGGTCTCGCAGGCGGTCCGGCGGCGGGCAAAGATGCAGGTCTCGGTCGAGCCGAACAGCTCGCGCACCTCGCACCCAAAGCGCGCCTCGGCCTGCGCGGCCAGCGTCTGCGGCAGCGGCGCGGTCGCGGTCGCGATCGCGGCCAGCGGCGGCAGTGCCACGCCTGATTCGACCAGCGTGCGCAGGTGCACCGGTGTGGTCACCAGCAGGGCCGGCGCCGCTGCGTCGCGCAGCGCCGCGGCGATGTCTTCGGGGAAGAACGGTCGCGCGTCATGCACCGCCACGTTGCCCAGCAAAGGCAGCAGGACCGACATCTCCATGCCGTACATGTGCTGCGGCGGCACCGTCGCCACCACCGGCAACGTCGCCCCAGCGTGCAGATCGGCCAGCGCCGCCAGGTTCTGCGCAGTGCTGGCGTGGAAGCTGCCCCAGGTCTTGGCGTTGGCGGTCGGCACGCCGGTGCTGCCGGAGGTGAAGCCGATCGCGACCACCGCATCGGCGGCAAGCGTGGGCATATCGTCGGCGAACGCCAGGGGCAGGACCTCGGGCAGGCGCAGATAATGCGGCGGCATCGCACCCGATGCGGGGGCCCCGGCCTCGCAGCCGCAGTCGCCGCGATCGCCGACGCAGTAACTGTCGGGGTGGCGCGCCCGCACGTCGTCGATCGCCCCGCGCGTCCGCGAGGGCGGCAGCAGCGTCGTCTGCCCGCGCAGCGCAACCGCGCAGAACGCGACCAGGAAGCGGTAGCGGTCCTCGCACAGGTTCAGCGCGCATGGCGCGTCGGGCAGCATCGCGGCCACACCGCGCACATGCGCCAGGAACGTCGCCAGTGGCACCGGGCCCTGCGCACCGAACGCGACCGCGCGCGCGCCTTCGCCCGCGGCCAGCGGCAGCCGCCCGGCATCTTGCGCTTCCCCCACGCCCCCCTGTTCCCACACGACTGCCGACATCCGCACTGCGCTCCTCGTGACCTGGCCCGCGCGCCCCGGCGGCATCGCGTATCCGACGTTTTAGCTTACGCTGGACGCCCCGCGGCATGCCAAGTGCGGATGTTCAGCCCATATAGCAGCCTGCGTACAGGCCCGGTCCGCTGCGCCTGGCGCGACTACCGACGTGGCCAGTCGGCCGAAACCCTGATCCGCCCCTGGCTGGCCGCCGAGCTGGCGACCGACGATGCCCGGATCGACCTGGCCCGCGATGCCCGCGGCCGGCCGCGGCTGCGCCTCGCTGCCGAGGCGCCTGGCGAGGCCCCGACCCGCTTCGACATCAACTGGAGCCACAGCGGCGAGGCACTGGCGGTCGCGCTCGGCGACGGCGTCGATGTCGGCATCGACATCGAATGGCTGCGTCCACGGCCGCAGGCGATGGCGCTGGCGCGGCGGTTCTTCGCCCCCGAGGAGGCCGACGCGCTTGCCCGGCTGCCGGCAGCCGAGGCCGAGACCGCGTTCGTCCAGCTGTGGTGCGCCAAGGAAGCGGTGCTCAAGGCCCACGGCCACGGGCTGTCGTTCGGTCTGGAGCGGCTGACCTTCGCCGCCCGGGACGCGCACTGGTCGCTGGTGGCCTGCGATCCCGCACTCGGCCGCCCCGAGGACTGGCGCATCGAGGCGTTCTCGCCGCTGCCCGGCTACCTAGCGACGCTGGCCTGGCGGCCGCGGCTTCTACAATGCCCGCCATGACCGACCCCCACGACCCCGCGCTGCGCGCCGACCTCGACGCTGGCCTGCGCGCCCTCGCCCTCGACCCGGCCCTGGCCGCGCCGCTGCTCGACTACCTCGCGCTGCTCGCGCGCTGGAACCGCACCTATAACCTCACCGCGATCCGCGAGCCGCGCGAGATGGTCGTGCGCCACCTGCTCGACTCGCTGGCGATGACGCCCCATGCGGCCGGGCTGGCAACGCTCGCCGATCTGGGCACCGGTCCCGGGCTGCCCGGCATTCCGCTGGCGATCGCGCTGCCTGAGCTGCGGGTGACCCTGGTCGAGTCCAACGGCAAGAAGGCACGCTTCCTGCGCGAGGCTGTACGCCAGTTGCGCCTTCGCAACGCCGAAGTGGCCGAGTCCCGGATCGAGGCGGTCGACCGGCCCGGCGCGTTCGCCGCGATCACCGCGCGCGCGCTCGCCACCCTGCCCGACATCCTCGTCGCCGGCGGCCACCTGCTGGCCGATGACGGCCGGCTGCTGGCGATGAAGGGCCAGCGGCCCGACGACGAGATCGCCGCGTTGCCGGACGCCTGGCGGCTGGAGGCGGTGCACCCGCTGCGGGTGCCGGGCCTGGAGGCCGACCGCCATCTGGTCGTCATCGCGCGCGCATCGGACGGCGACGGCGCCTGAACCGCATCGGCGCCGGCCGGTGCGCCCGAACCCCTGCCCGCCTTAGGGCATAATCCCCCTCCGGACGCCGCATGGCGCCCGGCTCCCGTCCTCAACCGCGCCCGGAGCCCATGGCCCGCATCATCGCCATCGCCAACCAGAAAGGCGGCGTCGGAAAGACGACCACAGCGGTCAATCTGGCCGCGGCGCTGGCGCGTACGCCCAAGCGCGTGCTGCTGGTCGACCTCGATTCGCAGGGCAACGCGACGATGGGCTGCGGCATCGACAAGTCGATCGTGCCGGTCTCGACCTGCGACGTGCTGCTGGCCGAGGTCGAGGCGATGGACGCGATCGTGCAGACCGAGGAAGAGGTCGACCTGATTCCCGGCAACACCGACCTGACGGCGGCCGAGGTCGAGCTGATGAACGCCGAGGACCGCGAGCAGCGCCTCAAGCGCGCGCTCGCGCCGCTGCGCGACCGCTACGACTTCATCATCATCGACTGCCCGCCGGCGTTGTCGCTGCTCACGCTCAACGCGCTCACCGCCGCCGACTCGGTGCTGGTGCCGATGCAATGCGAGTACTACGCGCTCGAGGGCCTGTCGGCGCTGCTGCAGACGATCGACGCCCTCAAGCAGAACCTCAACCCCGCGCTCGAGATCGAAGGCGTGCTGCGCACCATGTTCGACGTGCGCAACAACCTGGCCAATGCGGTCTCGGCCGAACTGACCGCCCACTTCGGCGACCAGGTGTTTCGGACCATCGTGCCGCGCAACGTGCGCGTCGCCGAGGCCCCCAGCCACGGCCAGAGCATCGTCGGCTACGACCGCGCCTCGCGCGGCGCCGTCGCCTACCTGGGCCTGGCCAGCGAGATCCTCCGCCGCGAGCGCGCGCGGACACCGCCCCACCAGGACGCCACCGCCACGGAGACCCCGGCATGAGTACGGCCAAGACGCCCGCCAAGAAGCGCGGCCTGGGACGCGGCCTCGAAGCACTGCTCGGCCCCAAGGCCGCCGCCGAGGCGCCGAGCCTGGAGGCCACCGAGGCCGACACCCTGCGCACGCTGCCGATCGATGCGCTGACCGCGGGCCGCTACCAGCCGCGCAAGCATTGGGACCCCGACAAGCTCACCGAGCTGGCCGAGTCGATCCGCGCCCAGGGCGTGATCCAGCCCATCGTCGTGCGCGAGTTGCCCGACCGCACCTACGAGATCATCGCCGGCGAACGCCGCTGGCGCGCCTCCAAGCAGGCTGGCCTGGCCGACGTGCCGGTGGTCGTGCGCAACGTCGAAGACCGCACGGTCGTGGCGATGGCGCTGATCGAGAACATCCAGCGCGAGGACCTCAACCCGCTGGAGGAAGCCCAGGCGCTGCAGCGGCTGATCGACGAGTTCGACCTCACCCACGCCCAGGCCGCCGAGGCCGTGGGCCGCTCGCGTGCGGCAGTGTCCAATCTGCTGCGTCTGCTCGAACTGCCGCCGGCGATCCGCATCCTGGTCGAGTCCAAGCAACTGGAGATGGGGCATGCGCGCGCGCTGCTCACACTCTCGCCCGAGCTGGCCAGCAAGCTCGCCAGCGACGCGGTCGAGCACGGCTGGTCGGTGCGCGAGGTCGAACACCGCGCGCAACAGTTCGCGGCCGGCCGGGTGCCAGGCGGCAACGGCCGCAGCGCCGCGCGCAGCAAGGTCCGCCCGCAGGCCGACATCGTCTCGCTGGAAAACGAACTGTCGGAGACCCTGGGCACGCGGGTCTCGATCGCCAATGGTCGCGGCAACAAGGGCCGGCTGGTGATCCACTACGGTAACCTCGAAGCGCTCGACGGCGTGCTCGAACGGCTGCGCGGGGCGCGCTGAGTCTGGAATTGTGTAACGCCGCGCCTTGCCTCTAGGCTGCGCGGATGCACGTCTCCCCCACCCGCCTGTCCTGGTCGCGCCAGCTGCTGCTGGCGCTGCTGGTACTGGGCCTGGCGATCGCGCCGGTGCTGGTGGCGATGGGCAACACCTACGAACTCGTTCGCGGCGAGACTGCCGCCGAGCACGACGCGACGGCGCATGCGCACGCCGACGATGGCGACCTGCTGCATGCGGTCGCCCACTGCGCCGGCTGCGGCGCGCACACCCCGGCGCTGCCGCCGGTGCTGCCGGCACTGGCGCCACTGGTCCTGGTCCGGCCCGCCTATCCGCACCCCGGCGACGCCCCGACCCGCCGGCACGAACGCCTGCTGCGTCCCCCGATCGCCGCCTGAGCCCGCTGGCGTCCGCGCGCATCGCGTGCCGGGCGGTCGCGGGTGCCCGACGCACGTCGCCGCCCGGCGTCGTGAGGCAGGCCGACAGGCCAAGCCACGACCGACGCCAAGGCGCACCATCGCAGGTCACCGTGCGCATGCACACGGTGCCGACCTGAGCGTCCGTCCGCACCCGTCCCGCTCCCGACACGTCGCCCGACGCGCCCGCCAGCGCTGCTGAGGCCCGGCGCGCGTCCGCGCGGGGCCGATCCTGACCCTCGCACTGCTGCCGGTCGATTGCCGGCGGCGACCACGATCGGAGTGTGTCCCATGCTGTTGCGACTGACGGCCTGCGCCGTCCTCGCCGCCGCGCCGTGCCTCGTGCCGGCGCAGGCGGCGCCCCCTGCTGCGCCCGCTGTATCGATGACGCCCGGCCCCACGACCACACAGATCCTGACCCTGGACGCGGCGTTCGTACGCGTTGCGCAGGCCCACCCCGGCCTGCGCCTGGTCGATGGCCGCGGCGCGGTGCTCACCGCCGAGCGCGACCTCGCCGCGTTGCGCCCGCCGCTGGAAGCAGGCTTCGAGCTCGAGAACCTGGTGCCCGACGCACCCGGGCGCACGCTGGAAGCGACTCTGTCGCTGGCCGGCGTGTTCGAGCGCGGCGGCAAGCCGGACGCGCGTCGCGCGCTGGCGCAGACCCGGATCGATGCGCTCGCACTCGAGCGCGAAGCCGCGCGCGTGGACCTGCTCGCCGAAACCGCACGCCGCTACCTGGACGCCGTGGTCGCTGCACGACAAGAGCGCCTCGCCGACGACGAGATCGCCGAGCAGGCCCGCGTGGTCGCGGCCGCGCGCCGTCGCTTCGAGGCCGGCGCCGCGCCCGAAGCGGTCGCGCTCGCCGCCCAAGCGATGCAGGCCCAGGCCGAACTGCGCCGCGCGCGCGCACAGGCCGAAGGCGAGGCCGCACGACGCAGCCTGGCGATGCTCTGGGGCACGCCCGAAACCGACTTCGCGGTGACCGACGCCGACCCGCTGGCCCTGCCGGAGATCGCCACGTTCGCCGAACTGCGCGCGCTGCTCGAGCGCACCCCCGAACTGCGCCGCTTCGGCGACCAGCGCCGCATCGCCGAGGCCCGTGTGCAGTTGGCACGCAGCGCACGCACCCCCGATATCGGCTGGCGACTGGGCGTTCGCCACGACCAGGACAGCCGCGATGTCTCGCTGCTGGGCGGCATCACCGTGCCGCTGGGCAGCCGGGCGCGCGCGCAGCCCGAGATCCGCGCCGCCGAAGCCGAACTGGCGCTGCTCTCGGTCGAACGCGAGGCCGGTGATCTCGCACTGCAGGCCACACTCGCCGAGGCGCACGGCCGTTATCTGGTCGAGCGCGCGCAGGTGCAGCGCTTGCAGGCCGACGTGCTGCCGCAACTGGCGCGCGCCCTGCGTCAGACCGAGCGCGCCTGGGCCGCCGGCGCCGCGACCTACCTGGAATGGGCGCAACTGCTCGACGCCCGCCGCGACGCACTGCGCCAGCAGCTCGACGCCGCCGAAGCCGCCCAACGCGCGCTGATCGAACTGCAGCGCCTGACCGGCGAGCCGCTCGCGCGGTCCGCCACGACCGGAGACACCCGATGACGATCCAGCTCCCCGCCCGCGCGCTGTCCCTGCTGCTGTTGGCGGCGCTGGCCGCCTGCGGCGCGCCCGAAGGCACGCCCGCCACGGCAGACCAGCGCGATCAACATGCCGACGGCGACGAAGATGCACACGGCCACGACACCGCCGTCGTCGTGCCCGACGCCATCGCGCGCGACATCGGCCTGCGCACTGCGCCCGCCGGGCCGGGCACGATCGCCGACCAGCACGAAGTGCAGGGCCTGCTGACCACGCTCGAGACCGGCAATGCCCGCGTCACCGCACGCTTTCCCGGACCGATCCGTCGCCTGCATGCCGAACTGGGCGATGTCGTGCGTGCCGGCCAGCCGCTGGCGACCATCGACAGCAACCTCAGTCTGTCGTCCTACACCGTGACCGCGCCGATCGGCGGCACCGTGCTCGCGCGCGACGCCGCGGTCGGCCAGATCGCCGGCGAAGGCGCGGTGCTCTACGAGATCGCCGACCTGTCGACGCTGTGGGTGGACCTGCACGTCTACGGCCGCGACGCCGAGCACCTCGCCCCCGGCTCGCCGGTCACGATCACCCGTCTGGGCGACGGCGCCACCGCGCAGACCCGCATCGAGCGCGTGCTGCCCGCGACCGCGACCGCCAGCCAGAGCACGGTGTCGCGCGCGCGCCTGGACAATGCCGATGGCCAGTGGCGCCCCGGCGCCGCGGTCCGCGCGCAGGTCACCGTTTCGCTGCAGCAGGCCGCCCTCGTGGTCCCGCTGAGCGCGCTGCAGCGCATGGACGCGCGCGATGTGGTGTTCGTACGCGAAGGCGAGCGCTACGAAGCGCGGCCGGTGTCGTTGGGCCGCCGCGATGCGCAGCAGGTCGAGATCCTCGATGGAATCGCCGCCGGCGACGACGTGGTGATCGCGCAGAGCTACACGCTCAAGGCCGACCTCGAGAAAGGGGGCGCGACCCATGCGCACTGATATGACCCCTCCCACGCTGTGCCGCGTCCGCGGACATGTCCATCGCGCGACTGCATCCGCCTTGTGCGCATGCGCAGGGCCGCACGCCGCCGCACCCGCCCTGCACGGAGGATGCCCGGATGCTTGAGTCGATGATCCGCTTGGCCATCCGCCATCGCTGGCTGGTCCTGCTGGCCACACTCGCGCTGATCGCCGCCGGCGTCTGGAGTTTTCTGCGATTGCCGATCGACGCCACGCCCGACATCACCAACGTGCAGGTGCAGGTCACCACCGCCGCACCCGGCTACGCGCCGCTGGAGACCGAGCAACGCATCACTTTCCCGATCGAGACCGCACTGGCCGGTCTGCCGCGGCTGGACCACACCCGCTCGCTGTCGGCCTACGGCCTGTCGCAGGTGACCGTTGTGTTCGAGGACGGCACGGACCTGTACTTCGCACGTCAGCAGGTGGCCGAACGGCTGCAACAGGTGCGCGGCCAGGTGCCCGACGGCATCGAGCCCACGCTCGGCCCCGCAGCCACGGGTCTTGGCGAGATCTTCATGTACACCGTCGAGGCCGAGGCCGGCGCGCGCAAGCCGGACGGCAGCGCCTACACCGCGACCGACCTGCGCACGCTGCAGGACTGGGTGATCCGCCCACAGTTGCGCACCGTGCCTGGGATCACCGAGGTCGACACCGTCGGCGGCTTCGAACGCCAGATCCACGTCACACCCGACCCGGCGCGGCTGGTCGCACTCGACGTGCACTTCGAGGACATCGTCGCCGCGATCGAAGCCAACACCCGCAATGTCGGCGCCGGCTACATCGAGCGCAACGGCCAGCAGTTGCTGGTGCGCGTGCCCGGACAGGTCGCCGACATCGAGGCGATCGGCAACATCGTGCTGGTCCGGCGCGACGGCGTGCCGCTGCGCGTGCGCGATGTCGCCGAGGTCGGCGAAGGCCGCGAACTGCGCACGGGCGCTGCGACCAAGGACGGCGGTGAGGTCGTACTGGGCACAGTGTTCATGCTGGTCGGCGAGAACAGCCGCACCGTCGCACGCGCCGCGGCCGCGCGGCTGGAGGCCGCCAACGCCAGCCTGCCGGCCGGCGTGCACGCGACCGCCGTGTACGACCGCACGGCCCTGGTCGACCGCACCGTGCGCACCGTCGCCCGCAACCTGATCGAAGGCGCGCTGCTGGTGATCGTGGTGCTGTTCCTGCTGCTGGGCAACGCACGTGCCGCCCTGCTCACCGCGCTGGTGATTCCGTTGACGATGCTGTTCACCGTCATCGGTATGCGCCAGGGCGGGGTCTCGGGCAACCTGATGAGTCTGGGCGCGCTCGACTTCGGACTGATCGTCGACGGCGCGGTGATCATCGTCGAGAACTGCCTGCGCCGCTTCGGCCAGGCCCAGCAGCGGCTGGGCCGGTTGCTCGACACCGACGAGCGTCATGCGCTCGCGGCCAGCGCCACCGCCGAGGTCATCCGTCCCAGTCTGTTCGGCCTGGGCATCATCGCCGCGGTCTACGTGCCGGTGTTCGCGCTCGACGGCGTCGAAGGCAAGATGTTCCACCCGATGGCGATCACCGTGGTGCTGGCGCTGACCGGCGCGATGCTGTTGTCGCTGACCTTCGTGCCGGCATCGATCGCATTGCTGTTGCGCGGCCGTGTGGCCGAGCACGAGAACCGCGCGATGCGCGCCGCGCGTCGCGGCTACGCGCCGCTGCTCGACGCCGCCCTGCGCCACGGCCGCTGGCTGGTCGCCGGCGCCGCGGTGCTGGTGCTGGGCTGCGGCTGGCTGTCCACCCGCCTGGGCAGCGAGTTCGTGCCGAGCCTGGATGAGGGCGACATCGCGCTGCATGCGATGCGCATCCCCGGCACCGGTATCGAGCAGTCGGTGGCGATGCAGCGCGCGCTCGAACGGCGCCTGCTGCAGGCGCCCGAGGTCGCGCACGTGTTCTCGCGCATCGGCACCGCCGAAGTCGCCAACGACCCGATGCCGCCCTCGGTCGCCGACACCTTCGTCATCCTGCATCCGCGTAGCGACTGGTCACAGCCGCGCAAACCGCGCGCCACGCTGGTGGCCGAGATCGAAGCGCTGGCGCAAGCGATGCCCGGCAGCAACTACGAGTTCACCCAGCCGATCCAGATGCGCTTCAACGAGTTGATCTCCGGCGTGCGCAGCGACGTGGCGGTGCGCATCCAGGGCGACGACCTCGACGTGCTGCAACGCCTGGCCGGTCAGGTCGAGACCGTGCTGCGCAGCATCGACGGCGCCGCCGACGTGCGCACCGAGGCCGTCGACGGCCTGCCGCTGCTGGAGATCGCCCCCGACCCGCGCGCGATGGCCCGCTACGGCCTCAACCCCGGCGACGTGCAACGCGTGGTCGCCGCCGCGATCGGTGGCCAGACCGCCGGGCAGTTGTTCGAAGGCGACCGCCGCTTCGACATCGTCGTGCGTCTGCCCGAGGACCGGCGTACCGACCCGGCTGCGCTCGCCGACCTGCCGATTCCGCTCGGTACGGCGCCCTCGCCAGACGAGGCCGGCCGTGACGAGGCCTGGGCCTCGGGCGCACCCCGCACCGTGCCGCTGCGCGAAGTCGCCGACATCCAGACCCGGCTGGCCCCGAACCAGATCACCCGCGAGAACGGCAAGCGCCGCATCGTGGTCACCGCCAACGTGCGCGGCCGCGACCTCGGCGGCTTCGTCGAAGACCTGCAGGCACAGGTGCGCGCGCGCGTGCCCCTGCCGACCGGCACCTGGATCGACTACGGCGGCACCTTCGAGCAACTGGTCTCGGCCAGCCAGCGCCTGCGCCTGGTGGTGCCGGCGACGCTGGCCGCGATTCTGGTCCTGCTGTTCCTGGCGTTCGGCTCACTGCGCGATGCGCTGGTGGTGTTCAGCGGCGTGCCGCTGGCACTGACCGGCGGCGTGCTCGCGCTGGCGGTGCGCGGCATCCCGCTGTCGATCTCCGCCGGCGTGGGTTTCATCGCGCTGTCGGGCGTGGCGGTCCTCAACGGCCTGGTGCTGGTGGGCTTCATCCGCCGCCTGCGCGCCGACGGCCTGCCGCTCGCGACCGCGATCCGCGACGGCGCCCTGACCCGCCTGCGCCCGGTGCTGATGACCGCCCTCGTCGCCTCGCTCGGCTTCGTGCCGATGGCCTTCAACGTCGGCGCCGGCGCGGAAGTGCAGCGCCCGCTGGCCACCGTCGTCATCGGCGGCATCGTCTCCTCGACCCTGCTGACGCTGCTGGTACTGCCCGTGCTGTACCGCTGGGCGCATCGACGCGAGCACCGAACCGCGGAGACGGGTGTGTGATCGGAACCCGCGCCGATGCAAGGTCGCATCGGCGCGGGTCGGCCACAGCCGGGCAGCACCAGCCCAATCGACAGCATGCTGCCTGGCGTTCGCCGTCGAGGTTGACTAGAGTCTGCAGATCAACCGCGCGTTCCAGCATTCCGACATGGCAGCAGGCCCGTCCACAGATCGCTAAGCCGCAGCGACGTGTTCCACCAGTCGTTGCGGCGGTCTTTCCTCGATCTCGAATCACCGAGCAGGCAGACCGCCGCCAGATTCCACTCTGCGCGGGTGCTTTGCCATGTCCGAAACCAAATCCCCCAACTGGGCCTACTCCCTGCCATCGACATTGCTGTTGATGGTCCCCTTCGATCTGCTCGCCTCGCTGGCGATGGATGTCTATCTGCCGGTGGTGCCGCAGATGCCGGCCGCGCTGGCCACCACGCCGACGATCGTCCAACTCACGCTCAGCGCCTACATGCTGATCCTCGGCCTGGGCCAGCTCATCTTCGGCCCGCTCTCGGACCGGATCGGGCGACGCCCCGTCGTGCTGGGCGGTGCAGGGGTCTTTGCGCTGGCCTCCTTGCTGCTGGCCATCACCAGCAGTGGCGGCCAGTTCCTCGTGCTGCGCGTGATCCAGGCCCTGGGCGCCTCCGCCGCGCTCGTCGGCACGTTCGCCACAGTGCGCGACGTGTATGCCGACAGACCCGAGAGCACGACGATCTACGGGTTGTTCAGCGCGATCCTGGCGTTCGTGCCCGCGTTGGGCCCGATTCTGGGCGCAGTGGTGGCGCTGGCCTTGGGCTGGCGGGCGATCTTCGTCCTGCTCGGCGCGATGGCGGTTCTCGCACTGGTGCGCGCCTGGCCGCGCTGGCATGAAACCCGCCCCAGGGCGGCATCGAAGCAAGGCCCGCGCCTTGCATCCATCCTGCGTAACGGGGCCTTCTGGGTCTATACGATCGGCTTTGGCACCGCGATGGGCAGCTTCTTCGTGTTCTTCTCCATCGCGCCGCGGGTCCTGATCGACGGCGCAGGCTGGGGCCAGATGGCCTTCAGTCTGGCCTTCGCCTCGGCGGCACTGGCGATGATCCTCACCACGCGCGTCATCCCGCACTGCGTCAAGCGATGGGGGATCCAGGGCTGCTTTGTGCGGGGAAGCTGCACCCTGGCCGCGGGCGCGATGGTGCTGGCCGCACTGTCTGCATGCACTGCGCCCAGCTTCGTCACCTTCGTCATGCCGATGTGGTTCATGTGCGTGGGCATCGTGCTGGTCGTGGCCGTCACCGCGAATGGCGCCCTTGGCGACTTCGCGGATGCGGCCGGCACCGCCGTCGCGCTGTACTACGCCATCCAGAGCCTGATCGTCAGCGGCGTGGGGACCCTGTCGGTGCTGATGTTCAATGGCGCGACGCCCTGGCCGCTGGTGGCGTACGGCCTGGTCATGCCCACGGTCAGCCTCGCCGGCTTCGCAGTCCTGCGGCGGACATCGGCCTTGAGACCGCGTCCGAGAGACTGAATGTGACGCGTTTGGCGAACTACGACGTCTGGGTTAGGGGACGCCCCTAGCTCCCGTGCCACGCACGCCTCTGGACAATGGTGCACGCGCCCTGATGGGCGCGTTGCCCATTCCTGCCAGGGAGCGAACCGATGGCGATCGATGGTATCAACGCAGCCCGCGTCTCCGACGCCTCCAGCGTCCCCGCCGACTACACCTCGCCCAGTCGCGCCGAACTCACCGAACTGGCGAAAGCGCTGCACGATGTCGGCGAGCGCAGCGGCAAGAAGGATGATTACGACCGCCGCCTGCAGGCGCTGGCGTCCGAATTCCTGCCCACGCTCAGCCAGGAGGACCGCGGGCGCTTTCTGGGCGCGATCCTGGACCGCGACAAGGGCGCGCTGAAATCCTGGCTGCAGAGCGATCGTCTCGACAAGCTGGTCGACGACGGCCGGCTCAGCGAGAACGACCGGCAGCGGGTGGTCGATGCCGTCGAGCGCGGCTATGCCGACCAGCATGTGGAGCCGGACAAGGCGTCGGAGTTCATCGACACCGCCAAGGTGGACAAGGCGAGCGACCGGCCATCGGACGCACCGAGCAAGGACGACCTCGTCGACCTGCACAAGTCGCTGCACGACGTCGGCGAACGCCGCGCCCGCAAGGACGACTACGACAAGCGCCTCGCCGCGCTGGCCAGCGACGACCGGTTCCTCAGTGGACTGGACGACAACGACCGCGGCCGGTTCATGGGCGTGGTGTTCGAGCGCGACAAGGGCGCGCTCGATTCCTGGCTGCAAAGCGACCGCCTCGACAAGCTGGTCGACCAGGGCCGCATCGACGACAGCGATCGCAAACGCGTCGTCGACAGTGTCGAACGCGGCTATGCCGACGGCCACATCGACGAGAGCCGCGCATCGGAATTCATCGATACCGGCAAGGTCGACGAACGCACACGCACACCGCCAGCCGGCGACGACAAGGACAAAGACAAGGACAAGGCCGCGCCGAAGTCTGTCACCGAGGACGGCTACAAGGTGGCCGGCGCCAAAGAGGACGTGGTCTACGACGACATCAAGCAGGTGTCCTACCCCGGCGAGTTCGACGACGGCTGGCTGCGCGTGGATACCAAGGGTGGCGACAAGCTGGCGGTCGGCCCCTCGGACGCCCCCGACCTGCATGCGCTGGCCGAGCGCAAGTATCTCGACGACGGCCAGGGCACCGTGGACCAGACCCGCGAGAACGCGCGCCTGCCCGCCACCAAGGACACCGACCTGTTCGCCATGAAGACCGACGTCGAGCAGGATGGCGAAAAGCTCAGCGTCGGCGAGGCGGCGATGAAGCTGACGATCGACGAAATCAAGGGACGCAGCGACCTCTACGACGGCAGTGCCCAAGCCCAGTTCCTGCGCCTGGTCGAGGCCCGCAGCGCGGTCACCAACGGACGCCCAATCCATCCGGTCTACGAGGACCGCATTAGCGGTGCGTTCAAGAGCACCCGGACCCGCACCGAAAACCTCGTCCGGCTCGAGCAGGCGGACATGCAGGAAATCTTCGACGAGCGCGCCGTCAACCGCGAACTCGATTCGGCGATGCGCAACGAACAGGTCGCCGAGCTCTACCAATCCAAGCTCTCCGAGGCGGTCGGCAAGGTGCCCGAAGGCGAGCGCAACAAGCTGGCCGACCGCCTGGAGAAAGTGGTCGGCAGCGCCGATTACGTAAAGGAAGCCAACCAGCTCGACGCGAGCGAACGCCCGCTGGCCAAAGCCGACGTCGAGGACGCGCTCTCGCAACTGGCACTGATCGACCCCGAACGCGCCGGCGAAGCCGGCCAGACCTTCGCGCTCAACGCGCTGGCGGGCGAAATCGACACCGTCTTCGCCGATCCCGAGCTCGTGACGTCGGAGGCACGCGTCGACGCCGTGGATGCGGGCCTGGGCGCGATCAAGAACGGCATCGACAAGGCCAAATTGCCCTTCGACATGGCCGACAAGCTCGACAGCGTGCTGAAGGCCGACGACACCGTCAAACAGGACTTCTCCAAGCTGCTCGACGGCATGCGCAACGGCGGGCACGACGACATCGACCAGGTCTTCTCCGACACCATGTTCGCCAGCGACAAGCGCGCCCAGGCCGATATGCGCAGCCTGGTCGGCGAGCTGTCCTCGAACGGCCTGCTGCCCGCGATCACCGGCGCCATCGGCATGACCCAGACGATCCGCTCACTGGTGAGCGACGGCCTGGGCGAAACGCCCGAGGAGATCCTCGGCACCGTCGGCGGCGTGCTGGGCATGGCCGCATCGCTCGAAAGCGGGCCCACCCTGCTCAAGAATGTGGCGTCGACCCTCGACGGCTCGGCGACCGATCTGCTCGGCATGCGCAGCGAAGACACCAAGCGCCTGGGCCTGGACAGCGTCCACACCAACCAGGCCACCCGCGCCTACCGCGATGCGGTCGCCGACGCACCGCACGGCCCAGGCAAACTCGCCGTCCCCGACCAGGACAAGATCGCCGACGGCCTCAAGGACCGACTGGGCGATGCCAGCGACAGCAAGTTCGACCGGCGCGTGGACGCGACGATGAAGGTCGCCTCCAAGCTCAACGGCCACGCCACCGGTATGCTCGGTGTCGTCACCGGCGGCATGGGCCTTGGCGACGCCGACTCCGATGCCGACCGCGCCGCCGGCGTGCTCGGCGTCATCTCCGGCTCGGCCGATGCGCTCACCGGCATCGTCGGCGAACTGACCAAGGACGGCCAGCTACGCCCCGGCGTGAACCGGTTCCTGGCCGCCGCCGGTGGCGAAGGCGCCGCCGTGGCCGGCCAGCGCATCGCCGGCGCGATCGCGCGCGGCGCAGGCCCGGTGGGCTTCGTGCTCACCGCCGTCTCCGAGCTGGTCTCGGTATTCACCGGCAACGCCAAGGCCAAGAAGACCGCCAACGAACAGCACGACTGGTTCAACGCACTGGCCGACGACGGCGTCATGCAGTCGGACTGGAACGTCAAGTACGACTACGCACGCACCACGCTGGGCGAGTTCGACAACCTGCACAACGACCACGTCAAGAACGCCCGGGCACTCAAGAGCGCCGATTGGGGCGGCCGTCAGGCACCGGAAGACCGCAGCATCTTCGACTTCCACCGCGACGAGTTCGCGCACTTCAAGCAGGAGTGGGAGAAGAACCGTGGCGCCCCGACCTACGTCACCTTCCTCGACCCCGACAAGCGCAAGGCGGACTTCAAGCGCGAAGCCGACGCCATGGACGAGGTGAAGGCCTACATGAAGGAGCACCCGACCTATCATCCAGGGCATAACGATTGGGTGCTGGAGCCGTAGGATTACGTGTTGACAAGGAGTACACGGCCAGCTTAAAGCAATAATTTGCTCAGATTCCAGGGCGCTCGAATTAGCACCAAATTTAATAATTAAATTAAACCATGTTAATTTATCAAAATCCACCACCCCAATGCTTAATTCATCTATTTTAAAAGGAAGTGTTTTATAATAAAAAACATTAATGAGTATAATAAGCCATTCAAGGCCACAGAAATTACCGGGACAAGGAATCCCCCGCCCTGAGACCCAAGCAAAAGCAAAGAACTTGGCCAAGCTACAACTACGAACTCCTCAACGAACCCAATACGCATCAAACGTGAAAGGCTCTGGGGCGATAAATATTGCGCTGAAATAATGGTGCACGGCATCAGCATTCCAAATAACAATCCGACCACCGCAGCTTTGAGATCAGAAGTCAATTCCCGCCTCCCTCAATCCCATCCAGAAATGCACGCGGACGAATTGAGCTTGGCGTCTCTATCTCCACGCTACCAAGAACGCTTCGAACAAAACTGACGCAATTATTACCTGTGAAAGTGTAGCTCCCAGGATTTGCCGCCACTCCATCAATCACGGATTGCATGGTTTTGTCCTGCTCTGGCGACGTTTTAATAGTTTTACATTCCTCCGCGCTACCTGAGTCCGGCTTTACCACACCGGGCGTCCCAGTAATAGCCCGCCCACTAGCCGCCTTCGGATAGTAGCCCACAGTTGAAGTTGGGTTACTCCCTACACCAATTCCAATATGGCCCCAGATGTTGGGGCCACTTCCAGAATAAGTACAAACTAGTGCGTCAAGTCCGAGAGGATCCACTAGACGGACGGGGTTGTTACGAACATAGGAGTAGGTATTCAAGCCGCCCGCCAGACCAATCGGGTCACTCTGCAAGTACGTCCCAGTACGGCCGTCATAGTCGCGGAAGCCGTTGTACCAGAAGCCGGTCTCAGCATCGTAGTACTGCCCGGGGAATCCCAGGTTGTAGTCGCCCAACGAGTTGCCCAGTACAGCACGATCATAGGCGTGATTGGCGGCAATCCAGCGCGCTGTCTGGTTGCCATCGCTCACGACTTCTGGCCGCCCCAACCGGTCAGCGTGGGTGAAATAGAGCCGCCCGCCTCGCACCAAACCGATCGGTTCGCTTCCCATCCAGATGTAGTCAGTCCATTGCCCGTTGGTCAGCTCCGACATCAGGGTGTTCTGGCCGCCATGAACGAAACGACTGCTACCCAAGGGGCCGCTTTTGCTGGTCCGCTGTCCTAGTGCGTTCACCGTGTACGTGGTGGTGCCCGCAGGGAATGTTGTGGTGACATAATTTGGATTGGCGTAGGTGCTCGGGGTACTTCGCGTCACCGCTGACAATCGGTTGAAGCTGTCATAACGGTATGTCGCGGCCGCCCCGCCTAGGGACTGAGACGTGCGGTTTCCTCGGCCGTCATACGTGAACTGCAGATCCGACGACAGCAGGCGATTGCTACCTGCGTCGACCAGGTAGGTCTCATTCGACATCGGCCACTGATGGCGAGTCCGGTTGCCGTTGGCATCGAACGCGAAGCTCTGATTGCCCACCGGGGCACTGATGCTGGTCAACCGCGACAGTGCGTCATAGCCAAATTCCTGGTTGAACTGGGGGCGCGACCAATTACCCACAGTCACGAGCTCATCAATGGCGTTGTAGCCGTAGTCGTGACCCAGCATGGCATGATCATGCGTCTGAACAAGCCGCCCATCCAGATCGTAGACACGCTCCTTGGGCAAACCATTACCGTAGACCAGCCGTGTCATTGCCCCTGTCGGCGAGTACTTGAACTGATCGGCCACAGTGCGGGTGACGCCATTGATCGTGGCTTGGATCACTGCCAGCTTGCCGAGGTGATAGCCGTAACCGATCGATGTACCGCCTGGGTAGCTGACGCCGCCAAGGCGACCGAACGCATCGTAGGCGTAGTGTGTCCAATCATCCGAATTGGGCGTCACATCTCGTGTAACGGTGATCGCGCCCTCGGCCGTGTAACCGAAGTGACGGGTGCTCGTCGGGGAGTCGGCATTGCACAGACGACCTTTTCCGTTGTCGCACCAGTCGTATCCGTACGCGAGGCTCGCAGTACCGCTGCTCGTTCCGATCAACCGGCCCAGCCCGTCGTAGGTGTAGGCCAGCCAGCTGCCGTCATTACGTGTCATCCGGGTGTTCAGCCCCGCCGCGTTGTATTGGAATGACGTGACGCCAGTGTCGGGACTGGTTTGCTTCAGCACTTGGCCAAAGCCGTCGACCACATAGACGGTGGCGTTTCCCCGCGGGTCTGTGACCTTGGTTGGCAGATCGAGAGCGTTGTATTGGTAGTCGGTCGAATTCCCCAGCGCATCGTCTGTCCGAATCCGACGGTTCAGCGCGTCATAGTGATGCGTGGTGACATGGTTGTAGGCGTTCTTCTCGATCAGTACGTTGCCGTTGAGATCGTAGGTGTAGGTCGTCAGCTGACCGTTGTTGCCTCGGACCCCGCGCACGCGGCCGAGTTCGTCGTAGTCGACGATTCGACGGTAGGCGATACCGTCATTGGACGACAGCGCGTCTACCGATGTCCGAGGGCCGGACACGATATCGATCTCGATGCCCATGGGGTCGTAACAGATGCCTGTACGGGGATCGCACCATCCCCTCTCCGGCGGGTCCGGCCGTGTCGGTGGCGGATTCGTACTCGGCATCGCCGGGATCCGGAAGCTACCAGAAGCCGCGATTTGCAGGTTTGTACCGCCTGACGGCGAAATGCCATGGATGTGGATCGTCTTGCCGCCGTGCTGCTGGCGCATGGCGGTGGTGATGGAGATGGTGAACCGATGCGCGCTTCCTTGCGATTCACAGGATGCCGCGACGGCTGACTCGCTCGGCAGGTTGGCGTTATAGCCGCTGAACCCAGTGCCCGATCCCGCCGGACCGCCCAGGTACATGTGCACCGGGATCGGCGCGTCATAGTAGGAAGCACACGCCCATCCCGAAACCGAGTAGCCGGCCCCTTCGTTGCCGAACACGCCATCGATGACGCCACGGATGGTGCTGTCCGGCGGTGCCGGTCGCGCACCGCTACGCACGACGGTCTGCGTCACCAACGACATGGGATCCAGGGTGTACTCGATCACGGCATGGCTGCCACCATCCTCCGGCTCGGACTCGGCCACCAGGCGTCTCGCGGCGTCGTAGGCGTAGGTCCGCACCTGACCATCGGGTTGAGTGACTGCGCCCAGCAGCCCACTGGAGAGGTACCGATACGTGGTATCAGCCGGGGTGCCGGTCGGGAAACGGCGGGCACGGACCAGCCGGCCGCGCGGGTCGTAGGCGAACTCCGCCACGTCACCATTCAAGCCGGTGACCTTGCCCGGCTGCCCAAGCGCGTTGTGATCCGAGAACGTCACGGCGCCAATGCTGCTTTCCTCAGCAATCTGTGCACCCGTCGCATCGTAGCGGCTGATGACCTGGTCACCGGTGCCTGCAATGGGACCATCGACGGTGGTCGAGGCGAGCATGCCATTGCCATGCACGGTGTAGGCGAACGTTGTCTTGCGCACCTGCCCGGCAACACCATTCGCGCTGAGGTTCTTCATCGCAATCGATGTCGGCCGGTCCTTGCTGTCGTAGGTCCATGTGGTTTCGACCTGGCCGACCAGGGTCTGACGGGTCATCCGGTTGGTTACGCTCCAGGCGTAAGTCGTCGTGCGCTCCACGGGCGATCCGACCGCCTCGCGCAGCTCCAGCAGTTGCCCCCTCGCGTTGTAAGTGGTGTACGTCTTGTTGCCGTTGAAATCCTCGGCAATCGACGGATAGCCATTTGCGTCATAGATGATGGCCTTGCTGGCCGCCGCGCAGTGCGCTGAGGCGAGCCCGATGGTCGCGATCAGCTTGCCGTTCTCGAACTCATAGCTGGTCTGCTTGCCCAGCGGATTGGTGACGATCGCACGCCGGATCGTTCCTGCTGCTGCATTCGCGGCCGTCGCCGTCGGCACGCTGGCGGTGGTCCGCAGCCGGTCGCCGACAGACATCGGGACGCTGCAGACACGCGTTCTCGTGTCGCAAACGCCGCCAGACGGCGGCGGCGGCGGTGGACGCGGCGCAGGCGGCGCCGACGCGTTGAGCTCATAGGCGAATGTGTAGCGCTCGACACCGCCGGCATGCTCGCTCAACGTGGCGCGTCCATTCGCGTCGTAGGCGAAGTTGGAGTAGCGCAAGCCATTGAACGACTTGCCGGTCAGACCGCCCGGGAAGCGCGCGTCCTCGTAGTGATACTGCACTGTCGTGCCAGGCGCACCGGGCGGGGTCGCCGTCGCCAGCCGGTGACGGCCACTGCCAAGCGCATTGGCGGTATAGGTGAAGGTGTAAGCGTTGCCAGCCGGGTCCGTCACCTTCGTCAATTGGCCGTTGCTCCAGGTGAACTGGACGTAGCGGCCAGAGGTGTGGGTCACCCGCTGCAGATAGTTGTTGGTATAGCTGAAAGTCCACGCCACACCCTGGCGGCTGGCCAGCCGGGTGATATAGCCGTTGATGTTGTACTGCTCGACCAGCCCTTCTTCGGTGTTGTGCGTATAGACGTTGCCCGACAAGGTGACATAGGCAATGGCCTGGGCCTTGTCTTCTTCCCAGCGGCCCGACGCGGTGCGGTTGAACTTGATCCGCCGCCCATCGGGGCGCTGCAGCCATAGGTTGGCCGCATCCGCACCGGTCTGGGACGCCGTCAGCGAGTAGTCGAAATTGCTCAGCCAGTGCTGGCCAAACAGTCCCACGCCGCTCCAGTAGTGGTTATAGGTACGGGCGAGGAACAGGCCCATCTCGCCTTCGGCCTCGAAATCCGACTCGAATTCCACCTTGTTGCCGGTGGAAAAAACGACCGGATTGCCTGCGGTCTCACTACACGGAGCATCAGGATTCTTGCTTTGGCTTGGTTCACCCGGATCGCCAAGATTGGGCCTGACCGCCTTGACTGTTGCCAGTGTCGGAATACCGCCACCACCACCGCCCCTCGGCGCAGTCACGGTCATTGTGCTGAAGTTGACAATCCCTCCACTACTGCCGACCACACGGGGCGCAGTGACACGCACTGCAGCCATGTTGGTGGCGCCGCCAGTAGTTTCGGCGACATAGGCGACCGCACGAACGGTCTGCAACGTCTTGGTTGCCAACGCCCCCCCGGGGGCCAACACAAGGCCTGCTACTGCTGCGAGAGCGAAACCTTGAAACGCCTTGCTGGAACCAATTTCCGCCGGCACGCCCATCCTGCGCATACACCACTCCCTGGCACAGCCGACTGATGCCCCCTGCATCGCGCCGCGTGCAAGCAAGAAGCTGCACCTCCCAGTCATCAATGTCAATAGGGCGTCAAAGCCCACGAGCGGACATATGGCGCGCCATCTTCACCACGAGAAGCGGCCAACAAACCAGATGCTCGAGCTTGGGAGACAAATCATTTCTACGCGTCACTGTGGTGCGCGCTCATACACTGCGACAAACAGTCGCACCCAGTGTCTACTCATGTGCGCTTCCACCTCCGACACCCGCGGCTAGACTTCCGTCATGTCCGGGAGCCGCCGTTTCAGACGCGCATTCGCATGGCTGTCGCTGACGGCCATGCTGCTGCTCGCGTTGCTGCCCTCGGTCGGCCGCCTCGCCACCGCGCACCATGACGCCCCACGCACGATCCTGATGGAGCTGTGCACCACGGGCAGCGACAAGCTGGTCAGCATGGTCGACCCGTTCGCGCTGCTGGAGACGCCACCGCCCGCGCCGATGGACCACGGCGACATGCCGGATTGCGCTTACTGCCCGCTGCTTGCGACCACGCTGATCGCGGTGCTGTGGCTGGTGTGGTCGCTGGCGCCGCGTATCGCCTCACCACTCCCCGTGCTGCGCACGCCTCGCGTGCATACGCGGCACCCCTGCGGCCTGGGCTCACGCGGACCACCGTTGGCGGCCTGATCCAAGCCGCCGCGACCTGACGGGTCGCCTTTTTCGTTTGCGATGGCCGCGCGGTGCGCGGCGTCGTGCGTGCGCGCGTGACCAATGCCGCGCCGCACGCATCACCGGATTCTGCCCATGCTTCGTTCCATCCCGTTCGGGCTGCTGTCAGCCCGCGGCGCGCCGTGCGCCTTTCGATCGTCGGTTCCGCTCGCCGGGCTGATGGCCCTTGCGCTGTCGCCCTCCGCGCTGGCGCAATCGCGCCCGCACTCCGATCGCTCGCCCACCACGCTCGATGCCTTGCAGGTCCGCGGTCAGCGCTTGCACGCACTCGACACGCCCCAACAGACCGGCAGCCGCCTCGACCTGACCCAGCGCGAGACGCCGGCCTCGCTGCAGGTGATCGACCGCGAGGAGATCGCGTGCCGGGGCGCTCGCACCACCCGCGAGGCTCTCGCGCTGGCGCAGGGCGCGATGGTCGGCAACGTGCCTGGCAATCCCGCGGTCGTGACCCTGCGCGGTTTCAGCGGCAACACCGTCTCGGTGCTGCACGACGGCGTGCGCCTGGGCGCATCGACCTTCGTTACCCGCGATCTCGACACCTGGTCACTGGAACGCGTGGAGGTCCTGCGCGGCCCGGCCTCGGTGCTGTACGGCGAAGGCGCGATGGGCGGCGCGATCAACCTGGTCACGCGTCGGCCCAGCACAGACGGCACCGCGATCGACGGCATGTTCGGTATTGGCAGCTTCGGCACGCGCCGCGCCGGACTGGGCCTCAATCAACCGGTCTCCGACACGCTCGCGGTTCGGCTCGACGCCGGTGGACTGCGCGCCGACAGTCTCTACGACATCGAGCGCAACGCGGTCGAGACGTCCACGTTGTCGGCGAGTGCGGCATGGACGCCGCGCGAGGCGCTGTCGATGCTGCTCTCCTGGCAACACGCGCAGGACAAGAGCACCGGCACCTATCAGGGCGCGCCGATGATCGCCATCGAAGACGCGATCGCGCCATCGCGCGTGGTGCGCAGTGCCGATGGCCTGGTGATCGACCGCGCCACCCGCCACACCAACTACAACCCGATCGGCGCCTACAGCGGCGCTCGCAGCAACCTGCTGCGCTGGAACACCACACTCGCGCTGTCGCCGACTTGGCAATTGCGCAACGACCTGGCGCATTACCGCGCCGATCGCGACTTCGTCTATTCCGACGACTGGCGCTACGACCGCAGCACCGGCCTCTACGCCCGCGGCGTGCAGCGCGTCTTCCACGATCACCGTTTCTGGAATGAGCGGCTGGCCCTCGCCTACGACGGCCCGCTTGCGGGGCGGCGTAATCGCTTCACCATCGGTGTGGAGATCAACGACACCAACTTCGTCAATCCACGCCAGAGCGGCGCCACCACGCCGGTCACGCCGATCGACCCAGTGCTGGGCACATTCCCCGGCGCCGACTCGGCCGCCTATACCAGCGACCAGATCTTCCGGACCGGGCTGCGCACGCATGCGGTGTTCCTGGAAGACGCCTTCAACCTCACGCCGCGCTGGCTGCTGGTCGGCGGGGTGCGCTATGAGCGGATCGACCTCGACCGCAGCATCGACGACCGCATCAGCGGCACCCGGACGACGTTCGCGCCGCGCTACACGCCGCTGTCGTGGCGCCTGGGCAGCGTGTTCGACCTGCGCGACCACCTGCAGTTGTACGGCCAGGTCTCCACCTCCGCCAGTCCGGTCTCGAGCATGCTCACGTTGCAGACCGCCTCGGGCCGCTTCGACCTGACCGATGCACGCGCGGCCGAAGTCGGCCTGAAGGTCGAAGCCTGGGAGGCACGCCTGTCGCTGACCGCCGCCGCGTACCGCATCGAGCGCGACGGCATCCTGACCCGCGATCCGGCCAACCCGATGATCAGCGTGCAGGGCGGCCGCCAATCCTCGCAGGGCCTGGAACTGGCAGCCGACCTGCAGGCCACGCGCGGCCTGCGGCTGGAGGCCTCGACCACCTGGGGTCGTGCGCGCTTCGATGAACTGATCGAGGCCGGTGGCGCTGATCGCCGTGGCAAGCGCCCCAGTAATGTGCCCAATGGCACTGCATCGCTCGCAGCGACGTATCGCTTTGCCACCATGCCCCTCTCGCTCGGGGCCAGCGGCCACCACGTCGGCGGCTTCTACACCGACAACGCCAACACCTACTACGTGCGCGGCCGCACGACCTTCGATGCCTGGGCCGGCTACGACTGGCCTCGCGTTTCGCTTGCACTGCGCGTGCGCAACGCCGGCGACGCCCTCTACGGCGAGTATTCCGGCTACCCGGCCACCCATGTCTACCTCGGTGCGCCGCGCAGCGTCGAGATGACCCTGCGCACGCGGTTCTGAGACGCGCATGGCCACCTCCACACCCGCCCTGCGCCCCGGCAACGATCGTTACCGCCTGTTCTGGCGCTGGCACCTCTATGCCGGCTTGTTCGTCGCGCCCTTCCTGCTGGTGCTCGCGGTCACGGGCGCGATCTACCTCTTCAACGACGAACTCAACGACGCGTTCTATCCGCAACTGCGCTTCACGCCCGCGCCCTGGGCGCAGCGTGTGCCGCTGGGCGACATGATCGACGCCGCCTACGCCGCCGTACCCGACGCCACGCCCACCCGGATCGACCTGCCGGCCGACCCCCGACGCGCCGCGCAGGTGCATCTGGCGATCACTGACGGCGCGAGCCGCATCGCCTACGTCGACCCCGGCGACGGCACGGTACTGGGCGTCCTCGCACCCGCGCGGACACTGGTCGGCATCGCGGACCGGCTGCACGGCTCGCTGATGCTCGGCACCTTCGGCCGCTACGTGATGGAACTCGCGGCGTGCTGGACCGTGGTTCTGATCGTCAGCGGCCTGTATCTGGGCTGGCCGCGCGCAGCCGACGGACGCGGGTGGCGTGTCGCACTGCCCAACCTGCGCAGCGGCGGCCGCATGCGATGGAAATCCATCCATCGCGCTACGGGACTCTGGGTCGCACTGCTGGTGCTGTTCCTGGTCGCGACTGGCCTGCCCTGGGCGGTAGTCTGGGGCGGCTGGATCCGCGGCGGCGCCGAACTCATCGGCGAAGGCTACCCCGCCGTCTACCGGCGCTACGCCGCGCCGCAGGCACCCCAGGTCGGCGATGCCTTCAACGATGTGCCGTGGACCCTGCAACACGCACCGATGCCGGCCGCCGGTGCAACATCGGCCCACCACGACCATGCCACCCTTGCACCGGAACCCGGCGCCCAGCACTGGACGACGACCGGCCTGGAACGCGCGATCGCCCACGTCCGCGCCGCCGGCACCGACGACGAACTGCGCGTGTTCCTGCCCAGCGAAGCGCGCGGTGCGTTGATGGCCTACACCTATCCCGCGCGGCCGCAGGGTCAGGTGACCTACCACTTCGACCGCGAAGGCACGCTGCTGATCAGCACCGGCTTCGACGACTACGGCGTCGTGGCCCAGGCGATCGAACTGGGCGTGCAACTGCACATGGGCAACTACTTCGGGCGTCTCAACCAACTGGTGATGCTCGCCGCCTGCATCGGCGTGGTCGTACTGGTCGTGACCGGCACCACCATGTGGTGGCGCCGCCGCCCGCCTGGCCGCATCGGCGCACCGGGCAGCACACGCATGCCGACCCGTGCCCTGCTCGCACTGCTGCTGATCTCGGCCATTGCACTGCCGCTGCTTGCCGCCTCGCTGCTCGTCGTGCTCGCCTTCGACCGCTGGGTGCGGCCGCGTGTGGCGCTGTTGCGGTGGCTGCGGTGAGTGCGCGCTGCCGGACCGCTGGACGTATGCGCATCCGGCCTCATCATGCGTGAAATGTAATGTTATTACATGATAGATTGCGCGCCCGCGCCGGCCCAGAGGCGGGCACCTCCCCCATCCCGACGCAATCCCCATGCCCGCCCACCCCCTGCATCTCGCCCTGATGGCCGCCCTGTCGAGCGGCGCCGCCCACGCCCAATCGGTCGACACCACGATGGGCGCCCTGCATGTACACCAGGCCCGCGGGCAGCTGACCGCACACGAAGTGCTGACCTCGGTCGACGTGCTCGGCGCCGAACGCATCGAAGACCAGACCGTGGCGCAGAGCTGGGAACTGCTCGGCCAGATGCCGGGCATGCAGCTCACCGAGACCCGCCAGGGCGCCGAGTCGGGCAAGGTCAGCTTCCGTGCGTTCAATGGCGAGGGCTATCTCAACGCCATCAAGACCCTGATCGACGGCATCCCGAGCAACGTCAACAGCGGCAACCAGCGCTTCATCGACATGCTGTTTCCGCTGGAGATCGACTACATCGAAGTCGTGCGCGGCACCAACGACCCGCGCTACGGCCTGCACAACATCGGCGGCAACATCAACTTCGGCACGCGTCAGGGCGGCACCTACACCGATGCCCGGCTGACCTACGGCAGCTTCGCCACCCGCCAGGCACAGCTCGCCGTGGGCCGCGAGCGGGGCGACGTCGCGCAGAACTACTTCGTCGGCGTCCAGGCCTCGGACGGCTATCGCGACCACGACCACTCGGACAAGTACGCACTGGGCGGCAAATGGTTCTACGGCAGCCTCGAGGACGGCATGCGCATCGGCCTCACCGCACGTGCCTACCGCCACCAGGCCGACGAACCCGGCTTCATGACCGCAGACGAACTGCAGGCCGCCCGCCGGCACTCGGCGCCGCGCAATGCCCATGACGGCGACGACCGCAGCATGCGCCAGTTCGGCCTGCACATGGACCTCGCCCTGACGGAAGCACTGGTGCTGGGCACCAAGCTCTACCACAACCGCTACCACGACGACCGCCGCATTACCTTCAGCGACGTGCCCACCGGCAACGCCCCGCGCCAACGCCGCGTCTGGGACGAAACGCAATCGGGCCTGCTCGCCACACTCACCTGGGCGGCCCACCCGGCCCTTACCCTCGAAGCCGGCGCGAACCACGAGCAGCAGCACAACGGCTACGTGCGCGAACGCTTCGCCTACAGCCTGCCGACCGACTTCGAGGCCGCACCCGCACGCATCCAGAACGACGACCACCACACCTTCAACAACGTAGGCGCGTACCTGCAGGCGATCTGGCAACCGGCCGCGTCCTTGAAGATCGTGCCGGCCTATCGCATCGACCGCTTCGACGGCGCCACCCAACTGCCCGGCGGCGTGCGCGCCCCATTGCAGGACTACGGCACGATCGGCCAGCCCAAGCTCAGCGTGGTCTACGGGCTCGATGCCGACACCAACCTCTATGCCAACTGGGGCCGCACCTTCCAGGTGCTCACCGGCAGCACGTCACCGGCCTACCTCACGCCCGGGCAAGCAACGATGCGGCCCTCCACCAACACCGGCATGGAGGCCGGCCTGCGCTTCAGCCCATTCGCCGGCACCCGTGGGCGCCTGGCGGTGTGGCAGCAGGATGCCGAGAACGAAATCTCCAACATGCCCGCCACCGGCACCACCGTGGTGCTGGGCAAGACCCGCCGACGCGGCGTGGATTTGCAGTTCGATGCGCAGATCGGCGAACACTGGACCCTGTGGGCCTCGCACGCCTACCAGGAGGCGAAGATCGAACGCGACGGCCGCGCACCGGGCGTGTCGATCGAGGGCAACGAAGTCGCCGCGACGCCCCGCACCATCAGCAACCTCGGCCTCGACTATCGCGCCACCGATGCGCTGCAGTTCGGGCTGCAAGGCCGGGCGCAAGGCGACTACTACCTCGAAGAGCGGAACCTCACCGACAAGTTCGGCGGCTTCGCAGTGCTGGATCTGAGCGCCAAGCTCCGGCTCACCCCGCGCACCAGCGTGGACGTGCAGCTCCGCAACGTCACCGGACGCGAGTACGTCTACGCCTGGTATGACAGCTTCTTCTGGGAAGAGGCCCGGCCCATGTTCTCGCCATCGGCGGGGCGGAGTGCGTTTGTATCGGTGACGGTGAGGCTGTAAAGGAACGACGCACCTCGCAGCCTCAGCTGGCCGCGCGAACCGGGTGGGCGCGCGTGGTGCGTCTCGATACCGGACCTGAGCGCGCCGAACTCGTCGGCTGTGGACCTAGCCCCATCGGACAACCAGACTTTAGTCGCGCCGCTGATACTGTTCCTGGTCGCCACCGGCGACCACTGGTTGCGTCCGCGTGAGCTGCTGCGGTGGCTGCGGTGAGTGCATCTGTCGCTGTCCATGAAGGTCGTGCTAACCCGTCATATCGACGACCCAGCCTCGAAGCTGCAACAGCAGCTTGAACGCATCCAACAGTTGCCCAAGGCAAGACCGCGCATCGAGAGCGAAGTGCTCGACTGGTCGCTCGCACAATCTGGATTGCTGGTCGCAACGATCGCGGCCCGCAAACGCACATGGTCCGCATCGCGAGCCTCGTGCTTCATGGTCGATTGCCCCCGAATGCGCTCCGCCAATACGAGCCTGTTGGTCGATTCACGCGAAGCTGAATGACAAGGAGCATCTCAAGCCTGCCAAGTTGGAGATCACCGAAGAAGGAAAAAAGCCACCCTCCTGCTCCTCCGAATTCTTGACTGGCCACAGAATATCGATCTCCAAGAACTCCGGCGCCACAGAGTCGCGAACACCAATCAATCGATCCAACCCGCCTAGCTCATCGAGAAGAAGAGGGATGACCTGATCTAACCTGACATTCGGATCAAGAGCCAAAGAGAACCTAGCAAACGATCGCTTCAAAGTGGCCTTCACACCGGGCCTCATCGTACTTCCGCGAAGACCCTTCTCGCTCGCTCGAACACCAAGCAACTCTTCGACCCGCTCCGGAGGGCATTCAAGCCCGCGAAAGATCAAGGCGACTTCTTTGTGAGCTACCGTCGACAATGCAACTCCCCTTCTCTGCACCCGCCCCCATCCCGCAGCCAGTTACGTTCAGCAAGCGGCCTCCGCCAGGCGAAAGCACGACGCTTTCCTTCATGGCCATCTTTCATCCTGCCAAAGCCGACACCAAATAGATCACGGCCGCATCAGAACACGAGACTACTCCAGCACAGTCGGATCGCTTTCGACTCTCCGAGAATGATGAAATGGCCACACACTAGGGCCTGTTCTGCAGACAGACATTAGGCGGGGCGGTCAGCTTCGGCGACATGCCGAAATGAGCATCAAAGATCTTCCTCACCCAACGATCAGCTTCGGCGATCTCCTCCTCGCTATGGGGAAACGCCGGCCTCATCAGAAGGTTGTCGAGGTAGCTGGCGAATCCATCCGCGGCCCCCATCCTGAGAAGACGATTCATCTTGTAGATCGTGAGCTGATCGCCAGCGGTGATCTGAAAAGGAAGGCCTCGCTCTTCGACGAGCGTAAGGTCGGCCACTCTCAGGACCTCGACGATCCGCCAATCCCCTCTCGACAAGGCGGCCTCGACGTACTTGGGCGCACGATCTGCGTAGTCCCGATGCTCCTGCGCCGTCCAGGGCCTTTGCAGTACGAAGTTGGAATTGACGTAGCAAATCTGCGCGTCCAGGTCGCCCAACTCTGCTGCGCGCATTGTGCGCTCGAAGTTCCTCTGCTCGGCCTCGCTTGGGCCCAGGGAGACGCACGACGACAACTGCGCTTGGTCAGCCGGCGCGGCGGCCCGTATGAGCGCCATCCGTCGCTCGCAGAAGGCTGCAACATCCGGATAGTCCACCTCGTTCACGCTATTACAAAGGCCAACCTGATGCTCCGCCAGCGCAATCCTCCGCATCGCCATGACGCATTGATTCGCATCCTGGAAATCCTGCGTGGCGGACCGTTTGAGGTTGGCGAAAGCGGTGTCAGGCGCAGCAGGCCTTGAAGTGACGGGCAACGGCAAGGCGGTTTCTGCGCCAGCATCATTGACGCCAGCAGACGAGATTGATTCTCTGGAGGGCAGCGCCTGATCTACAGCAGCGGCATTCAGCGACGCCGGTGCCAACAGGCTGCGGTACAGAAGCGCAGCAGCTGTTAACGCCAGCGCCAAGACCATTACGACACTTGGGAGACGGCGATCAGGCATTTTCATGGACGCTCATTGGAGGGCGAGCGCAGTGCCTGCTACGTTCTGAACAGCAGCCCGCTCGACCGGCATCATCAACGACGGGCAGTAAGCGTACAAGGGTGCACATGGTCGACATCGCTGCTCATAAGACAGACCTGGCTTGCGCAAGCCGCATTGAGATCTTGCCATGAAGCGGCGCCGATATGACCCGCGAATCCTCGCGATCGCGCTATGCGCGATGGCTGTGCAGCCCGGCTGTCGCCTCGAGCATCAGGCCGACATTGCCAACGTTCGGCTCGCACGCACCCCGCCCACGGACGAACCCCTTATCTATGCCCTCGCACCTCTTCGGGGCACGGTCACAGTGAGCCACGGATGCCTGAGCCTGAAATCCACCGATCGAGGCACCGTCGTACTCGTCTATCCGCACGACTACCGGCTGGGAACCGTGAACGGAAAGCTGAGCGTGCTCGATTCTGACGGTGGAGCGGCTCTGACCGCCGGCCGCACGGTCGAGATCGGCGGCGCATTGCTGGATGCTGAGCCGGCGGCGAGGACGTTGACCAAGGAGGACAGAGAGCACTGCAAAGGCCCCTTCTTTCTCGTGCTGCCACAGCCTGCCAGATATCTGTGATCCAAAGCCGAATACCGCACGGCGATCGGCGTTCGAACTGTGGGCCGACGCATGATTCGACGCCACGGCAGCTTGCCCGTCATAGCGTTGCTAATGCTCCATTCGCGTCTACGCCCCCTACGCCTCCTCACCACCATAAAAGTCCAACTTGAGCCCCACTGACACGGCCCCTAGCGCAGCAAGGACCTCGGCCGTGAAGTAGACGAGCATGTTGCTCTCCGAGTAGATGCCCACGAGAAAGAAGCACTCGCCTTTCGTGCGAACCAGTTCCTTGACCTGTCCCAATGGCAGTTGCGCAAGCGAGCGCTGAAGAAGCTCTACCAAAGGCGCCTCCTCCGCTGAAGCAACCCCTCCGGAAATGTCAAAACTGACCTCAGTGGTTGCGTACGTCCCGCCGAGGCTTTTCCCTGCCCTGGTAACCCGCGCTTCTCCAGCGGACCTCGCATACCTGACCGGGAACGCAAAGTTCGACCCGATCGCATCGGCCGAGATCTCGGGATGGGACACATGAAAGCTCAATCGATAGCTACTTGGTGCCGTCATGACTTCAAGTCCTCAAGCGTCCCTTGCCGCGCCCATCCAGCACCTGCGTTTACACCCAAGGCCTAGCCAGCGCAACGCCAAACCAAGTCACCTGAGGATTGCTTATTGATGACCGATCCAACAGGATCCTGCTAAAGCGCATACGGAAATATCAACGCCCACCGGCATTAATGACCCAAACTTGATAGACCTGCTCACGCACGATCCCACGTCTGATGAGATCGCACTCATCAGGATCGAAGGGCGCAAATGGTCATCCGCGCCGGAGCAGGCAGATCAGCTCAGGAAGATCAATGCCTACCTGCACCTCATCGAAGGCGGCGACCCGGTGCGGCGCTGCCCCCAGGCTGCGGGGAAGCCTGTACGGACGCAGCTTGACTGCAACCCACGCGCCCGACGACGAGGCGAAGCACCTCATTAAGGAAGTGCAGTAACGTCTGCGCCGCGGGGTACCCCCTTGCAATCACGTCGTCGCCGATGCAAGCCAGCGCGCTTGGCTGGTCACTTCGCGGCAGTTGCGCAATCTGCGTCGCAGCCAGTCCTCGACAAGGCTAGCACCAACGCAGGGCGCCGCCAGGCCCCTACCCCTCACCCGCCTCCCGCTGACGCTGCCGCTCGAGCGCGTCCTTCTTCTCTTGCTCGTCCTTCTTCGCCTGGTCGTGGTGCCACTTGATGGCGTAGAACATGCCGACGCCGAGGACGACGACCTTGAAGATGATGAAGACGATGGGGAACCAGTCGTACATGGGAGGATGTCCAGGTCTCGACGCCACTTGTCGTGAGGCGCGGAGTTGGCCTCGCAACGCCGCGTGGGCGGGGCAGTGGTATCGCAAGGTTGTATTTTAGGCCTCCCGTCTCGCCGCTCCGCGCGACAGTTTGTCGCACCTACCAAGCGATGAGGCGCGCGTTCATCGGGACGCGCGCATGCGCGTGCACTGCATACGCGGCAGCTGCGAGCGTCACCTCGGAGGCGCTTCTCCACGACGAGCCCGTGCCCCCACCCGGCGCACTGGGTGCGCCGACCGCCTCGGCACCTGCGGGAGGCGGTGATCCCCCAGCGATCAGCCGCTCCAAATAAAATGAGACCGCGTCGTCAATGCGCGCCTGCCCGCCTTTCCCCAGAAGCAGCCTCGCCCGCCAGATCGTTGTAGGATCCGTAAGCGCCTCACGCCGAAGGGATTTCTGCGATGAACGCGGATTCGAAAAGGATCTACCTGCATCGGACGCTCAAGCGCGCGCTGCGCGCCGGCCGATACGCGCCGGGCGAACACCTGGACGTGGCGGCACTCGCGGACGAGCACGGGGTCAGCGGCGCCCCGATCCGTATCGCGCTGCATCAGCTGCTGGGCGAGGGCCTGATCGAGGACCAACAGCGCGAAGGCCTGCATGTGCCGCTGCTCGACGAGGAGGAACTGCGCCAGCGCTACGAGTGGATGCGGCGTCTGACGATGATGGCCTGTGAGCCCCCCACGCGGCCCTGCGCCTCAGCCACGCCGATCTCCACTGCGCGCACGCCGGACATCGCAACGCAGACCTGGCAGCTGTTCGACAGCATTGCCGAGCAGGCGGACCTGAAGGACCTGCGCACCGCAATCCAGCAGACGAACGACCAGCTGGCGCCCATCCGGCACGCCAAGCTGAACCTGATCCCCAACGCTGCAAGCGAGCTTGCCGAGCTGGTTCGGCTTTGGCAGAAACATGATCTGGCAAACCTGCAGGCCGAACTGCACGTCTACTTCGAGCGCCGCAAGATGCTGGTAACGCGCATCGCGACGATCCTGCGGGCGCGCCATGCGCAGCGGTAGCGGCTTGTCGCAGATCGCGCTGACGACGAGTTGTCATAGGCCGCCACAGAACGTCCTTTTTTTTTGCCGAAACGGAGTTCCGCCATGGACGCGGTTGCCACGAATCGCACCTTTCTATTCGACCACATCCAACGCGCGTTGCGGGAAGGCCGCTACCTGCCTGGGGAATGGATCGATCCCGTCGCACTGGCGCGTGAGTTCAACACCAGCGTCATGCCTGTTCAACACGCGCTGCATCAGCTGGCAGGCGCTGGCTTGATCGTGATGCATCCGCGTGGCGACTTCCATGTGCCGATGCTCTTCGAGCCCAACCTGGAAGAACGCTACCACTGGATGAAGAGCCTGCTGCTCGAGGCGATTGACCGAGGCGGCACGGCCCCACCGGCGGCGGAACTGCCCGCGGTTCCAGACCCCCAGAACACCCCAAATGCCGCCTGGCGGCTATTCGACGCCATTGCGAATGCCACCGCGTCCGCGCACTTGAACACTGCAATCAAACGCACCAACGACCAGCTCGCCCCGGTGCGCCATGCCAAGCAGGCCTTGCTCGACGACGCCCACGACGAAATGGCCACGTTGTACGAGCATTGGGCAGCGCGGGATCTCGCGTCACTCAAAGCCGGCGTGCGCACCTACCATCGCCGGCGCATCGCGATGGTGCCGCAGATCGTGCTGCATCTGGGAAAGAAGGCGGCGAGCGCCCGCTGACGGGCCGACAACAGGCAAACAGATGAACACGGGGCGTTCGCGACCGCTGTCACAAACCCGCACATATCACCTCGTGAGCACCTAATAATCATTTGATAAGCATCGCGGCCGGTTCCTACGTTGGCGCTGCCATGGATGTCCATGGCGTCACGAGGAGCGAACCATGAACAGCAACGACAACACCCGCACCCAGGTACAGGACGACGTGATCGAGCTCGGCGTTGCGAGCGTCGAGACGCAGGGCTTTCCGGGCATGCCCACCGAAGGCGTGAACCTGCGTATCGCACCGGGCATTTCGGAAGAGTGACCGAACGGGCGCACCGAAAGGTGCGCCCACGGCCGGGACACCACCGATGGCCTACGCCCTTCGCCACGACCTGTCGTACTGCCTGATCGACGGACGGGCGATCTTCCTCGACATCGAGAGCGATCGCTACTTCCGGCTCGGGCCCGCCCTGGAATCTGCATTTCTTCGCCACACCGGCGGCAAGCCTGTTGATGCGGCCGGGCTCGAAGCATTGGTCGAACGCCGAATCCTCACCACCGCCACGACCGCCGAGCAGCGCGCCGAAGCGCAATGCCCCACGCCAAGCCGGAGCATGCTCGAGCTCCCTGCAAAGGCACGGACACACGGGTTCTGGACGCTGCTTGAGGTCGCGGCGATCGTCGTACGCACACGTCGGCACCTGCGAACGCAGGCGCTCAAGACCATCATCGACGCACTCGAGCGGAGCCGGATACAGCACGCCGTACGCGCCCCACTTCCCCAGCATGAAGAAGCACGGCTGCTCAACGCCGCGGGCACATTCGTCAGCGCGCGGCTGCAGGTGCCCATTGAGACCTGCTGCCTGCTCGACTCACTCGCCATGACAAGATTCCTGACAAAGCGCGGGTTCGCGACGAACATCATCTTCGGCGTCATCGACGATCCCTTCTCCGCCCATTGTTGGGTGCAGGCCGGCGACCTGGTGCTCAACGACACCGTAGGCAACGCCATGTCGTACACGCCGATCCGGGTGATCTGATGCCCTACCGTTACCTCATCATCGTGGACGAAGACCACGCAGCGGCCACGGCTCACGTCGAGGCCGGACCAAAGCTCACTCAGGCAGGCTTGTCGCTGCGTATGACCAGCGCCACGGTGAAGCTGTACGCAGACCAGAGCACCCCGGTTCTCAAGCTTCAGAGCGGCAGCGCGATCGTCGGGCATCTGTTCCGACGGGATGGCACGCCCGTGCGCCAACCGGCGGACCTTCCCAAGTTCGGCAGTGCGGCGGACCTGCGGTCTGTCCTGCTGACGCACTGCTGGGGCGACTATCTGCTCGTACAGCCGGATGATGCTTCAAGCGGCGCCTTGGCCGTCACGCGCGATCCGTCCGGCGGCGTGCCCTGCTTCTATGCGCTTGGCGCCAGCGGTGGCTTCTTGACCTCGGATATCTCGCTGGCGACGCGCGCCGGCCTGTATCGAAAGGAGGTTGACTGGGACTTTCTGCCGGTCTGTCTGACCTACCCCCATGCGATGACCGCTCGCACAGCGCTGGCGCAGATCACCGAGCTGCTGCCGGGCTGCACGCTGCATGTGCGCGGTTCGAAGACCGACGTCGAACAAATCTGGTCACCCTGGGATTTCGTCACCGACGCGCGACGCCGCCAGAATCCGGACGAGGCCGCGCGCCACGTTCACGACGCCGTGCTGTCATCGATCCGGGCTTGGTCTGAAATCGACAGCGACATCCTGGTGGAAGTATCAGGAGGCCTCGACTCTTCGATCATCGCGGCGTCTCTCACCACGACAAGCGCGGAGGTGAGCTGCCATACGCTGTTCACGCCGGTGCCTGGGGCGGACGAGCGGCATTACGCCGCCCTGGTGGCGAACATGTTGGGCGCCCCGCTGCATGCCCGCGAGCTCGACTTCCCGACGGCCCGCTTCGACGCTGCGCCACCACCGTGGTCCGTGGCGCCGCGGATCAACGTGCTCCAGCACGCTCTCAACGAAGCGATGGCCGTCGCCGGCGGCAGCGAGACCAGCCCGGCCCATTACTCGGGTGGCGGGGGCGATGTGATCTTCTGCTACCTGGGCAACGCCGCACCCGCCGCCGATGCGGTCAGGGCGCGTGGCCTGCTCGCAGGAGCGCGGACTATCGGCGACCTGTCGCAGCTACACCAGTGCACCCGCTGGAAGGCCGCCCGTCTCACCTTCAACAAGCTGATGCGGCCACCCAAGGCGGCCTACGACGCCGACCGCGCGCTTCTGCGCGAGGACGTGCCGAACATCGCGCTCGACACCCACCCCTGGTTTCAAGCACCCGATGGCGCACTCCCGGGCGACCGGGAGCGCATCCAGTACCTGGCGGGTACCCAGCTCTACCGACATGGCATGTGGCGCGGTCCCACACGGGCGCTGCGCCTGCCCCTGCTGTCGCAACCGGTCGTCGAAGCCTGCCTGACGGTGCCCTCCTGGATGTGGGTGGCCCAGGGCAGAAATCGGTCCGTCGCGAGGGCGGCCTTCGCGGACCGCCTGCCCGCCGAGGTGCTCAACCGCAAAAGCAAAGGCGACTTCGCGCAGTACCTGGGCGCCGTCTACCGCCGGAACAGCGAGCGAATGCGCCGCTTCTTACTCGATGGCGAACTCAACGCCCGCGGCATCCTGGCGACAGACGAGCTGGACGCCTTCTTTCGCAGGACCTTGCCGCCCCGCGACCAGTCCTTCTTTCGCATCCTCGACCTGTGCATGATCGAGAACTGGCTCCGCCACCAGCACTAGTCACCTTCCGGGGCTGGCCGCCTCTGCATCTTCTGCTTCATGTGCTGCCAACGCGCATATTGCGAAGCCTTCCCGGCGCCGTCACGCTCGACGCCTTGCAGCCAGAAGCAGAACCAATCCAGGTTGCGCTCGTAGGCCGCCAGCTTGTGCTGCGGCTCGAACTTCATGTGCGGCGCGGTTGGGAACAGATAGAGGTCGGCCTGATCGTCGCGCACCATCGGAATGATGTAATCCAGGGCATACAGGTACTCCTGCTCGGGCATCTGCAGCAGCACCGGCGCCCTCACCTTCTGCCGGTTGAACGCCAGCGACAGCCGCTTCCACGCGTCCGGCATCGCATCCGGCGCACCCAGCCCCCAGGCCGCCTGCAGACCGGCCGAGAACCGCTCGCCCTGCAAGCTGCCCATCAGGTGATACAGCGGCGTGACCGCGGGCGATGTCACCGAAGCCGCGGCCAGCAGATCCGACTCCGCAGCCACCCATAACGTGACTTCGCTGCCGAAGCTGAAGCCTCCCATCCCCACGCGTGCCGGATCCACCACGCCCTCCCCTGCCAGCAAGTCCACCACGCTCCGGACCGCAGACATGCCTTCGTCGTAGCGCGTGATCGGGTCCGGCTTGTGCGGAAGCGCGGTGATGCACAAGGCGGCAATGCCGGCCTGCGCAAAGGACGCCAGCGGCCACTCATCGCCAGTGCCGCCACGCAGAAACCCGCTGCAGGTGTAGTACGTCACGAACAATGGGCGCGCGGACGTGGCCTCGCCCTGCCCAAGCAGCAGCTGGCCGGTGAACTCGCGGCCTTCGGCATCCCGCCAGCGCAGGAACCGGGACGACACCTGCTGCGCAAGATCGAACGCGAGCGACGCATTCGGATCGAACAGCACCTGCCGATCTCCGGTCTCGATCTCGACGCGTTCCAGACGCGGCGGACGGTCGGCGTCCGCAGCCACGCACAGCAGCGCATCGGTCGATATCCCGCACGCACTCGCCACATCCCGCCCGCCATTGAGCAATCCGTGCGAAGCCACCACGGTTGTCACGGCGCCCGTCTCCACATGCCAGCGGGAGATCGTCTGCGCCCGCCCCTGCTCCACGGCACTCGTGGTGAACAGCAGCTCATTGCGCCCGGGCCGCCATTGCGCACTCGTGATGTCTGCCTCGACGCAGGCAGGCGCTGTGCAGCGGGTGGTCTCGCGTCCCCGCGGGTCCAGAACCGTCAGCGTCGCGACCGGCTCGGTGTACGGCCCACCGGGCGCGAACGCGCGCGTCAGGGCGGCGGTGCGGCCGCTGTGCGGGTCGCGAACCAGGGTTCGCTCCAGCGGCGCGGCCCCGGCCGCGGGGTTGACCGGCGCCTTCGCCACAGGAGGCACGAACTCGCGGCGCTCGCCCGTTCGCAGGTCGATCTCCAGCCAGCGCTCCGGCACATCCTCCAGCAGGCCCTCGCGATCGAAGCCGAGCCCCGTGAACCGCTGCGTCGCCAGCCGTCCCTCGTGATGGCCCGAGCGAAAGACGCCCTGCCCGATCGGAATCGACGCATCGACATGGATGCCGCGTTCGTACTCCGCCTGCTCCGCGTCGGCGATCTCCGCGCGGGGTGCGCCCACGCTGTACTGCAGGCTCGTGCCGTCCTCGCTGAGTCTGAAGTCACGGACGTTCGCCGACTCGCGCGTCACCGGTTCCGCGCCCGATCCATCCGCAGCGGCGCGCCACACATCGATGCGCCCATCCAGCAAGGCACGGTAGAAGAGCCATTGGCCATCGGCAGACCACTGCGCAGCGGCGGGCAACGCGCCGCCCGAACTGTTGCGCAACGGCACACCGCCCTCCGCGATCCTGCGCGGCGGCGCCTGACCATCCACATCCTGCACGTACCACACCGAATCGTAGGTGTTGCGTTCGACAGAGGGCTGATCCGCCCGGAAGGCCAGCTGTCGCCCATCCGGCGAGACGACCAGACCGGAGAGGTCCACCACTTCTACCAGACGACGCGGAGACACTGCCGCCGCATCGAAGGGCGCCACCACCATTGCCAATGCCACCGCCAACAACATCGCCGCGCGGCCATGGCCCACACAGAACATCACCATCCCATGCTCTCCTTACGAGGCATCGATCGCGGTCGCCCGCCGGGGCAACGCGCACTCGTGCCGCAGCTCAGAATCGACGTGTGATCGACAGATCGAGGCGCCGCCCGATGCCCGAGTAGTTGGTCGAGTCGTAAGGCAGCCAGGTCGGATCGGTGGGCCGATGCCACGGCGGCGCACGATTGAACAGGTTGTGCGCGGACAGCGAGACATCCCAACCGGTCAGTGGGTCGCGCTGGCTGTCGAACGCATAGCGCAACGTGAGGTCGGCGGTGGTGAACGAGGCGGTCTTCGTGCCCTCGACCGTGCTGCGCACGCCGCTGGTGTAGTTCGCGAACAGCGATGCACCGAAGCCGCCTTGCTGCCAGACCGCGCCGACCCGCCCATTGACCTTCGCCGGGCTGTACAGCGTGCCGGCCAGATCGAACGCGCGATCTGCGGGGCTGTTCTCGCGTGAGCTGTCCAGCCAGCTGCCTGCCCCGCGGACGGTCAGCCGCCCGGGCCCGAGATCGAACCGGTAGGCGCCCGACAGATCCACGCCCCGGATCCGCTCGCGGGCCACATTGACGAAGTGGGCGTATAGCAGCGCCGTGACATCGGTGGGGTCGTAGCTGGCGCCGGTGTAGTTGTAGAAGCCCGCCGCCGCCTCGATGATCCGCGCCTGTCCCTCGGCGGTGGGCGCGCGATCGACGAACGGCGCGTAGATGGGATTGGTCAGCGCTTCAGCGTAATTGCCCACGGGCTGCACCACGCGGTCCGTGTAATCGATATCGAATACGGTCAGTTCCGCCTCCAGCGCGGGCAGCGCACGCGGATGCAGCGCCAGCGAGCCCGTCCACGTCCGCGCGCGCTCGGCGTCCAACTGCGGATTGCCGCCGAAGACCGCGAGCACCGTGGCATCGCTGTCGGCACTGCCGCCGAACACCGCCACCGGATAGAGCAAGGCGTTCTGGCGCTGGTACTGCTGAAGCAGCGTCGGCGCCTTGAACGACCTACCCCATGAAGCCTTGAGCGTGTAGTCGCCAGTGGGGCTATACACAAGCCCGAGCTTCGGCGTGGCGACACTGCCGAAGCTGTCGTACGACTCACGCCGGACGGCAGCCGTCAGCGTCAACCGCTGGGGCCCGTTCCCGTCGGGGCCCGCCAGCAACGGCAAGCTCAGCTCGGCATACGCGAAGCGACTGCGCTCGTCTCCTTCGATCAAGCGCTCGCCGGACACCACATTGCGCTGGACAAAGTTGTTCTCCCGCTGGCCCACGCCTGCGGCAAGACGCGCCTCACCGCCGGGCAGCGCGAACAGCGGCCCTTCCACCCCGGCCTCATAGGCGCGGCTCTCGTTGCAGTAGCAATCGTCGTACGGCGACGGCAGCACCTCGCCGGTGGCGAGCATGGTCATCCATTCCTCCTGGACGCGCCGGTCGCGCCCCCACGTGGCGCCGACAGCCAGCTGCCAATCGTCGGCGAACGCGATGTCCAGGCTTGGCGCGATCAGTGTGGTGGTGGTCACAGGCGAGAACCGGCTGTAGTAGCTGGAGATGCCGCTGAAGTACGCCGCGGACCGCTGCTCCCGTTCGGTGCGTAAGGCATCCAGGCGCAGTTCCACCGCATTGCCAATCGACTGGTGCGCGCTGACCAGCGCACTGCGCAAGTGGCTGCCCGGATAGATCGTGGTCGGCGCGGGCATGTACGCAGTCAAGGCCCGCTGGCTGGCCAGGATGGGATCGGCAGACGCGTACTTGTAGGTCGCAATCAGGCCGCCGTTCGACCAGGCCGAGCCCGCTGTGGCGGTGTAGCCATGGCTGGACAGCCCGCCATCGGCGGTGCGCCCGTACCGCGCACCGACCGCCGCACCCGTGTACTCCCGCTTGAGGATGACGTTGCCCACACCACCCACGGCATCGGAGCCGTAGATGGCCGACGCGCCATCGGCCATGATCTCGATGCGCTCGACCGCGTCGACCGGGATCGCGTCGATATCCACCGCTTGCGAGAAGCCACCGTAGGCCATGCGCCGGCCATTGAGCAGCGTCAGCGTCGCATCCGCGCCCAGGCCCCGTAGGTTCAACGACGAACCGCCGGTGATGTTCTGGTTGGCGACGCCCCCTGCCCCAGCCGTGGCCCCGGCCGCCACACCGGGGTTCTGCCCACCCCCGAAGTTCTGCGGCACGCTGCGGATCACCTCGCCCAGGTCACGGAAGCCTTCCTCCTTGATCCGCTCGGCACCGAAGGCAATCACCGGCGACGCCGTGGTGCCGCCGCGGATGCGGGTGCCGGTGACCTGGACGGTGTCGAGCTGGGTGGCGGCGGTGTCGGTCTCCCGGGTGTCTGCGGGTGCATCGGACTCACCCGCCGCGTCCGTCTCCTGCGCTAGAGCGTTAGGCGCCGACAGCGAAAGAACAGCGACGCCCAAACACGCTAACGCCAATCGCATATCAGGATGCCAAACCACTTTCGTGCGAGGTGCAGGCACGGCGCTCGTATCGGCCTTCGCCGGCAAGTAGCTTCCCTCATTGGGGCGTCTCTCCAGCGTCGACAGTACAAGAGCGTGGCCGTCCATATTACTTCTCCGGAACGGGCAGCTGCCGCATTGCGCATGGGCGCATCCATTCGTATCGAAACAAAGCGCATTGCTACATTTAATGTAGCACAAAGGGCCAAAGCTCAGCGTCCGCATCATCGGCACACATCCCTTCTAAGTTCTGGTTTGCCTTCCTCGAGAGCAGGCCGCCCAGCTAGAACTTGCCTGCTACATTTACTGTAGCATACATGCTGCGGGTACGGAAGCCATCCTGTCATTGGTACAGGAACGACTTCGATGGCTCATGGCGCCTCGCATCAAACTCATGTTCACCAAGCGGCTGAAAGAGGCACGCTTGGCCTCGGGACTCTCACAAAGAGAACTTGGAAGACGAATTGGTCTGTCGGAGGATGTCGTGGCCAACAGAGTCACAAGGTATGAGCGCGGAACCTCCGAGCCCGACTTTGAGACAACTAGCAAGATGGCCAAGGTACTCGGCGTCCCGTTGGCCTATCTCCTAGCGGACAACGACGTGCTGGCGGACATCATCCTCGCAGCAGCAAGCCTGCCGCCTGGAGAGCAGAAGAAGCTTGCTGCGAAATTGAAGTCGAAGGGTAAGCGCTCAGCTGCAGCGAAGTAACTCAATCTCCGCCGAGCTTCTCTTTAATCCAGTTAGCGAGATCCCTGCGCTGCTTTGCTGAAAGCGACGAGAGCGCCAAGACCACGTCGGCCGTAGCATCATCCTCTGCCACCAGATAAGCCATTGGTACTTGCAGTGCTTCCGCAAGCTTGGCGAGCCCGTCTAAGTCGATCCCACTTGACTCTCTTTCGTAGCGGTTGATTCGGCTGCTGGCACGCTCTCTATCTAGCCCCATCATCAAGCCCAGTGCTCGCTGGCTTTCGATGCCACGCAGCTCCCGCGCCTGCTTGATGCGAGCGGAGAAGATAGCTCGGGGAGAAGCCTTCGACACGTGATCTGATGCTTAGAACGGGGGCCATCAGCATGCCTTGCTCCATTCCTGCGCGGCAGTCTCTTCATGAAATGTAGCACCCCCGCGTGCCGCTAACCAGAGCCGCCGCCTGGGCGATCTGGCTTCATCTGAAGACTAGAGCCCCCTAGTACCTAGGTAGGAAAATTCCGACATGCCATTGCGGAGGAGACCGATGGCGGCATCCATATGGGAAGATCATCCTCTACTTACGCCAGCAACGCGTGATCCCCGCCACGAGCGGGTCGCCAGACACGCGGGCCAGGGAACGGAGCACCCCGGCTGCTGGCACCCCCTTCCCCCCGCGAACGTAGTCGCGCCTGATCGCCGCTCGGGCACAAGCATCTGTCCAGCCCTCACGAAGAGACCTCGCTCGCGAACAGTGCAAGCTTCAAACTTCACCTTCGCTAGGTGCAAGCTCGAACAGGCGCAAAGCCACCTCTATCCAAATCTGCGTCGAACCTTCGCCACCTCGGCAATCCGCAACGCTCAACGCGTGGATCTCGCGTGCCAGCTCAGTTGTCTGGAGGCATCACTTCCCCAAGTCAGAGGGGCAATTTCTTGAAACCTCGTAGCCATCTGCCGTCATACCCTCCGATCTGAGGTCGATGGGCATATGATGGCTCCATGCCTGTCTCCGACGACCTCGCCTTCAACCTGCTCCGCGCTTTTGCACAACTAGAATTTCACCTTAAGCAGGACGCCGGCTTTCTGAAGGCCGGCCCCCACCAAATGGCCCAAGTGAACTGGCAGGCGGTGGAGGCTGCGTTGACCCAGCTACAGCAGGCCGAATTCGTGGAGCGAGTTGCGAATACGACGCGGGCAAAGATCCTAGCTGCACCCCGCGACCTCCCTATGGTCCAGATAGTTGAGGTCACTGAGCACTCGCGTCGGGCAACTTTCACGCGGTTGGCCCTCGACGCGACGGACGCCGTCGCTTTGATCGAGGCAGCACGGCGCGTACGTAACAACCTCTTTCACGGCGGGAAAGAAGAGCCCCATCTCGGCGACGACGACGAATGGGCGGCAACTGCGCTAGACGTTACCGAAAGGCTGCTTCGCCTGATCGCGTCCAACCAGCCAAGTCTCCACAAGCACGACAATAAGAAGGACCTAGCGCCGGGGGCAGGCCGACATGCTTCAATGCACGCGCCTAGAGCTCCGCCATAAGCATTAACCTCACGCGCATCGGCGATCTGTGTGGCGCCGAGAATCATTGACTCAGCTCCCGGCCTTCGAGGTCATCAGCTCGAAGTTCTTGCTAACGACATTCTACGCAGTTAAGTATCCAACTGGCTTGAGAGCCCAGTTTTGAACGAGACCGGTGCCTGAGCATGAAGATGTGTCCCAGCGAAGAGAGGATTTTCGACTTCCTGAGTCGGAGCACGGCTCGACGCCAGGACCCGAGCCCCGACTGTGCACTGCAGCTGGCCGCCGTGCGAGGCGCCAACTTCTGACGTAGAGTCAGCGTGCCCGACCATCAGGCAGCTTCCCCTTAAACACTTCGTTGCGGTGGATGGCGAGGTAGTGTCGCAGGCGCTTCTTAGGCTTAGCGCGCAGACACACCTTCTTTGGAATCAGGCCGGCGCTTAACAGCATTTTCCTGACACCATTGTCCGCAAAGATGGCATCTCCCATGTCGTCGAAAGTCATCAATCCGGCATCAAACAGCAGGTCCAGCGTACCAACCAGCGGTAGGCCGTTGTGGGGGTCAAGGCGTGCTTCCTTACCTCCAGGAAGCCGCTCCTCTATCGCGACTTCGTGCGCCCATGGCTGGGCATGCGAGGCACGGACTAAGCTCAGTACAGCACAGCCTGTCACGGCACAGCGGCGATTCCACAACTTCAGCATTTCGCGACGGAACGTCCCTTGCCCGAGGCGTGCTTCCATCAACCGCAGCCGCGTCGTTTCACTGCCTTCCTTGTCCATCTCATGGAGCAGAGCGCTCGCTTGCGGGCCTGGCGTCTCCGCCTCACGATACGCAGAGGGCATGCGTGATCTCCCATTCACACGGCGACTATATAGGTCCGGGTGGTACCTCCTCAGCTTCTCGCTTACCTGTTCCATTACCACTTGGAACCGCTCGCTTTCAGCGGAAAGCGTATCCAGCGGAAAGACCAAGCTGTCTAAGGCATCACTAAGGGACAAGCCCCGGACAACTGCCTCAAGCACCTTGCGGTCTTTCTTGCTGCCTATTGTAAAGCGCAGCACGTGACGTTTTTCAACGCGACCAATTGAGAGAAATGGGCAACCGTCTTTATCTGGTGCCTTGGTGCCAAAAATTATCGTGCGACGACCTTGCATTCCGTTCGTTGTCGAGTACTTGGCCAAGTATGCATCCACCGGGCCAAGTGAACGCCGCAGGCCAGCAACGGCCAGATCAAGTCCATTTCGCTCGATTGACGTCAGGCGCAGGTCCATGACCTCCTCATCCTTGCTCAGCAACATCCGTCTTCTTCTCCACTAGGTCACGGAGCCCCACGAAGGATTCCCGTCAAATGAGCTGTTCACAAAATCTACTTCTGATTGGACTGGAGCGCCGCCGCGTCTACTAAAGCTCACTAGAAAAAATGCGCAGCCGCAGCACACTCAAGCGTTGACGGACAGCGCCAAAATGGTCTAGCCGCATCTAGTGTTGCCGGCTTGGTCGGGACTTATGCATCTTTTCGCCGGACTGTGCACGAAGGACTCGGCATTTACAATAGGCTCCTAAACCCACCTGCTTGGGTAATCCCCCCGCTTTTAACGGCCACCGGAAGTGGAGCTATGCAGCCATCGCCAGCTTCATTGCTGGAGTGGTGCCACCGAGTGCAATATTCGGTCGCTCGTGGTTGTACGTCCAGAGTCAGCGCGTGGCCTTGTCTGCACCTGCTCGATCGTGTCGAACAGGGTCGGTGCCAGCCAGGCGTAGCGTACTGTGCGGTTGTAGCGCTCAACATAGGCGTTCTGCTGCGGCTTGCCTGGCTGGATGTGCTCGATCCGGATGCCGCGTTTCTGCGCCCAACCCAGCAACGCCCCACTGATGTACTCGGGGCCGCTGTCGCAGCGAATGACGGTCGGTTTTCCCCTCCACTCGATGATCTGCTCCAGCGCTCGGATCACCCGGGCCGATGGCAGCGACAGATCGACTTCGATGCCCAGCCCCTCGCAATTGAAGTCATCGAGCACGTTGAACAAGCGGAAGCTACGACCATCGGCCAGTTAGTCGTGCATGAAGTCCATCGACCAGACCTGATTGATCGTCCCCGGCACTGCCAGCGGCTCGGGCCTCTCGCGCACCAGCCGCTTCTTCGGCTTGATCCGAAGGTTCAACTCCAGCTCCCGGTAGATCCGGTAGACCCGCTTGTGGTTCCAGACAAAGCCCTTCACGGTGCGTAGGTACAGGTAGCACAGGCCAAACCCCCAGTCTCGATGGGCTGTGGTCAGCCCGACCAGCCAGTCTGCGATTCGAGCGTTCTCTTCGCTGGTCTTGGCCTGGTAGCGGAAGCAGGTCTCGCTCACCACGAAGGTCTGGCAGGCGCGCCGGATGCTCGTGCGCCCGTTTGCAATTGCTGATCGGGCCATCTCGCGTCGCTGAGATGGCCTCACCATTTTTTTGCAAGCACTTTCCTTCAGCAGGTCGGTGCTGAGCTGGGCCTCGGCGTACATCTTCTTCAAGCGCAGGTTCTCCTCCTCCAGCTCTTTCATACGCGCGACCATGGATACCTCCATGCCGCCAAGCCAGCGGCGCCACTTGTAGAACGTCGCCGAGCTGATGCCGTGCTCGCGGCACAGCTCCGGTACGGGTGTTCCGGCCTCGGCCTGCTTGAGCACGGCGATGATCTGGCTGTCGGTGAATCGGGACTTCTTCATGGAGCCTTCTCAGGAAAGGGTACGAGAAAATTCCACTTCTGACGTCAGCTACCCCCCCCGAGGCAGCGGGTGGGATTACGACGTCTCGTCTTACCTAGAGAGACAGTCCAGCGCTATTATCGCTGCCTGGGCGACATCGATGACGTGACTCAGCCCTCGATTATCCTATCGAGGGTATCCATCAGTGGTTGTGCTAACAACAGGGGATGTCATGAAAAGTGTGATCGTAACGACAAGGGATGAGCTGGAAGTGGCGAAAAACACAAGGGCCCAGGAGATTGTCGTTTTGGGAAAGTTGGCTGACGACCTGAAGAAGACGCGAAAGCTTGCAAGACTCGGGGCTGCGGGCGTTGCTGCAATCGCCGCTGCCGTTGGCTTGGCTCCGGTTACCGGGGGGATGAGTACGCTGGGGTTGGCGGCTGTAGCCACAGTCACTGGATTGGAATTAGCGACAATTATCACGGCAGCCGGTTTAGGTATCGCATTGATTTTTGCGATTCACAAGGACTACAACGTGGACTTTAGCTGCAAGGGGGTAGCGAGATTTCGACGAAAGGAGGAGAGGTGATGCTCCCCATCGTACCGTGAGCGCCCTATCTCTTTGCATGCAGAACATGCAATCACCATTTCCAACGGAAGATCGACTTGGGCCTCTTCTGTCCCAGCATGCAAGTCGCTGTCCGTGATGCCTCGCTTAGTCTGTAAGTAGTGCCCGGTGGCCGTCATGAGCTTGGCGGCCAATCAGATTATGCTCCACGGCGCGCGCAATTACTTGCGGGGGATTACCGCACGACTCCGCGGCCGGCGCCAAGCGCAAAGCCGCTAGGGCGGCAAAGCATCGGCAGTCGCAGAAATCCCTGGCGCCACAACCAGAAAAATCTGACACGCCCCTGCGGCGCCCACCGACGCCCATCCTGAGCCGGAACTTGCATCCTAACCTCCGTCAGCAACGCGCGATCCTTGCCTACGGGCCAGTCGCCAGACGCGCGGGCCGGGGCAAGGAGCACCCCGGCTGCTGGCGCCTTACTCGCCAGCGGCTAAGGCGGTCATCGGCAGCAATCGCGTTTCGATCGCCGCCTTCCCCAACGACGCCCCTGGTTCTTATGACGCGATATCCTCTGCCAAGGGGGAGGCGCTGATGGCGTTTTGGTGGGTCAATCACAAGCAGACACGCGATCTTGAGGTTCGCGGGGGCTACCTGTGGTCGCCCTTCCGAAACGCGAATGGCGCGTTCAATCAAACCTACGAAAACATGACACTCGTTCGACCGGGCGACCTGGTGTTCTCGTTCGCAGACGGGCAGATCGGCGCGATTGGTCAAGTGACCGAAGCCGCATCCGCCACCCAAAGCCGACCGAGTTCGAAGATGTCGGGCCCCCTTGGGGCAATGAAGGCTGGCTGGTCAACGTGTACTTCACGCCAGTGCCCAAACCGCCCCGCCCAACGGCGCACGCGGCGACCATCGCACCGCTGCTGCCTACGCAGCACTCGCCTATTCGCAGCGACGGCTACAGCAACTCAAGCTGCTATCTCGCAAGCATCTCGAATGCACTGGGCCACAGGCTGCTCGACCTTCTGGGGATCGAAGCGACGGCAGTGTTTGCGTCGCGCCACACCGTCTAGGATGCAGTCCAGACGCCTCGCTGCTCTTCGATCACAATCAGATCGATCGCAATCGCAGCATCTCGCAGCCCAGCGCCAGCATCTCTCTAAGGCACGCATGAAACAAAGGCATGTTCCGCACTCGCATCCTGCTGGAAGACTCTGGATGCAAGCGGCCAGCATCTATGACGAGCGTCTGCTGGTCGCCAGTCGTATCAAGCCTTGCCACGAATCCCGAACGCCGCAATGGCGCAAACGGCATCATGCCATCCCGACCTATCAATGCACACCTATGGAAGCACCTCCTAGCCTTCGAAATATGGTGGGCAGATTCGGATTCATAAGTCACCGCCAGAAACCTTTCTGGATCTTTTCTTAAACCACGCGCAAAGTTTGGGCGCTTCAGGCTCAAGCAACCGTCGCTCCTGGACACACCAGTGCAAGCGCCTCGCTCAACACCCCCAATCTTCCCAGTCCGAAGTAAAAGTCAATAAATTAACACTAAAACACTGTAATTAGTTACAAGGACACCTAGCTTGTATGACAAGAGCTAACTAACATAAATCCACCAAATACGATCCAAGAAAAAGCAAACAGATAGCTTCAACACCAGAGCACCAGAACTCCAATGCGGAGTCCTAGCTGAAGTGCAAGCACTGCCAGACAGAGCCGAGATCCTCATTATGTATTACCTGAAAAGCACATTATACTTTCCCACCCAGACCTACCGGGTGCACATAGGAGAGTCTCGAAGCCCCCTGACGAAGCGTGCGTGCGCGTCACGCCCCGGATAATCCACAACCCCATTGATAATATTAATGCTCACGCAACCTGCGCAATACTTTTCCTTCTTATAAACAGTATCGCCTGGGTGATGCTCCGAACACCTCTCAGAGAGCTGTGTGCAGGATATATATGCATCCCCAGCGTGCCGCCTAACGGCATCAACCACTTCCTTACGTGGATTATCAAACCTCCCTCTTCCGCTTGAGAATATCACGCTAGAAGGGCGGAATTTTGCGCATATGCGCCGCACAAAGTCGTCGACACTAGCGTCTCCAGCGAACCCTCCATGATGCGGATATACAAGAATATCGGCACTCATGTCAGACCCATTCCTCTCTAGCTCAGTTAGCGCCACGTCGTCCATGTCACCCGCTAGGACTGCAACGCCCTCTCCCCGATCGCAAACCCGAATCACGGCACTGATGGAGTTGCTAGTAATTTCACGTCCACAGCGCCCCCTATTTCCCACTCCCAAAGCTGCCAACGCAGGCGATGGCGAAAGCACATAGAAAGAAGAATCAACTGTCCCAGGAACGTTTAGCTCGCCCTCTGTCAGACCAACGACAAATTCAACCTCGCCCCTGACCTGCGCATCCTGTAATACAAAAGCAAGATCCCGCCATGATTTTGTATGTTTCAATCCGTCCGCATTAAGAATGACCTTCCTAACAGCTATGCCAGAGCTTAGAACAGCTAGTAGTCCGCCGATATGATCATGATCCGCATGAGATATTATTACCAAATCAACACTAACAACCTCAAGCCCATGCAGATGATCCAGCAAGGCGCCGCCAGGCGCCGCATCAACAACCACCGTCACACCGCCGTCTCGAACCACTGCAGCGTTGCCGTGTCCTACATCGAGAATATCAATCTGCATGTTTAGCTCAGCCTCCATTCCGAGACAAATAGATCGTCCACAGATTCCGCGCCCAAATTAACGTCGGCAAACATCCTAACCACATCGCCACTGCTCACCGCACGCGACGCGAGCTCATATGCCTTTCCAGCAGAGGGATCAATCTCCATTGTAAACAAATGCGATGGATTCCAAGATGGAACCAGTAGATTAAGGACTATTACCCCGGACCCTTCATACAGCTCCCCGCCCTCAACTCGCAACATGGCACGGTGCGGTTTGCGCTCTTTGATGTAGTTACCCGCCAACTCATCAACGCACACACTTAACGCTACACGCAATATCTCAGAATCAAGCTCAGACGGCGCAACCACCATAGGTATGTATCTGCGATTCTTCCTGATTGGCGAAGGCAAGCTTCCATCGAACCTAGTGCACAAAACAGCCGGGATATTGTTCTTATATAGACTTACACAAACCTCATCGCCGTTAACGTAAGAGTAATTGCTAGTTTTAAGATTATAATCACATATAACCGCATCTAATGACTCCTTAAACGAACTCACCAATGTATCTAGATCCCTGATTGGCCCCTCAACGTCTTTAGCGGCAAGCTCGAGATCGTCTGTCGAGTACCTATATCCCCTCCTGACGTTATCATCATCGTCAATTAGGGCAACCGAATTTATTGATCTATTGCCAACTATAATCGCCATACTCATTTCCCCAGTATTGGCAAAACAACCTTAAACTCCGCACCACCGAGACGACCGCTTGTTTGCACGAATGCCGCCCCTCCTAAATCCCTGACAGTATCTCTAACGATTGTGAGGCCGAGGCCTGTTCCCTCAGGATTAGAAGTGACTCCAGGCAGCCATATTTCTGACACATCAATACCTGTAATCCCTGGCCCGCTGTCATTAACTTCAATTACAACTTTCTCGCCATCCACATCCGCGACAATCTCAATTACTCTGTTCTCTGTCCCACTCGCCTCAAAGATTGAAAGGCAATTGTTTATTAGGTTTGTTATTATGGACTCAACAGCTGCCTCGGAACCTCGAAGGTATGGATTATCGCTCCCTATATCCACCCTTAGCTCCGACCCGCGGGCTTTAAGGAAGGGCTTAAAAAATCTTTCTATTTTTCGGATCGTGGTATAAATATCAACGCGGCCCACACGACGCTTGGCGCTTTGCACAAGACTCAAAGTGGCTGCGCTAAGAATAGAAAGTCCTTTTGAAGCAGTAGCTATATCATCGACAGGACCCATTACTTTAGGAACGTCTTCAGCGGCGACAATTCTTGGAATTCTGGATCGCAATGCTCTTACACTTATATCTATCCGCTTTAGAGGATTCCCTTGCGACTCGTGTGCAAAAGTAGCGGCCGTTATTCCAGCAGTACTTAGTGTCCTGTAGAGCTGAATTTCCTTTCTTAAGGTCTCAGCCTCCTTATCACGCGTTCGCTCATAGCCTCTAAAAGCGGCGCGGAGGGATTCCTGTAGATCTTTTGGTGCAGACGAAAGAACCGCTTCTACTTTGCTTCGCTCGCGAACGGTCTCCTTAGGCGCGTCTTCATTAGCTTTCTTACGCCGCGCTTCAGCCTGCTTCAACCGCCACTTCGCAAACCAACCCAATGCATCTGTCGCGAATCTCTTAACTTCTAAAAAAGTTTCGTCTTCGATAAACCCAGTTCGATCAGTCTTCTGGACCAGTCGATATCTCCGGGACGGAGATATGCTTAGTCTTCCGATTGAGTTGTTCGTACTGGGCCGTTCTTCAGGGTTTCTAGCTCGAGTAAGGTTTAGCTGCAACCAGTCATCGCCCTGATTTCCATACGGAGCAACACGCACTCCTCGCTCGTAAACATGAACTCCGCCAAAGTTCCCAAGCCAGCCTCTTAATTCACTCTGACTAACCTTACCGGTGCTATACCCATCCTTGCTTAGCCTGAAGGCCCATAAGTCAAATACTAGGGCCGGCGCCTCGTACTTTTCCTCACCCCTGAAATGAGCTAGGACCTCGCCGCGCCAATCAAGAACTTTATAATCCACGAAGCCACCATCAACCATGATGGCTTGAAGGTGAAAATCGGCGAACTCAAAGTACTTATTACTTACAATGGAAGCCACATCGTTGTATTCTTCAGCCAGCAATTCAACTTCAAATCCAGAAGATGAGTCTTGGAATGGATTTGAAAGAAGAACAAGCGCTCGGGCCAGCTTTTTAACTTCGGATACGCCGATAGCAGACCGTATTCCTTTTAGCCTAATAACCGTACCCCTCTTCTTTCTTACCTTCTTCCTTGTTATTTCTATGGGTACATTTTCTACTGTTTGAGCGTTGTCATAGTTGGACCAAGCGATTCTAAGCGAGCTCTCCATGCCCTTGCTTTTCGCGGAAACGGAAGAAAGGGTCACCTCATGCCCCATCCTAAGCGCCGCGAGCCGGCCTAGCCCCTTGTTTCCTGCTTGGAATCGACCCTTCTTGGTCTTCTGATCTGAGCTTTTGCTAGAGCTTCCTAGAACTAGCCAACCATTCACTATCTGCTGAGGAAGCATACCAACCCCATCATCTTCAACGACTATCTCGCCACCAGGGGCCAATGTCGAACTCAGCCTGATTTTGCACTTCCTAGCATCCGCGTCGTACGAGTTCTTTACAAGCTCGATAATGCTTTGTTCGAATGTCTGATTAAGCTCCTCACCCAATCTAGCTAAAATCTTCGGAGAAAACTTAAAAGCTGCCTTCACATTCCTTCTCCAAGAGGGATGTTCTCGACCAAGCCCTTCGTCAGATGCCGGCACCTATTTGCACTATTTACCCACAAGTCAACTTCCTGTTGCGCAAGCAAATTCATGAGAATCCTGCATGTCAGAATATTTTTATCGTGCGGCGAAATAACTATTAAATGATTCTCGACAGCCACAGGATCTTCCGCGTTTACTAACGTCGGCACTATCCTTCTGTCATCAGATGGGCTGGAAGTCCTGCGCACGACAACAAAAGGAGGGTCGAAAATTCTTCCTTTAAATCGTCTTTTCCCTAGTTTTACAACCTCTGAATTAGGCGTCGCCCTCGATACGTCTATGTAAGAACACCATCGCCCTTCATTGGGATGTCTATGCGGCACGACAGAGCCAATGCTTACGTCAAATCTGTCGGAGATCTTGGCGGCACCCGGGTTTGACGTATGCCGCGCCCAGTCACCGGTGAGAGCTGAGTTCGCATCCGAAACTCCTTTAATCAAGTGCAATACGAATACATCGACGTCAGCGCTAGCCCCGAAGCTGCCATAGGGATGGATGTCGAGGATCTGACATGAATTTTCGACCAACGTTCGCCAGCGAAGATACCTTGACCCACTCCGGAGCACGTCGGGAAGAATTGCAACTATATGCTGACCAACCTTAGCATTAATAATCAGAGATTCTATGAATACTGCAGCTCTCTGTGTTTTCCCACTTGACCACTGACAATCACGAGAAACAACCACGTTACCAAATGGCGGGTTAGTTACTATAACGTCGATCCGACCAAGACTCTTGGCAACTTTCAGGTAATCTCGATTAACAATATTCTTGAATAACTTTGATAACGAAGCATAGTCATCTACCGCCTCAACTTTGTGAACTCGCGCAGCAAAGGCAGCGACTCGAAGCCGCGTAGCCTCGACGAACTCCGGCTGAAGATCATAGCCATAAATACTCCTTGCAAAGCTACGCGCAGTACTAGCAGCATCATCTTCTGTTGGAAAGTACCTCAAGCAAGCTAGCAATAGATCCCCGGCGCCACACGTAGGATCAGCCACACTAGCTCCAGATATAAGGAGATTCTTTACTCTGCTAGAGACATAATTAGCGAGATTGGAGTTTGAAAAAAAGATTCCGTCGCGCCGGCGTACCAAACGCCCCAATGACATCTCCAAAAATTTTGCAACTTCAGCACTCAGGAGATCCCGAGGCCGTATTGCCATGAGAGGGCGCGCAACGGGCGCTTTTTTCTCTCCATCCTCGCAAGCTGATTCCATTGGCGTCATATTTTCTATTGAAACGATACTATTTATTCCAGACTTCTAGATGTCTAGATTCGCAGGCCTATAGCATCACAGATAATTTTTTGAGAGCCATAGCTTTCCGGTTGATCTATTGCAAAGATTTCTCAAAGGCTAATGCAAAAGGGCGGCCATTAGGCCGCCCTCCCTACTCCAAAGTACACCTATGAAACCTCAAACCCCAACCGGATTCGCCTTCTCCGGATCGATCTTATACAGCTTGATCGCCCTGGCCACATCCTTGCCGGTCATCTTGCCGTCCTTCGCCAGTGCGTCGATCGCCGCCTGGGCGATGTAGTAGCGGTCCACCTCGAAGTGGCGGCGCAGGTTGGCGCGGGTGTCGGAGCGGCCGAAGCCATCGGTGCCCAGCACGGTGTAGGTGTGCGGCACGAAGGCGCGGATCTGATCGGCGAAGGCGCGTACGTAGTCCGTCGCGGCGATCACCGGGCCCGGGCGACCTTCGAGCTGTTCGGTTACGTAGGGTTTGCGGCGGGTCTTGGCTTCGGGGTTGAAGCGGTTCCAGCGCTCGGCGTCGAAGCCGTCGCGGCGCAGCTCGGTGAAGCTGGGGCAGGACCAGATGTCGGCGGTCACGCCGAAGTCTTTGTCCAGCAGTTCGGCGGCGGCGATGACTTCGCGCAGGATGGTGCCCGAGCCCAGCAGCTGCACGCGCACTTCGCTCTTCTTGGCCTTGCCTGCATCCTTGAGCAGGTACATGCCCTTGATGATGCCCTCGGCGGCCTCGGGGGTGACGGCCGGGTGCGGGTAGTTCTCGTTCATCAGGGTGATGTAGAAGTACTCGTCCTGCTGTTCGTCGAGCATGCGCTGCATGCCGTACTGCAGGATCACCGCCACCTCACCGGCGAAGGTGGGGTCGTAGCTGCGGCAGTTGGGAATGGCGCCCGAGAGCAGGTGGCTGTGGCCGTCTTCGTGCTGCAGGCCTTCGCCGTTGAGCGTGGTGCGCCCCGCGGTGGCGCCCAGCAGGAAGCCGCGGGCGCGCATGTCGGCTGCCTGCCAGGCGGCGTCGCCGATGCGCTGGAAGCCGAACATCGAGTAGTAGATGTAGAACGGCAGCATCGGCAGGTCGTTGGTGCTGTAGCTGGTGGCCGCGGCCATCCAGCTGGCGAACGCGCCGGCTTCGGTGATGCCCTCTTCCAGCACCTGGCCGGCCGCGTCTTCGCGGTAGTACATCAGCTGGTCGCGGTCCACCGGCTTGTACTTCTGGCCCTGCGGGGCGTAGATGCCCAGCTGGCGGAACAGGCCTTCCATGCCGAAGGTGCGGGCTTCGTCGGCGACGATCGGCACCACGCGCGGGCCCACCTGCTTGTCGCGCAGGATCACCGAGAGCGACTGCACGAAGGCCATGGTGGTGCTGATCTCGCGTTCGCCGGTGTCCTGCATCAGGCGGTCGAACACCTTGAGCTCGGGCGCCTTGAGGCTTTCGGTGCTCTTGCGGCGGCGCTGGGGCAAAAAGCCGCCCAGCTTTTCGCGGCGCTCGAGCAGGTACTGCACTTCCTCCGAATCTTTGCCGGGGTGGTAGAACGGCACATCGCCGTCCTTGAGCGCGGCGTCGGAGACCGGGATCTTGAAGCGGTCGCGGAACGTGCGCACCGCGTCGTCGTCGAGCTTCTTGGTGTTGTGGGTGGGGTTGAGCGCCTCGCCGGCGCTGCCCAGGCCGTAGCCCTTGACGGTCTTGGCCAGGATCACCGTGGGCTGGCCCTTGGTGTCCATCGCGTTCTGGTAAGCGGCGAAGACCTTGTGCGGGTCATGGCCACCACGGTTGAGGCGCCAGATGTCGTCGTCGCTGAGGTTGGCGACGAGGTTGGCGGTCTCGGGGTACTTACCGAAGAAGTGCTCGCGCGTGTACGCGCCGCCGAAGGCCTTGCAGTTCTGGTACTCGCCGTCGACGGTCTCCATCATCAGCTTCTTGAGCATGCCGTCCTTGTCCTTGGCCAGCAGCGGGTCCCAGTAGCTGCCCCAGATCGTCTTGACGACGTTCCAGCCGGCGCCGCGGAACTGGCCTTCCAGCTCCTGGATGATCTTGCCGTTACCGCGCACCGGGCCGTCGAGGCGCTGCAGGTTGCAGTTGATCACGAACACCAGGTTGTCCAGGCCTTCGCGGCCGGCCACCGAGATCGCGCCCAGGCTCTCGGGCTCGTCGGTCTCGCCGTCGCCCAGGAAGCACCAGACCTTGCGGTCGGTGCGCGGCATCAGGCCGCGGGCTTCGAGGTACTTCCAGTTGCGGGCCTGGTAGATGGCCGCGATCGGGCCCAGCCCCATCGAGACGGTCGGCAGCTGCCAGTAGTCGGGCATCAGCCAGGGGTGCGGGTAGGACGAGACGCCCTTGCCGTCGACTTCCATGCGGAAGTGGTCGATCTGCTCTTCGCTGATGCGCCCTTCCAGGAACGAGCGGGCGTAGATGCCCGGCGAGCTGTGGCCCTGGGTGCAGATCAGGTCGCCCGGGTGGTCGGCCGAAGGCGCGCGGAAGAAGTGGTTGAAGCCCACGTCGTAGAGCGTGGCGCTGGAGGCGAAGCTGGCCAGGTGGCCGCCCAGGTCGCCGGGCTTGCGGTTGGCGCGCACGACCATCGCCATCGCGTTCCAGCGGATGATCGAGCGGATGCGCCATTCCAGGTCGCTGTTGCCCGGCATCTTCGGCTCGAGGTGGGCCGGGATGGTGTTGACGTATTCGGTGGTCGGCGCGAACGGCAGGTGGGCGCCGGCGCGGCGGGTCAGCTCGACCATGTTCTCGAGCAGTTGGTGCGCGCGCTCGGGGCCGCCGACGTCGATGACCGCCTTGAGCGACTCGATCCACTCGCGGGTCTCGGTCGGATCGGGGTCGTTCTGCAGGACGTCGTTCAACCAGTTCATCAGATGTGCTCCAGCGCGGCGCGCGCGGCCGCGTGCAAGGGGTCGTTGTCGAACGGTCGATTCTAACAGGCGCGTTCTGCCGGGCGCGCCGGCCGCGGGGGAGGGACAGCGCGTTCCAGCGGTGCGTCTGCCCAGGTCCGGCTCGCCGACCGGGTCCGGCAGCCATTGCCCGATTGCGGGCGGCCCGGCCGTCCGCCATGATCCCGTGTTCAGGGGAGGATGCGGCATGATTGCGCCCCCCGCCCGCGCCCGAGCCCATCCCGATGCCCCATACCGCCTCGCGTTCCAGCCGTTGGCAGCTGCCCGCGCTCGGGGTGGCGATCGTGCTGATCGTGGTCGGGCCGTTCCTGATCATGCGCGCGGCGATCGGCGAGGCCGACGAGGCGACGCTCGAGGTGGTGCACACCCGCGAGATCCAGACCCTGGTGCAGTCGGTTTCGGCCGACGCCCGCAGCCTGGAGGCCGCCGCGATCGCGCTGACCCGCGGGATCGATTCGCCGCTGCTGCGCGAGCGGATCCGCGATGCGCGCGAGCGGATCCTGCCCAATGTCGAGGCGGTGTTGGAGCTGACCCGGGACAACCCGGCGCAGCAGGCGCGGCTGGGCGCGCTGCGCAACATGCTCGAGCAGCGCCTGGCGCGGATCGACCAGGTGATCGACGCCGAGGAGGCGGCGACCAACCGGCAGATCGACGAGATGATCGTGCTCTACCCGATCCAGCGGCTGGTGATGGACGTGGTGGCCGAGGAAGAGGCCTTGCTGGCGGACCGCAAGGCCGTGGCTGCGCGTGCCAACCGCAATGCCGAGCTGTCGAGCTGGGCGGCGATGGTGGTGCAGTTGCTGCTGCTGGCGGCGGCCAGCTACTTCGCACTGCGCCAGCAGACCGGCCGCGTGGCCGCCGAGCGCCAGGCGCTGAGTGCCAGTAGCCGGGCGCTGGCGGTGCTCGATAGCGTGCGCGAGCCGATCGTGCTGGTCGACAACCAGCAGCGGGTGGTGATGCACAACGCCGCATTCGCCGAGCTCTACGGCGTGGACGACGATGCGCGCGGGCATGCGCTGGCCGAGATCGGCGACGGCGCCTGGCACGATGCCGAGACGCTGCGCCGGCTGCACGACGTGCTGGCGCGCAACCGCGAGCTGTGGGACTACCGCCTGAGCCAGTCCACCGTCGACGGCGTGGAGCGCACGATGCTGCTCAACGCCCGGCGCATGCCGCTGCCCGACCGCGACGATGCGGTGGCGCTGATCACCGCCTCCGACGTGACCGCGCAGAGCATCAGCGAGCGGCAGATCCGCGAGCTCAATCAGCAGCTCGAGGGCAAAATCGAGCAGGTCTCCGACGTCAATCGCGAGTTGGAGGCCTTCAGTTATTCGGTCTCCCACGACCTGCGCGCGCCGCTGCGGCACATCGCCGGCTTCGCCGACAAGCTCGGCCGCCATCTGGGCGAGAACATCGACGAGAAGAGCAGCCACTACCTCAATGTCATCGGCAGTTCGGCGCGGCGCATGTCCACACTGATCGACGATCTGCTGGTGTATTCGCGCCTGGGTCGCAGCGCACTGCGGCTGCAGAGCGTGGACCTGCAGACGATGGTGTCCGACGCACGCGCGATGCTCGACAGCAACGCGAAGGCCGAGAAGCCCGACCACCGGATCGAGTGGACGATCGCGCCGCTGCCGATCGTGGTCGGTGACGAGAACATGCTGCGGCAGGTGTGGTTGAACCTGCTGGGCAACGCGGTCAAGTACAGCAGCGGCAGCGAACCTGCGACGGTCGAGGTCACCTGCCGGCGGCTGGACGACGGCGGCTACGAGTTCTCGGTCCGCGACAACGGCGCGGGCTTCGACATGCAGTACGCGGGCAAGCTGTTCGGCGTGTTCCAGCGCCTGCATTCGGCCAGCGAGTTTCCCGGCACCGGCGTCGGGCTGGCCAGCGTGCGGCGCGTGCTCGGGCGCCACGGCGGGCGGATCTGGGCCGAGTCGGCCCCGGGCCAGGGCGCCACGTTCTTCTTCACCCTTCCCGCCTCCGCCCAGGAGCCGGGCCTTCTGTCCTCACCAGGAAAACAGCAATGAGCGAAATCCGCACCATCCTTCTCGCCGAGGACAGCCCGCACGATGCCGAGATGGCGATCGATGCGCTGCGCGAAGCCAATCTCGCCAACCCGATCGTGCATGTCGAGGACGGCGTCGAGGCGGTGGACTATCTGTTCCGCCGCGGCAAGTTCGCCAATCGCGCCGAGGGCGACCCGGCGGTGCTGCTGCTGGACATCAAGATGCCGCGCATGGATGGCCTGGAGGTGCTCAAGCAGCTGCGCGACCACGAGACGCTCAAGCGCATGCCGGTGGTGATCCTGTCGTCCTCGCGCGAGGAAAGCGACCTGGCGCGCAGCTGGGACCTGGGCGTGAACGCGTACGTGGTCAAGCCGGTCGACGTCGATCAGTTCTTCGACGCGGTGCGCACGCTGGGCAAGTTCTGGGCCGTGCTCAACGAAGTGCCCGAGGAAGAGTGAGCCCGCATGGGAGACGATGAAGGCCATGGCGCGCGGGCTGGACGCCTGCGTGTCCTGATCGTCGACGATTCGCGCGACGATGCCGAGCTGGCCGAACTGGCCCTGCGCGATGCAGGGCTGGCGGTCGAGACGCGGCGGGTCCACAGCGAGGCGGGGCTGGTGGAGGCGCTGGAAGCCTTCGCGCCGCGCGTGGTGCTGTCGGACGTCAACCTGCCGGGGTTCTCGGGCGCGGAAGCGCTGGCGCTCACCCGCCGGCTGCGCCCCGGGGTGCCGGTGGTGTTCATGACCGGCTCGGCCTACGGCCTGCCGGGCGACGTGATGCCTCAGGGCGATGCGTTGGTCCACAAGGACCAGCTCGACCGCCTGCCGGCGGCGCTGGCCGAGGTGCTGGCGGCGGAGGACGGCAAGGCGGAGTGAGAGGGGGCTGCGCTGAAAGCCCCGGCCCCACCCGACACGCTACGCGTGCCGACCTCCCCGCGGTGCGGGGGAGGTGGCGGATTGCGCGATGCACGTGGCTCCTTCCCCGCTTGCGGGGCATTGCGCCCTTTACGGGTGGAAGGCTGGGATGGGGGCGCTTTTCGCGCTGGCGCTGGTCAAGCGGTATACCGCTCAAAGCCCCTGCCCCCACCCGACACGCTGTGCGTGTCGACCTCCCCCGCGGTGCGGGGGAGGTGGCGGATTGCGCGATGGGGTTGGCTCTCCTGCTCCGAGGATGCGACTGCTCGCGCGATGCATGATCAGCGCGCGATGCGCTTCGCTCCTTCCCCCGCCTGCGGGGCATTGCGCCCTTTACGGGTGGAAGGTTGGGATGGGGGTGCTTTTCGCGCCGTATTGGACGAAGCGGCATTCCGCTCAAAAGCCCCGCCCCCACCCGACACGCTACGCGTGTCGACCTCCCCCGCGATGCGGGGGAGGTGATCTGGTTGCGCGATGCGTGCCGATCTCCGTCGCGGTGCGGGGAGGTGGCTGAATCGCGCGATCGCGCACCTCCTCCGCGGTGCGGGAGAGGTGGACTGCCGGTCAGGCGCCTTGTTGCTGGGCCTTGCGGATCTGGGCGTCGACGGCGGCGATGGCGGTCATGTTGATCACGCGGCGTGGGGTGGCCGAGGGCGTCAGGATGTGGGCGGGCTTGTTGACGCCCATCAGGATGGGGCCCAGGGCCACGCCGCCGGTCATCACGCGGATCATGTTGTAGGTGATATTGGCCGCGTCGATGTTCGGGAACACGAACAGGTTGGCGCGGCCGCTCAGTGTGGTGTCGGGCAGCATGCGGCGGCGCAGGGATTCGTCCCAGGCGGTGTCGCCCATCATCTCGCCGTCGAATTCGAGCCGGGGCGCGCGGCGCACGAGGATTTCGCGCACTTCGCGCATCTTGCGGGCGCTGGGGTCGTCGTGGCTGCCGAAGTTGGAGTGCGAGAGCAGTGCGATCTTCGGTTCGATGCCAAACAGCTTCAGCCGGTAGGCGGCCTGGATGGTGCTCTCGGCGATCTGCTCGGCGGTCGGGTCGGGCTGGACGTGGGTGTCGACGAAGAACCACAGGCCCTGGTCGTTGACCACGCCGGTCATCGCCGAGGTGCTCTGCAGGCCGGGGTCGAGCGCCAGCACACTGCGCACGTAGCCGAGCTTCTTGTGGAAGCGGCCGACGATGCCGGTGATCATCGCGTCGGCCTCGCCGCGGTCGACCATGATCGCGGCGATCAGCGTCGGGCGCGAGCGCAGCAGGTTCTTGGCCGAGTCGGGGGTGACGCCGCGGCGCGCGGTCATGGCGTGGTAGTGCTGCCAGTACTCATTGAAGCGCGGGTCGTCGTTGATGTTGGTCAGTTCGAAGTCGCGGCCGGCGACCAGGCGCAGGCCCAGGCGCTTGATGCGCATGTCGATGACGTCGGGACGGCCGATCAGGATCGGGGTCGCCAGGCCTTCGTCGACGACGGTCTGCACCGCGCGCAGCACGATTTCTTCCTCGCCCTCGGCGTAGACCACGCGCTGGCGGTCGCCACGGGCGCGGTCGTAGACCGGCTTCATGACCAGGCCGGTGCGGTGGATGAACTGGCCGAGCTTTTCGCGGTAGGCGTCCATGTCCTCGATCGGGCGCAGCGCGATGTTGGATGCCATCGCGGCCTGGGCGACGGCCGGCGCGACGATGGTCAGCAGCCGCGGGTCGAACGGGCGCGGGATGATGTATTCGGCACCGAAGCTGGGGATTTCCTCGCCGTACGCGGTGCCCAGGTCGCTGGCTTCCTCCTTGGCGAGCTGTGCGATGGCGTGCACGCAGGCGAGCTTCATCGCCTCGTTGATGCCGGTGGCGCCCACGTCCAGCGCGCCGCGGAAGATGTAGGGGAAGCAGACCGCGTTGTTGACCTGGTTGGGGTAGTCCGAGCGGCCGGTGGCGATGATCGCGTCGGGCCGGGCGCGCTTGGCGTCCTCGGGCATGATCTCCGGGTAGGGGTTGGCCAGCGCCAGGATCACCGGACGCGGCGCCATCGTGGCAACCATCTCGGGCTTGAGGATGCCGCCGGCCGACAAGCCGAGGAACACGTCGGCGCCGTCGACGATCTCGGCCAGCGTGCGCGCGGGGGTATCGCGGGCGTAGCGGGCCTTGGCTTCGTCGAGGTTGTCGCGGCCGGTGTGGATCACGCCGTCGCGGTCGAAGGCGAGGATGTTCTCGGGCTTCAGGCCCAGGGCGACGAGCATGTCCAGACAGGCGATGCCGGCCGCGCCGGCGCCGGTGGTCGCCAGCTTGACGTCCTCGATGCGCTTGCCGGCCACTTCCAGCGCGTTGACGATCGCAGCCCCGACGATGATCGCGGTGCCGTGCTGGTCGTCGTGGAACACCGGAATCTTCAGCCGTTCGCGCAGCTTGCGCTCGACGATGAAGCACTCCGGCGCCTTGATGTCCTCGAGGTTGATGCCGCCGAAGGTCGGCTCGAGGCTGGCGATGATCTCTACCAGCTTGTCGGGGTCGCGCTCGTCGATCTCGATGTCGAACACGTCGACGCCGGCGAACTTCTTGAACAGCACGCCCTTGCCTTCCATGACCGGCTTGCCGGCCAGCGCGCCGATGTCGCCCAGGCCCAGCACCGCGGTGCCGTTGCTGATGACCGCGACCAGATTGCCGCGCGCGGTGAGTTCGCTGGCGGCGTTGGGGTCCTTGACGATCTCCTCGCAGGCGTAGGCCACGCCGGGCGAGTAGGCCAGGGCGAGATCGCGCTGGGTCAGCATCGGCTTGGTCGCGCTGACGGTGATCTTGCCGGGCGGCGACAGGCGGTGGTAGTCGAGGGCGGCCTGGCGGAAATCGTCGTTGGACATCAGATTGGTCTTGGCTGTTAAGGAAGCGGGGGCAGGCACGTGATTCTACCCCCGCGCCCGCGCCGGACCCGACGCGGGCGGATGGTGCGCATCGCGCAGGTCAGAACACGACCTGGGCGCGGACGTTGACGGTGTTGCCCGAGTCCGGCCCGCGGTAGCTGCCGACCTGGTTGTCGGTGGTCCAGTGCACGTAGTTGAGCATCAGCCGCGACCAGTTGTTGAGGTACCAGTTCACGCCCAGCGTCCAGGCATCGCCCTCGCCGCCGCGCCGGGCGTCGGTGAAGTCCATGCGGTCGAAGCGCGCGGCCAGTTCCCACGCGCCGATGCCACCGTCGGTGACCGGGCGTGCGACGCGGGTGGTGCCCCAGACGCCGGAGCGAGCGCTGAAGCCCGGCTTTTCGCCGGTCAGCAGCCAGCCCGCATAGACCGAGGTCGCCTTCTGGGTGAAGTCGTCGGCGGTGCGCGAGGCGATGGTGCGCTCGGCGTACTCGGCGAACGCCCAGCCGCTGCGCCAGGTGCCGCCGAGCTCGGCGCCCCAGATGGTCTCGTGGCTGACATCGGCGATCGAACTGGCCGACACGCGCACGTTGTCGTTGAAGCTCGAGGCGATGCGCGGGACCTTGTTGATGCTGGTCACGTCGCTGCCGAAGTCCTCGTACACGGCCCAGCCGCCCAGGTGCACGAAGCCCTGCGCGCGCTTGATCGGGTTCCAGTGCGCGCGGGTGGTGACGGTCTGCGAATCGCTCTGCGCGCCGGCGTTGCCGATGTCGTCGCCGGTGAAGCCCAGGCTGTAGTGCCAGTTCTGGCCGATGAGCTTCATCTGCGCGCCCAGGCCGAAATAGCCGCTGTTGGGCGCACCGATCGAGGCGACCGCATTGCGCTCCATGAAGGGCGTGCGGGTGAGCGTGGTGCTCGAATCGATCGCACGGTCCTTGAGCTTGTTGCCGAGGTAGAACTCCGCCGGCAGGTTGCCCAGGCGCGTGTCCCACGACAGGTAGGCGTCCTTGATGCTGACGTCGTTGTCGGCGAAATCGGCGTCGATCTTGTAGCCCAACGCGCCGATGGTGCCTTCGGCGCCCAGGCGCACCTGGCGCATCTCGGTGCCGCCGATGTTGCGGTCGGCGAAGTTCGAGCCGTTGGTCGACGACCAGTCCATCATCACCCGGCCACGCGGGTGGAAGGTGAAGCTGCGGTCACCGTTGCGGAACTCCGGCCCGCCGCGGCGCCAGCTGGTGTTGCCGCCGCCGGTGCCGCCGCTGGCAGCCAGTTGCGCGACCTGCGCCTGCAGGATCGCCAGGTCGTCCTGGCGGGTGTCGGCGACGGCCGCGGCAACCTGGGCGTCGGTGGCCGACGCCGCAGGCGATGGCGCGACGGCAGTGGCGGTCGCCGGCGACGGCCGGCCGGCCTCGAGCGCGGCCAGGCGCGCGTTGAGCTGTTCGAGCTGGGCGGCCTGGGCCTGCAGCATCTGGGCCTGCTGTTCGACGAGCCTCCGCAGTGCGGCCTCGTCCTGGGCGGTGGCGTCGAAGGCGGCCGTGCCGAGCGCAAGGCCGATGGCGGCAGCGAGTGCCGCAGAACGCAATGGGTGCATGTGTGTCCCTCCCCGGGATAGTGGCGTGGGCGCGGCGGTCAGTCGCCGTCCGCGTCGTCGATGTCCTCGTCCGGCACGTCGGCGGCCGGGACAGGTGCGGTCTTGCCGAGCAACGGCTGCAGCGACACCGGCGCGCCCTGCATGAAGCCGTGGCTGCGCGCCCAGGTGGCGAACAGGCGCGGCCACTGCGCGACCAGCGCGCCGGGCCGGCCCAGGCCCCAGCTGTGGCCGCCGCGCTCGAAGATGTGCATCTCGGCCGGCACGCCCTGGGCGCGGGTGGCGTTGAACATCGTCAGGCTGTGGCCGACATCGGCGATCGGGTCATCGGCGGCATGCACCAGGAACACCGGCGGCATGTCGGCGCGCACGTGCGATTCGACCGAGTAGGCCGCGACCGCGTCGGACTGCGTGCCCAGCTCGCGGCGCGAGCGGGTGGTGTCGAGCGGTGCCTGCAGCGAGACCACCGGGTAGAGCATCGCCAGGAAGTCCGGCCGTGCGGAGACGCGGTCAGCGGCGTCGAGTGCGGGATAGAAATCGTGATCGAACCGCGTGGCGAGGATGCCGCCGAGGTTGGCGCCGGCCGACGAGCCCATGACGCCGATCTTCTCCGGGTCGATGCCCAGCGCATCGGCCTGGCTGCGCAGCAGGCGCATCGCGCGCTGGCCGTCCTGGAACGGCGCCACCGCCGGCCAGCCGTCGCCCGGCAGCCGGTAGTAGAGCACCGCGGCGGTGGTGCCGATCGAGGCCAGCCACTGCGCCATCGGCGCGGCGGCCGTGCCGACCTGGATGCGGAAATAGCCGCCGCCGCCCAGGATCAGCACCGCGGTGCCGTTGGGCTGCGCGGGCCGGTAGATCTCCATCCGCGGCTCGGCGATGCGGGTCACCGCACCCAGTGCGCTGCCCTCGTTGCCGACCTGCTCGGGGCCGGTGACATTGCTCGGCAGGTGGCCGGCCGGCCACAGCGGTACGGTCTGTGGGCCGGTCTGCGCCTGGGCAATGCCGGCGCAGGCGAGCAACAGGCCGGCAATGACGCCGGCCCAGCGGTGTGATGTCGTCATGGGTCCCCTCCCGAGGTGATGCATGGATGGTGCGGGTGCGGCGCTCAGTCGAGCGCCAGCACCTCGCGGTCGCCGGGCCCGGCGGCCGGATCGGGCGCGGCCATCACCGGGGCCGGTGTGCCGTCGAGCGCAGCGTTGAGGGCATCGCGGTCGAGCGCGTTCTCCCAGCGCGCGACGACCACGGTCGCGACCGCGTTGCCGATGAAGTTGGTCAGCGAGCGACACTCGCTCATGAAGCGGTCGATGCCCAGGATCAGCGCCATGCCGGCCACCGGCACCGTCGGCACCACCGACAGCGTGGCCGCCAGCGTGATGAAGCCCGCGCCGGTCACGCCGGCCGCGCCCTTGGAGCTGAGCATCGCCACCAGCAGCAGGGTGACCTGCTGCCACAGCGTGAGTTCGGTGTTGGTGGCCTGGGCAATGAACAACGCCGCCAGGGTCATGTAGAGGTTGGTGCCATCGAGGTTGAACGAGTAGCCGGTCGGCACGACCAGGCCAACCACCGACTTCTTGCAGCCGGCTTTTTCCATCTTTTCCATCAGCGAGGGCAGCGCCGATTCCGACGACGAGGTGCCCAGCACCAGCAGCAGTTCGGCCTTGAGATAGCGGATCAGCTTGAGCACCGAGAAGCCGCAGGCGCGCGCCACTGCGCCCAGGATCACCAGCACGAACAGCAGCGAGCTGACGTAGAACGTGCCCACCAGCCAGGCCAGGTTGACCAGCGATTCCAGGCCGTACTTGCCGATGGTGAAGGCGATCGCGCCGAAGGCGCCGATCGGCGCAGCCTTCATCAGGATGTGCACCAGCTTGAACACCGGCGTGGTCAGCGCTTCGAGGAAGGTCAACACCGGGCGGCCCTTGTCGCCGGTGAGCGCCAGCGCGATGCCGAACAGCACCGCGACAAACAGCACCTGCAGGATGTTGCCGTCGACGAACGCACCGACCAGGGTGCCGGGGATGATGTCGAGCAGGAAGCCGGTCAGGGTCAGCTCGTGCGATTTCTGCACATAGCCCTGCACCGCGGCGGTATCGAGCGTGGACGGGTCGATGTCCATGCCCACGCCGGGCTGGACGATGTGCGCCACGACCATGCCGACCACCAGCGCCAGCGTCGAGAAGAACAGGAAGTAGGCCATCGATTTGGCGAACACCCGGCCGACGGTGCGCAGCTGGGTCATGCCGGCGATGCCGGTGACGATGGTCAGGAAGATCACCGGCGCGATGATCATCTTGACCAGCTTGATGAATGCGTCGCCCAGCGGCTTGAGCTGCTCGGCGAACACCGGTGCGTAGTGACCGAGCAGCGCACCCAGCGCGATCGCGACCAGCACCTGGACGTACAACTGGCGATACCACGGCAACCGCGGGGCGGCCGGCGTGGCGGCGGGAATGGCGTGCATGCGAAGGATCCGGTTGGCGCGTCCGTCGACATGCGGGCGCTCGGCGAGGCTGTGTTGTACGCCCGCACGCCGGATCCGCCGATAGCGCATTGGTGTTATGCGCCGCGTGCATCCGCTGCGCACACTGCCTAGACTGCCCGGCCCACCCGCGCCCTGCGCCCATTAAGGTCCCCCCGATGCGCCCCACCCTCCCGCTGCTGCTGGCGCTCGCCGCCGGCACGTCTCCTGCGTTCGCCCGCGAGTTCGACGACTGGCCGACCGGCTACACCTTCGGCGACGGCACCCGCGTCGCGGCGACGGCGAATTTCGCCTGGGATACGGTGGATTTCAGCGGCGATCCGCGCCTGAGCGACGACGACGGACTGCGCCGCCGCGAGTTCGGCGCGACGGTCAAGAAGGCCGGCGTCTGGGATGCGATGGTCTATTTCGACTTCGAATCCAGGACCTGGCTGGACGTGTTCGTGCGCGTGGAGAGCAAGGCGTTCCTGGGCCGCGACCTGGGCAAGCTGCGCGTGGGCTATATGAAGGTGCCGGTCGGGCTGGAGGGCGTGACCGCCTCACGCGCTGGCACGTTCATGGAACTGGCGGCGCCGATCCAGGCGATCTACCAAGGCCGGCGGACCGGCGTGGAGTGGACCTACGAACAGCCGACCGCGTTGTTCCAGCTCGGCGGCTACGCCGGCCAGGACCTGCACGGCGACAATCACGGCCAGACTCTGGCCGGGCGTGCGGTGTGGACGCCGCGCAAGGCCGAGGGCGACGTGCTGCACCTGGGCCTGGCGGCCTCGCGCGAGAACCCGGAGGCCTGGACCGACGGGCGCGGCGACCGCTTCGCCCCGACCGCGCGTCTGCGCGCGCGACCCGGCGCGGGGCTGACGCCGGTACGCCTGGTCGATTCGGGCGACCTGGCGCCGGTCGATCACATCCGACGCACCGGTCTGGAAGGCATCTGGATCCGTGGGCCGGTCTCGCTGCAGGGCGAACTGCTGCGCGCCGACATCGCGCGCGACGGCGGCCTGCCCGACTACCGCGCCGAAGGCGGCTACCTGGCCGGCAGTTGGCTGATCACCGGCGAGCACCGGCCGTACTCGGCCGGCAACGTCGCCAACCCCAAGCCGGCGCACGGGTACGGCGCGGTGGAACTGGCCGCGCGCTACAGCACGCTCGACCTCGACGACGGCCTGATCGCCGGCGGCCGCCAGCACGACTGGACGTTCGGCGCCAACTGGTATTTGACCTCGCACTTCAAGCTGCAGGCCAACTACGTGCGCACCAACGCCACCCGCGGCGGCCGCTCCACCTCGCCCGATGCAGTCGAGTTCCGCGCGCAGGTGCAGTTCTGAGCGAGCGACGCGTCGCGAGCCCGCGACACGTCGGCCGCTAGCCTGATCCCATGCGATCCCCGCCCCGTGCCCGCCGCCTGCTCTGGACCGCAATCGCGATCGGCGGGCTGGTGGCGACGATCGCGCTGGGCTACCAGGTCGGTGGTCAGAGCGCATTGCGCCAGCAGACCGCGCTGGCGCAGCAGCAATTGCAGTTGCAGGCGCAGGCGCTGGACCAGCGCATCGAGCGTTACCGCGCGCTGCCGCAGTTGCTGGCGCTCGACCCCGACCTGCGTGCCGCGGTCGCCGCGCCCGTGAATGCGCCCACGCGCGAGCGGCTGAACCGGCGACTGGAGGAAGCCAACCGCACTGCGCAGGCGTCCACGCTGACCTTGATCGGCGCCGACGGCACCGCGATCGCGGCCAGCAACTGGCGCACGCTGGGCAGCAACGTCGGCGAGCGGTATGCCTTCCGCCCGTATGTGCAGCAGGCACTGCGCGAGGGCAGCGGGCGCTTCTACGGCATTGGTGTGACCACCGGCGTGCCGGGCTACTTCCTGTCGGAGGCGCTGCGCGACGCGGACGGCCGCGCGGTCGGCGTGATCGTCATCAAGCTCGAGCTGACGCAGTACGAGGAGCGTTGGCCGCACGCCGGCAACGTGGTGCTGGCCAGCGACCGGTACGGCATCGTGTTCCTGGCCAGCCGGCCCGAATGGCGCTACCGGGTGCTCGCTCCGCTCACGGGCAGCGCGCGCGCCGAACTCGAATCCACACGGCAGTACGGCCGGCAGCCCTTGCGTCCGTTCGCCGGCACGATCGGCGCCGATGCGCTGGCGCGCATCGACAACCCGGCGATGCCCGGGCGCTGGCTGTGGCAGCGCACGCCGCTGGCCGACACCGACTGGACGCTGCACCTGCTGCAGGATGCGACGCCGGTCGCGATCGCGGCCTGGCAGTGGGCCGGGATCGCCGGCGTGTCGTGGATCGCGCTGGTGTTCGTGGTGCTGTTCACGCAGCAGCGGCTGCGCCTGGCGGCGCTGCGTCGACGCAGCCGCGAGGAGCTGGAGACCCTGGTGCGCCAGCACGCCGAGGAACTGCGCACCGCCAAGGACGGGCTGGTCGCCGCGGCGCAGGAGGCCGATACCGGGCTGAGCCGGCGGCTGGCGCACCTGCCGCAGGGCGTGGTCATCATCGATGCGCGGCTGCGCATCGTGGCCTGGAACGCGCGCTACATCGAGCTGTTCCGCTTCCCGCCGGACCTGGTGCGGGTGGGCACACCGATCGAGGACGTGTTCCGCTACAACGCGCGACGCGGCCTGCTCGGTCCCGGCCCGGTCGAGGAGGCGATCGAGCGCCGGCTCGACCATTTGCGCAGCGGCAAGCCGCATGCGCGCGAGAGCGAGAAGAGCGACGGCACGGTGTTGGAGATCCGCGGCAATCCGCTGCCCGATGGCGGGTTCGTCACCAGCTACGCCGACATCACCGCTTACAAGACCACCGCGCGCGAGCTGCGCACGCTGGCCGACGCGCTGGAGCAGCGCATCGCCGAGCGCACCGCGGATCTGGAGCAGGCGCGCCGCGAAGCCGAAGCCGCGAACCGTCAGAAGGGCCGGTTCGCCGCGGCCGCGGTGCACGACCTGCTGCAGCCGCTCAACGCCGCGCGCATGTTTGTCTCGGCGCTGCGCGCACGCCTGCCGAGTGCGGAGACACGCACGATCGTCGACAGCATCGAGAGCGCGCTGTCGGCGCAGGACGGCATCCTGACCAGCCTGCTCGATGTCTCGCGGCTGGAATCGGGCACGTTGCAGGCCGATGTGCGCGACGTGCCACTGGGGCCGGTGCTCGAGGCACTGGCACGCGAGGCCGGTGTACTGGCCCAGGCCCGCGGCCTGCAGCTCGACACCGTGCCGACACGCGCCTGGGTGCGCAGCGATCCGGTGCTGCTGCGCCGCCTGGTGCAGAACTTCCTGTCCAATGCGGTGCGCTACACCGCGCACGGCCGCATCCTGCTCGGCTGCCGACGCGAGGGCACGTGGCTGCGCATCGAGGTGCACGACACCGGCCCGGGCATTGCGCCCAACCGCCAGCGCGAGATCTTCGAGGAGTTCCGCCGGCTCGACGACGGCGGCGGCGACGACCGCGGAGTCGGTCTGGGGCTGTCGATCGTCGAGCGCATCGCGCGGTTGCTCGGCCATCGCATCGGCCTGCGCTCGCAGCCCGGCGTGGGCAGCGTGTTCTCGGTCACGGTGCCGCTGGCGCCGCCGGGCGCGTACCCGGCACCGGCGCCGACGCGAGACCCCGGCGACGATTCGCCGCTGCGCGGCTGCCGGGTCTGGTACGTCGATTCCGACGTCGTGGCCTGCGAGGCGATGCGCGAGCGACTGGCGCAATGGCAATGCACGGTTGCGTTCGCCGGGGCACCGGCGGACGCGGCGAGGATGGCCGATGGCGCGGCCGCACCGGACGTCCTGCTGCTGTGCGAGCGCGGGAATGCTGCCGACGTCGCCGCGCTGTGGCGCCAACTGCAGGCGGGCTGGGAAGACGCGCCGCTGGTGATCCTGCTGGCCGAGCGCGAGGACGCCGGGTTGCGCGCGCTGGTCGAGGCCGGTGACTGGAGCATCCTGCCGATGCCGGTGCGTCCACCGGCGCTGCGCGCCTTGCTGAGCCAGCGTCTGCTGCGTCGCGGTTGAGCGGCGCCGCACACGCCCGACGCCCAGACGCTCCGCGAACGCGCTTGCCGTCCGGGCGCTGTCGGCCGATCCTCGCGACCCGCCACCGGCACGCCGCCGCCATTCAGGAGCTCTGTCCCGCCATGCCCATGCCCTTACGCGCACGTCCACGTCCTGCCGTCGCGGCGCTGTGCGCCTGCCTGCTGGTGCTCAGCGGCTGCGTCGCCACGACACCCACCCGGGCGATGCCGACGCGCACACCCTGCTGGAGGCCGGCCAGCAACACGCCCGGCAACAGGACTGGGCCGCACTGCGCCTGTACCGGCGGGCCGCCGTGCTGCGACCCGTCGACGAAGCGGTGATGGGCGCGCAGGCGCGGCTGGGGCGCGCGCTGTCGACCGGCAGCCTGGCACCCTATGGCGAGCGCGACAGCGGCGGGGCGCTGCGGCGGCCGCGGCCAGAACAGGGGCGCCCGTGGCTGCTGCTCGCGGCGCGCCATGGCTCGACAGCCGCGATGCGCGACCTGCAGGAGGACGCCCGCCTTCGCGGCGATGCCACGCAGGAGGCGCGTTGGCGCATGCGCTTTGCGATGACCACACAGAGCCTGTTCGAACGCGGCGCGCTGCGGCCGACCCAGTTGGGCGGCCTGTCCGATCCCCGCTCGCCGCCGACCGCCGCGTCGCAGGCGCGGCTCGACGCCATCGTCGCCTCGATCCGCGAGCAGGCCGCGCGCGGCGATGTCGAGGCCTGGATCGACCTGGGACTGCTGCACACCTTCGGCATCGGCATGCCGCGCGACCCGCAGGCCGCACTGGCGCAGTTCCAGCGCGCCGGCGATGCGGGCAGCGCCATCGGCCTGTATTTCTGCGGGCTGCTGGCGATGGAGAACGCCGTGACCGGGATCGAGCGGGCGCAGATCGAGGCCTGGTTCGCGCAGGCCCATGCGGCTGGGTTCCCCCTCGCCCGGGACGGGCTCTGGCAGGAACTGCAGGCACCCGTCTTCAACTTCAGCAGCTGACCGCGCGACCGGCGTTGCCGGCCGACTGGCGACGCTTTGGCAAGCTGCGCGTGGCGCCGTCACCGCCCTCGCGGTCAGCCCTCGTCCTCGGGCTCCAAGGCCTTGACCAGCACCGCGGCCTGGGTGCGGCTGTGACATTCGAGCTTGCGCAGGATCGCGGTGACGTGGACCTTGACGGTGTTCTCGGCCAAGCCGAGCTGATGGGCGATCTGCTTGTTGAGCAGGCCGTCGGCCAGGCACAGCAGCACCCGCACCTGCTGCGGCGTGAGCTGGGCCAGGCGGCTGGCCAGTTGGGCATCGGCCTCCGAGCGCTCGGCGGTCAGCGGCGGGAACCAGCTGCCGCCATCGAGCACCGCCGCGACCGCCTGGGCGATCGACTCGGCCGGCGCCGACTTGGAGATGAAGCCGGCGGCGCCGAACTGCTGGACCCGGCGCACGGTGCGCGGGTGGTCGTTGGACGAGATCACCAGCACCGGCAGCTCGGGCCGCTCGCCGCGCAGCCACACCAGCGTGGACAGGCCGCGGGCGCCGGGCATCGCCAGGTCGAGCAGCACCAGCTCGATCTCGGGGTGGGCCCGCAGCGCAGCCTCGACGGCCGAGGCGCTGGCGGCCTCGACCACGCGGATCTCGCCCAGGCCATCGCGCAGTGCGTGCAGGACCGCGGCGCGCAGCAGCGGGTGGTCGTCGGCGACCAGGATCGTCGGAGTCTCCATTGCCACAGTCTGGCATGTCCATCGGCGAGCGCTTTCGAAGGCACAATGGTCGATCGGGACGATCGGGAGCCGGAGCCACCATCGAGGTGCATACCGTCGCGCACATCCTTCGCGCGCACAGGCGCCGCCGTTGCCGTGGCGCACTGCTCGCGCTACTCACCGCGCTGGCGTCTGCGGGCGTCTGTGCGCAGGCGCCGAGCGAGACGCCCCCGCTGAGTCTGGAGGTCTACGGCCTCGATGAAGGGCTGTCGCAGCTGACGGTCTCGTCGATGAGCGGCGACGACCAGGGCTTTCTGTGGGTCGCCACCCAGGATGGCCTCAACCGGTTCGATGGGCATCGCTTTCGCACCTACCGGACCGACGACACGCCCGGCGAGGCGGGTCTGGCGAGCAGCGGCATCGACAGCCTGGCGTTCGAGGCCTCCACCACGCGGATGTGGCTGGGCACCGATGACGCCGGCGTGGAGGTGGTGCATCTGCCGACCTGGACGCGACGACGGGTGGATGTCGATGCGGGCCTGTCGCATACGCGCGTCACCGAGATCCTGCTCGACCCGGACGGCGGCGCGTGGGTGGGCACCGAAGCCGGGGTCGACCATGTCGACGCGGCGGTCTCCAAGGTCCGGCCGCTGGGCGCGACCGGGGAGATCGTAGGTCTGGTCTGGGCGGAAAGCCGCGCGCAGCCGGTTGCGCTGGACACCGCCTGCGGGCTGTGGGCGGTCGCCGATACCGGGCTCGAGGCGCTGCCGTCACCGCCGGGCGCGCGCCGCTGCCTGGCGCTGCAGGCTGGCCCCGAGGGGCTGTGGATCGCCTCCGATGACGGCCTGCACCGGCTGGACCTGGGTGGTGCGGTCCTGCGCCATTGGCCGATGACCGCGCTGGGCGCCAGCACCGCGCGGCCCACGGCGATGATCCGGCTCGGCGATGGCCGGCTGCTGGTCGGCTTCGCCGATGGCGGGGTGGTGCAGCTCATGCCCGGCAGCGACCGCCCGCAGCAGCTGCGCTTCGACCAACCGCCGCGCAGTGCGATCACCCGCTTCCATGAGGGGCGGTCCGGCGCCTTGTGGATCGGGACCTACACCTCGGGCCTGTACCGGGCGCGGCCGCTGTCGTCGGTGATCCGCCAGGACGGCGCTGGCGTCGGCGACATGCGTGACTGGCCGAGCCCGAGCGTGCGCGCGGTCGCACGCGACGGGGTGCGGATGCTGGTCGGCACCGATGCCGGGCTGCACCTGCGCGATGGCACGGGGCCGTGGCGCACGATCCCGGCGCTGGCGACCGACTCGGTGCGCGCCCTCGCAGCCGACGGGGCCGGCGGCTGGTGGGTCGGCACGCTATCGGGGCTGTACCGGCTGTACCGCGATGACCGCATCGTGCCGGTGCCGGGCCTGCGCGATCCGCGTATCGATGCGCTGCTGCGCCAGGGCGACACGCTGTGGGTCGGCACCCGCGGCGGGCTGCAGCGTTTCGAGCGCGGCCAGGCGGTGGCCGACCCGCGCGTGGCCGCGATCGACGGCAGCGTGGTCACCCGGCTGTATCCCGACATCGACGGCAGCCTGCTGGTGGGCACCAGCACGCGCGGGCTGTGGCAGCTGCGCGGCGATACGTTCGCGCGGCTGGTGCCCACCGGCGCCGGCCTGCATCGCGCGGTGTGGGCGATCCATGCCGACGACCGCGCACTCTGGGCCGGCACCTTCGGCGGCGGCCTGTACCGCATCGACCGCGCGAGCGGCGAGTCGACCGTGCTGACCGACCGCGACGGGCTGACCAACAACGTCGTCTACCGGATCCTGCCCGACCCGGGCGGGCGGCTGTGGGTGAGCACGAACCTGGGCCTGAGCGTGGTCGATCACGACAACGGCATCGTGCAGAACCTCGGCCGGCGCGACGGCCTGCGCAACCAGGAATACAACAGCGGCTCGGCGTTCCAGGACGCGGACGGGCTGCTGTATTTCGGCGGCACGCTGGGGCTGGATGTGATCGCGCCGATGCAGTTGCCGCGGCGCAGCGCGCCGGCGCGCCCGGTGCTCACCGGCCTGCAGTTGCTCAGCCGGCGCAGCGACCTGGAGGCGCGCCGTGCCGGCGAGACGGACATCGTCTACGCGACCCGGATCACGCTCGACGATGAGGACGACGTGTTCACGATCGGCATGACCGCGATCGACTTCCTCGCCCCTGGCGCGGCGCAGCTGCGCTACCGGGTCGAGGGCCTGCATGCGGGCTGGCTGTATCCGCACCAGGCGCGCACCGAGGTCTCGCTCAACCATCTGCCCGCCGGGCGCTATCGACTGGAGGTGCAGGCGGCCGGCCGCGACGGTACGTTCGGCCCCTCTCGGGTGCTGGAGATGACCATGCCGCCGCCGCCCTGGCGCCATCCGCTGGCCTATGCCAGCTACGCGCTGCTGGCCGCCTGCGCGCTGGCGCTGTTCGTCTGGCGGGCGCGACGGGCGGTGCATCGCGAGCGCGAACGCGCGGCACTGCTCGACCGCACGATCGCCGAGCGCACCGCCCAGCTCGAACAGGCCAATCGGCAACTGCAGTTGAGCAACGCGCAGCTCGACGCGGCGACCCGGCTCGATCCGCTGACCCGCCTGGCCAATCGACGTGAGCTGCAGGACTGGCTGGCGCGGGCCTCGCAGCGGGTGTCGACGCCGACCGCCGCGGAGGCAACGCAGGCCGCGCTGTACTTCTTCATGCTCGATATCGATGCCTTCAAGCGCATCAACGACACCCGCGGCCACCCGGCCGGCGACGCGGTGCTGGTGCAATTCGCGCAGCGGCTGCGCGGCCTGTGCCGCAGCGACGACCTGCTGGTGCGCTGGGGCGGCGAGGAGTTCCTGCTGGTCGCCCCGCTCGACGGCCCCGAGGCGGCGGCCCGGCTCGCCGAGCGCATCCGCGACACCGTCGCCGCCGAGCCGGTGGCGCTGGCTCAGGGTGCGCCGCTGCCGCTGACCTGCTCGATCGGCTTCGCACCCTGGCCGTTCGCGTCCGCCTGGCCGACGCTCGGCGATTGGCAGCAGACCAGCGCGCTGGCCGACCGCTGCCTGTACGCGGCTAAGGCCGCCGGGCGCGACGCCTGGGTCGGGCTGGTGCCGACCGCCACGCCTCGCCGGCACCAGTTGCATGCGCTGTTCGCCGGCGCCGACCCGGCCGACCTGGGCGAGAGCGTGCGCTGCCTGTATTCGACCGCCGCGCCGCCGACCTTCGGGCTGTGAGCGGCTAGAGCCGGTCGAGCCGGATGCGGTTGGCGAACAACGAGAACGCGAGCATCCCCGCCAGCCCGCCGGCACGCGCCAGCCACGGCGGCAGCCAGTGCGGCGACTGCAGGGTGCCGTCGTCGAACAGCGGCGCGAACCGATGCACATCGTCGAGGGTCATCTTGCCGGCGAACAACTGCCGGCACAGCGGCAAGCGGCGCTGCGCCAGCGCCTGGCGGAAGAAGGTGTGCACGTCGATCAAGCCGCGCAGGTACACCGTGTCCTTGGTGAAGGCATGGCCGCCGCTCAATGGCACGCCGCGGAACACCCGCTGCGCCGAAGCGAAGCTCTCGGCCGGGGCTTGTCCGGCGGCGTGGAAGTAGTCGAACACCTGCAGAAAGTCGGCTCCGTCCAGTGCACGCGCGATCGCCTCGGTACGCAGACTGACCCGCTTCATGCGGGCGATGTCGAGGCTGCCGGTGATCTGCTCGGCGAACACCGCCAGTCCTTCCTGCGTGGCGGTGGTGCGCGGCGCGGCCATCGCCAGGCTCGGCAACACCGGCTGCGCGCGGCCGTTGAGCGCGGTCAACGAATGCACGAAGGCTTCGTGCTGCAGCAGTTGCGCGCGGTCGTGCGGCGAGTAGCGCGCATCGGCGCGCAGCCGCAGTCGATAGGCGCCGGCGGCGGCCTTGGCGATCAGTCCGGCATCGAGTGCGACCTCGACCACGCGTGTGCCGAAGTACCCATCCAGATCGCCCTGGAGCTGCGCCTGCAGCGTTGCGGCATCGACCGTCGGGTCGTCGGCCTCGCCAAGCAGGGCCGGATCGTAGGCCTCGGCGATCTGGAGGAAATGCCGCGCCGCATCGCAGGTCGTCAGCGCCCCACCCGGCAACGGCGCGTCGGGGCGCCCGTAGAGGGCGACCGCATGCGCGGTGACCGCGCCGGTGCCCAGCGTCTCGAGCAGGCGCGCAGCCACGTCCCAGGCCTGCGCCGATTCGACCAGATACGCGCCCAGCGGATGCTGCGCGTCGGCCGCCGCCGCGACCGCGGCCAACTCGCGCCGCGCCTCGGCAAAATCGAGCGTGGGATAGACGACCTCCGGCATCTCGCGGCGCCCGGCCGCGAACGCTGCGAGGAACCGCTGCTGCGTCTGCGGCGCCCAACTCGCCAGCCCGAGCAAGCGAATCCCACGCGCAGCGGCGACCATGCGCGCATCGAGCGCAGCGTGATGGGCGATCGCATCGGGCATCGGCAGCTCCTAGTCGCGGCGCGGCCACTGTAGCAACGCCGCGTCCTCGGCTCGCGGCGCCCGCATTCCTCCCTCCCCCGCTTGCGGGCTGGTCGACGCGCATAGCGCGGCTGTACAGACCGGGCACATGGTGGACAGGTGTTCGGGGACATGGTGGACACATTCAAGCTCAGCATTTCAGCCCGAAGACCGCGACCACCTCCCCCGCCTGGCTCGCGGCGCGTGCAATCTCACCTCCCCTGCCTGGCTCGTGGCGCGCGCAATCTCACCTCCCCCGCCTGCGGGGCGAGGTCGACGTGCGCAGCGCGACGGGTGGGGGCGGGGGCTTTACCGAGTTCCAAACGACACGCCCTCGCGGCCGAGCACCCCCACCCCAGCCCTCCCCCGCACGCGGGGGAGGGAGCGCAGCGCTGCAGTACCAAAGATCGCGGCACCTCCCCCGCTTGGCTCATGGCGCGTGCAACCTCACCGCCCCCGCATGCGGGGGAGGTCGACGTGCGCAGCGCGGCGGGTGGGGGCGGGGCTTTTACCGAGTTCCAAACGACACGCCCTCGCGGCCAAGCGCCCCCACCCCAGCCCTCCCCCGCACGCGGGGGAGGGAGCGCAGCGCTGCAGTGCCAAAGATCGCGGCACCTCCCCGGCTTGGCTCGTGGCGCGCGCAATCTCACCTCCCCCGCCTGCGGGGCGAGGTCGACGTGCGCAGCGCGACGGGTGGGGGCGGGGGCTTTACCGAGTTCCAAATGACACGCCCTCGCGGCCGAGCACCCCCACCCCAGCCCTCCCCCGCGAGCGGGGGAGGGAGCACAGTGCTGCGACGGCCGAAGGCGCAATGGCCCGCACGGGGGGAGAGGGAGCGCGGCGCTGCGGCGTCGGGAGCACAGCACCGCAGCGCGCGCGAGCAAGCCTCAGCGGCGGCCGGGCCGTCGTCCGGTGGGGCGGGCGTCGTCCTGGCGGGCGGCCAGGCGGTCGGCGCGGCGCGCGGTGGCGGCGTCGCGTTCGTCGCGCAGCTTGAGGTAGTTCGCCAGCCGCTGCGCGGTCAGGGTGCCGACTTCGACCGCGGCGCGCACGGCGCAGCCGGGCTCGCGTTCGTGCCGGCAGTCGCGGAAGCGGCAGTCGGCGGCCAAGGCTTCGATGTCGGCGAAGCCGCCTTCGGCGAGGTCTTCTTCGCCGGTCGGCTTGAGCTCGCGCATGCCCGGGGTGTCGATCAGGCAGGCACCGGCCGGCAGCGGGATCAGCGCGCGGTGGGTGGTCGTGTGGCGGCCGCGGTCGTCGCTGTCGCGCACCGCGCCGGTGCGCATGTGTTCGCGGCCGAGCAAGGTGTTGGTCAGCGTCGACTTGCCGGCGCCCGAGCTGCCGACCAGCACCGCGGTGGTGCCCGGCCCGAGCCAGGGGTGCAGGGCGGCGACGCTGTCGGGGTCGCGGGCGTTGACCGCCAGCACCGCAACGCCCAGCGCGGCGATCTCGGCCAGCGCGGCGCGCGCGGCTTCGGGGTCGGCGCTGTCGCGGTCGGCCTTGGTCAGCACGACGACCGGCGTGCCGCCGCCCTGCACCAGCAGCAGGTAGCGTTCGATGCGACGCGGGTTGAAGTCGGCATCCAGGCCGCAGACCACGAGCACGGTGTCGATGTTGGCCGCGATCAATTGCTGGCGGTAATGCTCGCCGGCCGCCGCGCGCTTGATCGCGCTGCGCCGGGGCAGCATCGCGACGATGCGGCGTTCGTCCTCGACCAGCACCCAGTCACCGACCGCGGCGCGGTCCTCCGGGGCCATCGTGCCCTTGCGGTAGCCACTGCGGCGCAGCCAATCGGGCAGCGACTCGACCGCCAACGCTTCGCCGGGCGCACCGGCGACCAGGTAGCCGGAGCGGTGTTGCTCGACCACGCGCCGGGGGTGCGCCTGCGGGTGGGCGGCCATCGCTTCGGCCCAGGGGCCGGACGGGGGGCCGTCGAATGGCCAGCCGATTGCGCGCAGCGCGGGGTCGGGGGCGGTCAAGCGGTAGGTGGGACAGTCGGCATGCGGCGGATTCTACGGGGACGGCGCCAAGGCGCGCACGGCGGCGGGCATGACCATTCGTCGGCCCGGGCGCATTCATGCATCTTTTGGGCTAGCATCGGGCGACCCTCCCCGCGCAGAGCGCCGCCCGATGTCCGCCCCCCTCAAAACCCGTGAACGCCTGTCCGAAGTGCGCTACGAAATCCGCGGCGAGCTGGCCCGGCGAGCGCGCGAGCTGGAGGCGCAGGGGCGCACGCTGATCAAGCTCAACATCGGCAATCCCGGCGCCTTCGGCTTCCGCGCCCCCGAGCACCTGCAGCGCGCGATCGCCGGGCGCATCCACGACACCGATCCCTATACCCACCAGCAGGGTCTGCCGGTCGCGCGCGAGGCGATCGCCGCGCACCATGCCGCGCGCGGCGCGCATGCGGTCTCGCCCGAGCGCGTGTTCGTCGGCAACGGCGTCAGCGAGCTGATCGACATCGCGCTGCGCGCGCTGCTCAATCCCGGCGACGAAGTGCTGGTGCCCTCGCCCGACTATCCGCTGTGGTCGGCAGCGACGATCCTCAACGACGGGCGGCCGGTGTTCTACCAGTGCAAGGCCGAGCACGGCTTCTTGCCCGACCCCGATGCGCTCGAAGCGCTGGTGTCGCCGCGCACGCGCGCGATCGTGCTGATCAATCCCAACAACCCGACCGGTGCGGTGTACCCGCGCGCACTGCTCGAGCGCATCGTCGCCATCGCCGAGCGTCATGGCCTGCTGTTGCTGTGCGACGAGATCTACGACGCCATCACCTACGACGGCGCGGTGTTCGAGCCGCTCGCGCCGATCGCAGGCGACGTGCCCTGCGTGTCGTTCGGCGGGCTGTCGAAGGTCCACCGCGCCTGCGGCTGGCGTGTGGGCTGGGCGGTGCTGTCGGGCAGTGAGGCGCGCAGCCGCGATTTTCGCAACGCGATGGACCTGCTCGGTGCGCTGCGCCTGTGCGCGAACGTGCCCGGGCAGTTCGCGATCGAAGCCGCGCTGACCGGTGTCGATACGATCGGCGCGCTGTGCGCGCCCGGCGGGCGGCTGTACGAAGCGCGCCGGGCGGTGGTCAACGCCTGCGCGGCGAGCCGTTATCTGCAACTGGTCGAGCCGGCCGGCGCGCTGTACGCCTTCCCCGGCATTGCGCCGGAGTTCGCGCAGGGCTTCGACGACCACGCGTTCGCGCTGGAACTGATGGACGCCGAGGGCGTGCTGGTGGTGCCGGGCAACAGCTTCAACGTGCCCTATCGCAACCATTTCCGCGTGACGCTGCTGCCCGAGCCGGCGCAGCTGCGCGAGGTGTTCTCGCGGATCGAGCGGGTGCTCGATCGCCAGATCACCGACGCGCGCAAGGTCGTGCCGCTGGTGCCGCGCGCGGTCAATGGCTGAGCGCGCGCGGCCGGTCCGCTACCTGGCGCTCGGCGACAGCTACACGATCGGTGAGGGCATCGCGCCGGCATCGCGCTGGCCGGTGGTGCTGGCCGATGCGCTGCGCGCGGCCGGGACCGCGATCGATACGCCGCAGATCATCGCAACCACCGGCTGGACCACCGACGAGCTCGACGCCGGCATCGATGCCGCCGCACCCGAAGGACCGTTCGACCTGGTCAGCCTGCTGATCGGCGTCAACGACCAGTACCGCGGCCGCGCGCTCGACGACTATGTGCCGCGCTTCGAAGCACTGCTCGCGCGGGCGATCGGCTTCGCCGGCGACCGTGCCCAGCGCGTGTTCGTGCTCGCGATCCCCGACTGGGGCGTCACGCCGTTCGGCGCGCAGTCTGGGCGCCACGTCGCCGAGATCGCACACACGCTCGATGCCTACAACGCCGCCGCGGCGGCGCTCTGTGCACGGCAGGGCGTGGCGTTCGTCGACATCGCACCGATCAGCCGCGCCCGCGGCGGCGAGCCGGCGATGCTGGCCGACGATGGCCTGCATCCCTCGGCCGCGCTGCACGCAGACTGGGCCCGACTGGCGCTGCCGGTCGCACGCGGCTTATTGTCGCGGGCATGACCGCGACCACCTCCGATCCCACCCCGCTCTCCACCGCCCCCTATCCGCGCGACGCCGCGCGTGGCATTGCGCGCGCGTTCCTGCCGCGCCACCCGCTGGGCAACCGATACGACTACTACTACACGCTGACCAAGCTGCGCACCGATCCGCTGTATCCGGGCGTGCTGCAGGCGCTGCGGCCGACGACCGCACCGGTGCTCGACCTGGGCTGCGGCCTGGGCCTGCTGGCGCACGCACTGCGTGCCGATGGCCAGGCCCTGCCCTACGCCGGTGTCGACATCGACGCGGCCAAGATCCGCCGCGGCCGCGAGGTCGCCGCGCGCGCCGGACTGGCCGACGTGCAGTTGGACGTGCTCGACCTTGCCGCCGGCCTGCCGGCGCATCGCGGCAGCGTCGCGATCCTGGACGTGCTGCAGTACCTGTCGCACGAGCGTCAGCGCGCGTTGCTCGACGAGGTGATCGCGATGCTCGCCCCGGGCGCGCTGCTGGTGATCCGCAGCGGACTGGCCGACGGCTCGACCCGCAGCCGGACGTCGCGCATCACCGATCGGCTGGCCAATTTCGCCGGCTGGATGCAGGAACGCGCACGCTGCTATCCGACCGCCGACGGCCTGCGCACGCAGCTCGAAGGCGCGGGCCTGGCGACCACGCTGCGGCCGCTGTACGGCGACACGCCGTTCAACAATTGGCTGATCGTGGGCCGCCGCACATGAGTCCGCGCGACGGGCTGGCCGATGCGCCGATGCTGGCGCTCGACGACCCGGCGTGGGCACGGCTGAGCTGCGCGCATGGCGTCGCCCTTGGCGTGCCGGCCCTGCTGGCGCAGCTCGACGGCGCCACCGAGGACAGCTGGCAGAGCCCGCCGTGGCAGGCGCTGTGGGCGGCGCTGTGCGACGAGGGCCGCGTGCACCCGGCCTCGTTCGCCGCCGTGCCGCACATCGTCGCCGCGCTGGCCGAGGCGCCCGAGCGCGCCTGCCCGAGCCACTTCGTGCTGCCGGCGAGCATCGAGCTGGCGCGCGCCGCCAGCGATGCGGTGATTCCCGACAGCCTGATCGACGGCTACGTCGCCGCGCTCGCCCGATTGCCGCTGCTCGCCGGCCTGGTCGCCACGCCGGACTGGGACGAAACGCTGTGTGCATCGGCGCTGGCCGCCACCGCTGCGGCGACCGGCCAGCACGCCCTGGCCGAGTTGTTACTCGAGGCCGACGACGTCGACGCGGTACTCGCCTGGCTGCGCGCGGACTGAGCTGCTGCAGGCGGCACCGCCGCTGCCACATCGGCTTCAGCGACGCTTGGCTATAGTCGTCGGCCCTTCGCCGAAGCCTGTCTGCCGATGCCGTCCAGCGCCCCTCGCACCGCCCACTCGCTGCCGCGCACGCTGCGCGGTGCACTGCTGTCCCTGCTCGCGCTCGCCGCCGCTGCGCAGGCGCAAGCACCGGGCGACGACGGCTTTCTCGCGGCGATGCAGGCGGCCGAGCGCGGCCAGCCGGTGCCACCGGCAATGACCGGCCATCCGGCCGCCGCCTGGCTGGAACTGGCCGCGCTGCGGCGCAATCTCGACACGCTGCCGCTGGCGCAGGGCCAGGACTTCCTGACCCGGCATGCCGGCGCGCCGGTGGCCGAGGTCTTCCGCGAGAGCTGGTTGCGCGCGCTGGCCAAGCGCCAGGATTGGGCCGGCGTGCGTGCGGCCTGGTCGCCGTCGATTTCGAATGTCGCCTTGCGCTGCATCGAGCTCGACGCGCGCGCCCGCACCGGCGCCACCGATGCGCAGTGGACGCGCGACATGCAGGCGATCTGGCGCAGCAGCGGCACGTCGCTGCCCGACACCTGCGATGCCCCGTTGCAAACCTTATCCGCGCGCGGCGGCCTCGACGACGCCCTGCGCTGGGAACGCTTCGACCTGGCCGTCGCCGCGCAGGACGTGGCGATCGCGCGGGGAATCGCGCGGGGAATGTCGGTGGCCGAGCAGCCGCTGGCGACCGACTACGCGGCCTATCTGCAGGCGCCGCACGCGCGCGCCACCGGCTGGCCGAAGACCGCGCGCAGCCGCTTGGTCGCCTCGCACGGGCTGGCGCGCCTGGCCAAGGACGATCCGCTGGGCGCCGAGGCGCAGTTGCCGGCGGTCGCGGGGGCGCTGGGCTTCACCGAGGAAGACAACGGCCGCGTGCTCTACCAGGCCGCGCTGTGGACCGTGGCGTCCTATCTGCCGGACTCGGCGCGGCTGCTGGCACGCGTGCCGGCCTCGGCCTACGACGAGCGCCTGCACGAATGGCGCGTGCGCGAGGCGATGGCGCGCAGCGACTGGCCGGCGGCACTGACGGCGATCCGCGCGATGGGCGCAGCGCAGCGCGCGCAATCGCGCTGGACCTATTTCGAGGCGCGGCTGGCGGCCCTGACCGGCGATCCGGCCACCGCCGAGCGGCTGTACCGCGACGCGGCGACCAAATCCGATTTCCACGGCTTCCTCGCCGCCGACCGCCTCGGCCAACCCTACGCGCTGTGCCCCTGGGATTTCGCACCGTCGAACGAGGCCAAGACGCGCGTCGCGACCGACCCGGGCATCGTGCGGGCGATGGCGCTGTATCGCATCGAGCGGCCGATCTGGGCGACTCGCGAATGGAGCGCTGCGCTCGCACGCTTCGACGACGAGCAGCGGCGCATCGCGGTGCTGGTGGCCCAGGAGAACGGCTGGTACGACCGCGCGGTGTTCGGGCTCGGCCGCCAGCCCGACGAAACCCGGCTCTACGCGCTGCGCTTTCCGCTGACCCAGCAGGCGCTGATCGAGCGCGAGGCCAAGCGCCACGGCCTGGACCCGGCTTGGGTCGCGGCCGAGATCCGCGCCGAGAGCACGTTCAACCCGCGCGCACGCTCGCCGGCCGATGCCCGCGGGCTGATGCAGGTGCTGCCCGCGACGGGCGCCGCGGTCGCGCGCCGGCTTGGCCGCAACTGGGCCGGCGCCGAGAGCCTGTACGACCCCGAGACCAACGTCGCGCTGGGCACCGCCTACCTGCGCGAGAAGAAGGACATGTACGGCAAGCCCTACGTCGCGATCGCCGCCTACAACGCCGGGCCGACGCCAACCTCGCGCTGGCTGTCGCAGCGCCCGGACATGGACCCCGACTTCTGGATCGAAACGATCAGCTACCGCGAAACGCGCGAGTACGTCGCCCGCGTGCTCGCCTTCAGCGTGCTCTACGACTGGCGCATGTACGGCCGCGCGGCCAAGCTCGACGAACGCCTGCGCGGCGCCGAGGCCCAGCGCGATACGCGCTTCGCCTGCCCGACGGACCGGTCGGCCGGCTGAGTCGACGCATCGGGGATAATGGACGGCGGTCGTGATGGATCCGGGAATGCCTGCAGATGCGCGCATTCCCATTCGCATAAGGGAGTCGAGGGTGTGGCGTAAGGTGTGCATGGCCGTGTGCCTGGTGGGCGCGGTCTGGGGTGGGGTCGAGGCAGCACCCGTCGACCCGCAGGTGGTCTTCGTCGCACACGACGTCACGCCCGATGGCGTGCGTGCACGTGCGCAACCGTTCCGTGCCTACGTGGATGTCTCGATGCAGTCCGCGCCGGACAACGCGTCGCAATTGCGCATCCGCCCGCTGTGGGTGCAGGGGCGCGGGTCTTCCGCGCGCGGCTCGCTTGCGCTCGATCACCGGGACGAGGGCGATCGCGCTGCGATCGACATCCTCGAGCGCGGCTTCACCCTGACACTGCCACGCAACGACGGCGGCACAGTGCTGCAACCTGCCGACCTGGCGGGCTGGGAGCGCCGTTCGGGCCCCTCGGATGCCCGGTTTCTCGCGCTTTTGCGGGTGCAGGCTCTGGGCCTGCGCCCGGTGGCGCTGCCCGCGACGCCGCAACTGGGGCAGCGCCTCACGCACCGCGCCCGCGGTGGCGATTTCGCGTCCCTCGACACGCACATGCGCGTGCGCGCGCTGACGCCGGAGATCGTGCTGCTCGATGTCGAGTTCGAGGGCGACGGCCTCTCGGGACACGGGCGGCAGGCCGTACGCCGCCAGGACGGCAGACCGCTGGAGACGCGGCTCTATCTCACCTCCAGTGACGGCCAGGGCACGCCCGAGACCCATCGGTTGTATCTGGTGGACATGGCGACCGAGCCCGTCCTCGATCTCGAACACGCCATCTCGCAGCCGCAAGGCGTGTTCAACGTCACCGCCGAGCGGCTGGCGGCGCCGCCGTTCTCGGCGCGCAGCGACGACCCGGCCCTGTTCGCGACCGACCCGATCGAGGCGGGCACGCTCGCGGCCTGGATGCAGCCCGATGACGGCAGCGATCTCGACATGGCGCTGGCCTTCGATGTGCTGGCGCACAGCGACGGCGGCCGCCCGCACATCGCGCTGCATGCCGACGGCCGTCCGGCTGCCAGCACGCCCCGTGTCGGCTTTCTGCACGTGCGCGATGTCCAGTTGCTCGATGCCCAGGGGCAGCCGCTGCCGGGCGCGAACCCGACGGTCACGCAGCCGAACTTTCCGGTGTTCAACGGCATGCGACTCGAAGAGACCCGCGTGTCGTTTCCCTTCCGCCTGCCGCTGACGGTGTCGACCTCGACCCTGCAGCCCCTGTCGCGCATTCGCCTGACCGCCGATATCCGGGTCTACCGCTGGGATCGGGCCGAACCCGTGCCGTATCGCAGCCAGAGCACGCACACTGCCGACACGCTGATCGAATGGACGTCGCCGTACCGCGCCACGCTGCGTCAAACCGCCCCCGCCGCGGGCCGGACCCAGGGCACATGGACCACGGTCGTGCCGATCGATGCGGCCGGTCGCGAGATTGCCTCCTCGCAGCTCTTCGTCGGCCGCGCATCCGATGCCGCCAGCGACTGGCGCACGCTCGACGCCATGCCGCTGCTGCAACTCGACCCGGAACGCGCCGTCGACCGCACGGAGATCGCCACGTACGCCCCCATGGCCGGTCTGCGCCTGCTGCATTACCGCTGGCGTGCCGAGCGACGCGCGCTGACGATCGACGACATCAGCATGCAGCCGAGCGAAAACGACCCGGACTTCGGCGCGGACTGAGGCCGCGCCGGTATCGGCCGGCGATGCGCGTGGCGTCCGGTGCCTGTGTTGCGTGCGATGTGTCGATCCCTCCGGCGACCCAGCGGCGCCCGGACCGAAGTGCGGTGGCAGCGCGTCGGGGATAATGTCCGGCTCACCGCAACGGTCCGCCCACCCGGCGTCGACCGGCGATCCAATGAAGGAGCAACGCGTCGATGATCGGACCGCGTGACATCGCGATGGGCCTCTGCCTGTGGACGATGGCGGGCTTGGCCGACGCCGCGGACGTCACGCCGCGCGTGGTCTTCATCGCGCACACGGTCCTGCCTGCGGCGCCGGATGCTGTGCCGCGCAGGCACTGGAGCTATGCCACAGTCTCGCCAGGGATGCCCGCGCGCGATGACACGCCGCTGCGCATCCGCCCGGTCTGGACGCGCGCGCCGGACCGTCACACCGACGAGATGGCCGGGCGCGTGCCGCCCGCCGCCTACGCGGGTTTCGATCTGCAGCTGCAGCGCGAAGGCGTCGCGCTGCGGCCGGTCGTCACGACGGCGTGGCGGTCGGTACCGCCTGACGATCCGGCCACGTCCCTGCTCGCCTCCGCCCGGATGGCCGCGCTCGCGCTGCGCCCCGGGATGCTCCCGTCATCGCTGCGCGTCGGCAACCAGGCCACCCGCCAGGACGACAGCGGCGATTTCTCGGGTCTTCGGCAGACTTCGCGAGTCCGCAGCCTCGACGCCACGGTTGCCGTGCTCGACCTCGAGATCGATGGCGCCGGTCTGCGTGGCCACGGCCGGCAGGCAGTCCGCATCGACGACGGCGTGCCGCTCGAAACCCGCCTGTACCTGGAACGCACGACCGACAGCGCCGAGTCCGACGTGCATCGTCTGCACGTGGTCGACATGGCCACCGAGCCGGTCCTGGAACTCGAACTCGATGCGGACCTGGCGCAGGCGTCGATCGAATCGACGCACGCCATCCTCGACGTGCCGCCGTTCTCTGCCCCGGTCGACGACCCTGAACTGTACGCCCCCCACCCCACCCCGAAGGTGCGCTCGAATCCTGGATGGCGAGTGCGGACGACACCGTGCTGGAGACCATGCTGGTCGCCGGGGTGCAACGCGCGCCCGATGGCGGTCGCCCGCATATCGCCATCGGCGCCGATGGTCGCGCGGTCGGCCGCAGTGGCCCGCCCATCGCAGATTTCCTCAGCCTGCGGCTGCGCACGGTCACCCTGCTCGACGCCGCCGGCCAGCCGCTGCCCGGCACCGACGCGACGATCGTGCACCCGATCCTGCCGATGTCCGATCGCCAGCGCATCGTCGACACCCAACTGGCATTTCCGTTCCAACTCCCGCCCGACGTGCCGGCCGATACGCTGTGGGCGCTGGACACGGTGCGAATGACCGGCGAGGTGGATGTCTATCGCTGGGACCAGGCCGAAACCGTGCGTTACGGGGACTCGCCCACGCACAACAGGGAGGCGCGCATCGAATGGATATCGCCGCATCGGGTCGCACTGCTGCAGGATCACCCCGCGCCCACGCGTCGCGATGGCCTGTGGACGACCGCGGTGCCGATCGATGCGGACGGTCACGAGATGCCATCGGCGCAGGTCATCACGGGCCGGACACTCGATCCGCCAGGGGACTGGCGCACGCCGGCCACATTGCCGCCGCTGGCGTTGGAGTCCGGGCGCACGCCGCAACGGCTGGACATCGCCACGGCCACGCCGTTGGCCGGCCTGCGTCTGCGCCACTATCGTTGGCAAGCCGAACCGCGAACCTGGACGTTCCACGATATCCGCACCCGCATGCCCGCCGCCGAACGCGCCGAGTACGAGCGCAGATTCGGACGCGGCGCCAGCGCGCGTTGAGGCAGCCATCGGCCCGTGGCCGTTAGGCTGTCGCTCCAGACCTGCCTATGGTGATTGCCGGACCATGTCCACCATGAAGACCTATCTCGTCGGTGGCGCCGTGCGTGATCGCCTGCTCGGACAGCCCGCAGGCGACCGCGACTGGGTCGTCGTCGGCGAAACCCAGGCGGCGATGGAGGCCGCCGGTTTCCGCGCGATCGGGCGCGATTTCCCGGTGTTCCTGCACCCGCGCACCGGCGAGGAGTACGCGCTGGCGCGCACCGAGCGCAAGGCCGGACGCGGCCATCGTGGCTTCGTCGTCGATGCCGATCCGTCGGTGACGCTGGAACAGGATCTCGAGCGTCGCGACTTCACGATCAACGCGATCGCCCAGGCGCCCGATGGCAGCCTGGTCGATCCCTACGGTGGCGTGCGCGACCTCGACGCGCGGGTGCTGCGCCACGTCGGCCCGGCGTTCGCCGAAGACCCGCTGCGGGTGCTGCGTGCCGCGCGCTTCATGGCCCGGTTTGCACCGCTCGGCTTTACGGTCGCCGACGAGACGATGGCGCTGATGCGCGCGATGGTCGAGGCCGGCGAACTGGCGACGTTGACGCCCGAACGCGTGTGGCAGGAGTTGCGCCGCGCCCTGGGCTCGGCACGGCCGTCGGCGTTCGTGCGCACCTTGCACGACTGCGGCGCGCTCGCGGTCGTGCTGCCCGAGGTCGATGCGCTGTACGGCGTGCCGCAGCGCGCCGAATACCATCCCGAGGTCGACACCGGCACGCACATCGAGCTGGTCGTCGACATGGCCGCGCGGCTGGCGCCGGGCGACGATGTGATCGGCTTCGCCGCGCTGACCCACGACCTGGGCAAGGCGCTGACGCCTGCGCACCGGCTGCCGCGCCATGTCGGCCACGAGCACGCCGGCGTGCGTCCGCTCGAGGCGCTATGCGCACGGCTCAAGGTGCCGGTCGCGCATCGCGAGCTGGCGATCGTCGCCTGCCGCGAACACCTCAACGTGCACCGCATCGCCGAACTGCGCGATGCCACGCTCTACGAACTGATCGCGCGCTGCGACGGTTTTCGCCGGCCCGAACGCATCGACCAGCTCGCGTTGGTCTGCGAGGCCGACAAGCGCGGCCGCCTGGGCAGCGCCGACAGCGACTATCCGCAGGGCGCGCAACTACGCCGCGCCCACACCGCCGCCTGCGCAGTCAACGCCCGCGACCTCGCGGCCGAAGGACTCGCAGGCCCCGCGATCGGCGAAGCGCTGCGGCGCGCACGGATCGCGGCAATCGCGGCAGCACGCGGTGGCGACGACACACCGGCCACGTAGCCGTCGGCATTCTCGAGGCCGTTCCAGTACGGGAGCTTGCGATGCGTCAGTTCATGATCCTGCCCTTGGGCCTGTTGCTGGCGGCTTGCAGCCCGCCGCAGACACCCGCCCCTGCCTCGCCCGCTCCGAGTGCCACACCGGCCATGGTCGGCGGCGACCGCGACGCGCACGGCTGCATCGGCTCGGCCGGCTACGCCTGGTGCCCGCGCAGCGCGACCTGCGAACGGCCGTGGGAACTGGCCGAACGCGAAGGCATCGAGAACACCGCACCCGCCGTCGAGGCCTGGTGCGCGGCGCCGGCCGACGCAGACGATCCACGATGAGATGCGCGCAGGCGCGGCCGACACCCGCATGCGACGCGCTGCACGAGGGCCATCAACCCATCTCGTGATCGACGGGACGCGAGCTACGACCGCGCCGCACTCTGACCGTGCAGGCGTTCGGGGTCCTCTCGCCGTTGTCCTTGCCCTCTTGGCGAGAGGGTCGCGTGTGCGTCCAACGAGGCGTCGATATGGCTTGCGTGCGCCTTCGATTGCGGCTCGATCTCCCACTCGCGTCGGCTCGGAGCGGTTTACAACCCCGTTCGCCACGGTTCATTCGCTACGAAGCGCGTAGTGCAGGCGGACACAGCCCCGGTCCAGCGTCTTCGCGCTGATCAACGTCGGACTCAGACGAACTCCCGCGGCGGGAAACAACGGGCTGCCGCCGCCCAGCAGCTCCGGCATGACGTAGATCTCGATCTCATCAAGCGCCCCACGCTCGATGAACGCCATCTGTAGCTTGCCTCCTCCCAGCATCCAGACGTCTCCGTCATCAAGCGCTCTGAGTTCGGCGATCAGCGCGTCGACATCGTGGCGAATTTCGAGCGTCCCTCGGGGCGCGTCGATGACGCCAGAGGTGACGACAATCACTCTGTGGTGTGGATACGGCCAAGGAGCGGGGTCGCGAGCGAGAAAGTCATACGTGCCGCGTCCCATGACGACCGTCCTGACCCGCCGGAGGAAGAGGTTGTAATCGTGCTCCCCGAGCGCCATGCCCTCATAACGCTGCAGCCAATCGAGTCTGTCCCCAGGTGACGCGATGAAGCCGTCAAGGCTGGTCGCGATGTAGCCAAGAATGCTTGCCATGGCGCGCCCTTTTTTGTAAGCGAATGTTCGTTTATATTAGACCAATGGGCAGATCGAAGAAAGTCTCGGACGAAGAACTGATGGATCGACTCCTCGTCCTCATCGCCAGGGACGGGCCAGGCCTGTCGTTCGCATACGCCGCGCAATGGGTCGATCTCGCGCCTGCCACACTTGTGCACCGCTTTGGAACGCGAGAGGGCATGGTCGAGTCGACCCTGTCGCATGCCTGGACGCGGTTGGAGCAAGCCACTCACGCCGCCGATGCCCAGGCGTCGGCGGATCCCGCGGGCGCGGTGGACCTGCTCCTGCGCCTGACAGCGAGGGGGGCTGGAGAGGTGAACTTCTCGGATGGACTGTTACTGCTTCGAGAGGATTTCCGTCACCCTGCGCTTCGCGCTCGAGGCGCGCAGTGGACCAAGCAGTTGACCACTGCATTGGGACAACGCCTTTCCCGGGATCCGGTGCTTGCCGATGTGCTGGGTCAGCAGTTGGCCAGCGTCTGGCAGGGCGCCATCATCTGGTGGGGCTTCACGCGAACAGGCACGCTTGAAGCCAATGTAAAGGCCGTATTGGACGACTGGTGTCGCATCGCTCTTCGCGCCTGAACCCGGTGTCCTAACGCGTGCCAGCGCACAGCGATCACTGCGGCGCTCCCCCGGATTGAAAGAAAACCCTCTCGATTCTCGACCGCCGATGCCATCGACCGATGCATCGGCCGGCGCGCGCGCGCCAGTGCAGGCGAGGCCTGCGCGATCGCGGCACTTGCCATCGAATCCGCTCATGACTGCGATGAGATCGTCGCGCTTGTGACGTCCGCGAGGGCCTGTCGACAATCGCCGCACGACCAAGACCGGAGTGAACGATGCGAAGCGCGATCGGTTGGATGCTGTGGACGACGGCGGTGCTCGGCGGCCTCGGCGCGCTGCAGGGTATGGCGGCCGAGCCGCTGCCGCAGTTGCGCGCCTACGAGGTGCCCGCCGCCTGGCGGCAACCGGTCGCGCCGCTGCGCATTGCCGCGGGCACCTGGCAGATCGGCACGGCGCAGTTGAGCGCGCTGCTGCTCAAGGGCGATGCCGGCGCCATCCTGATCGACGGTGGCATTCCGCAGACCGCCGAGCACCTGCTCGCGAACATGGCCGCACTCGGCGTGGCCCCGTCCGACCTGAAGTTCATCGTGCTCAGCCACGCCCATGCCGACCATGCCGGCCCGCTGGCGGCCCTGCGCCGGGCCACCGGTGCCCGGGTCGTGGCCAATGCCGAATCGGCCCAATTGCTCGCGCGCGGCGGGAGCGACGACATCCACTACGGCGATGCCTTGCTCTATCCGCCGGTCGTCACCGATCGCCTGCTGCAGGACGGCGAAACACTGGCGTTGGGCGACCTGCGCCTGCAAGTGCATTTCACCCCCGGGCACACGCCAGGCGGCATGAGCTGGACCTGGACCGACCGGGCCGACGATGGCACGCCCGTACGAATCGCCTACGTCGACAGCCTCAGCGCGCCGGATTACCGCCTGCTCGACAACCCGCGTTATCCGCACATCGTCGACGCCTACCGCGCGAGCTTCGCGCGCGTGCGCAGCCTGCCCTGCGACCTGCTGCTGACCCCGCATCCGGACTTCAGCGGACTGCGCTATGGCACCACGCTCGAGCGCGAACGCCCGGCCACCTGCGCAAGCTATGCCGACGCTGCCCAGGCCGCATTCGACGAGCAGCTCAAGGCGGAACGGCTGGGCGCGGCGGATTGAGGGCTGCGTCGCTCGGAGTGGCCGAAGAACGCGCGTACTGCCCTGCCCCCACCCGGTGCGCTGCGCGCACCGACCTCCCCGCGATGCGGGGGAGGTGACGGCAAAAGCGTGCCGGCGTCGCACACCAAGCTGTCACGACGATCGAAACCCTCTCCGCAATGCGGGGCAGGTATCGGCAAATGTGTGCCGACGTCCGGATGCGGAACTGCCGCATGATCAAAGCCCTCCTCCGCTTGCGGGGGAGGGTTGGGTGGGGGCCGGACATCGAGGCCATGTCTTCTGCCTCTAATCGCAAGTTGGCGAGATGATCCCCTGCCCCCACCCGGTGCGCTGCGCGCACCGACCTCCCCCGCGATGCGGGGGAGGTGACGGCAATGCGTGCCAGCGTCCGGATGCGGAACTGCTGCGACGGTCAAGCCCTCCTCCGCTTGCGGGGCATTGCGCCCTTCACGGGTGGAGGGTTGGGTGGGGGCTACAGGTCGAGGCGATGCCCTCTACTTCTCCCACAAGCAGGGAGATGATCTCCCCCACTCGGTGCGCTGCGCGCACCGACCTCCCCCGCGATGCGGGGGAGGTGACAACGGCGCTACGCGGTTGCTTCGAGCCGTTGCTGCAGCGCCATCGCGGCGGCGGGGTTGCGGGCCTTGGCGGCGGAGATGAAGAACACGAAGGTCTCGCGCGGCACGACCGGCGCGGCGTCGCGGTCGCCGGCGTAGGGGAGGTCGGCCGGCGCGCCGCCTTTCGCCCACTGGCGTGCACGCTGTGCCCAGGCGTCGAGTTGCAGGCCGGGGTAGCCCTGCGGGTGCTCCTCGCGGCTGGACATCAGCCGGGCGTAGACGAAGTCGCCGGTGAGATCGGCGAACGAGGGGTAATCGGCCGAGTCGGTGAACACCGTGGCGACGTCGTGCGCACGCGCCAGCGCCAGCCAGGCCGCGCTCTGGAACGAGGGGTGGCGGACCTCGACGGCATGGCGTAGCGGCAGGCCATCGACCTCGCGCGGCAGCAGCGCGAGGAAGGCTTCGACGTCGTCGGCGTCGAAGCGACGGTTCGGCGCAAACTGCCACAGCAGCGGGCCGAGTCGGTCGCCGAGTTCGGCGATGCCGCCACCGACGAAGGTCTCGATGCGCGGGCCGGTGTCGGCCAGTGCGCGCGCGCCGACGATGTGGCGCGGCGCCTTGAGCGAGAACACGAAGCCCTCCGGCGTCTCCGCGCGCCAGGCGGCGTAGGTCGCCGGCTTCTGCGCGCCGTAGAACGTGCCGTTGACCTCGATCGCGGTCAGCTTCCGGCTCGCGTATTCGAGCTCGCGCTTCTGCACCAGGCCCTTGGGGTAGAAGTTGTCGCGCCACGGCGCAAAGGTCCAGCCGCCGATGCCGGTGCGGATGCCGTCCACCGGCTGCGGGGGGGCGTCGAACAGATCGATCATGGACACCTCAGTCGGGGTGCTGCGCAAAGCGCAGCCGGTTGTGGTCGGGGTCGACGAGCAGCATCTCGCGCGTGCCCCAGTCGGTGTCGTGCGGCGGTTGCAGGATCGCAACGCCTGCGGCCGCGAACGCGTGCGCGCAGACGTCGACGTCGGCCACTTTGAAGTAGACCGCGCCGCCGACTGCGCCATCGCCGGCGTGCCCGCTCAGGAACAGCGTCTGGCCGTCGCGGGTGAGCTGCGCGAACAGCGGCAGCCCGGGTTCGAAGCGATGCTCCCAGTCGACCCGGAACCCGAGCGCGGCGTAGAACGCGAGGCTGCGCGCGGCATCGGTCATGCGCAGCTGCGGGATGACGGTCTGGCTCATCGCACCGCGTCCGGTGCCGTGGCGGCCAGCCGCGGCCGCACGTGGCGTTCGAGGATGGCGTTGAGCGGCGCGAGCGCCGGCTCGCGCGCGAGTACCTGGTCGAGATACGCGACGAAGCGCGGCGCATCGGCCAGATACCGGGGCTTGCCGTCGCGGTAGTGCAACCGCGCGAACAGGCCGAGGATCTTGAGGTGGCGCTGCATGCCGGCCAGGTCGGCGTGGCGCGCGAACACGGCCGGGTCCGGATCGACCGGCACGCCGGCGGCCCGCGCGCGGGCGTGGTAGCGCGCCAGCCAGGCATCGACGCGCGCCGGCGGCCAGCTGCGGAAGGCATCGCGGAACAGACTGACCGGGTCGTAGGCCAGCGGCCCGCGCACCGCGCCCTGGAAATCGATCACCGCGACGCCGGCGCCGTCGGGCATCAGGTTGCGCAGCATGTAGTCGCGGTGCACGAAGCCCTGCGGCTGCGCCAGCACCGCCTCGATCAGCGTGCGCTGCACGGCCTGCAAGCCGGCGCGCGCCTCGGCGTCGAGCGTCACGCCGAGGTGGCGGCCGAGGAACCAGTCTTCGAACAGGTCGAGCTCGCGCTGCAGCATCGGCGCATCGTAGGCGGGCAGGTCCGCCGGGCAGGCGATCGCCTGCAGGCGCAGCAGTTGCTCGAACGCGGCATCGACCATCGCATCGGCACCGGCGTCGTCGACGACATCCAGGCAGGTGCGCGGCCCCAGATCCTCCAGCAGCAGGAACCCGGCGTCGGTGTCCTCGGCCAGCACCTCGGGCACGCGCACACCGGCCGCGCGCAGCAGCGTGCGGATGCGCAGCCACGGCCGCACATCCTCGAGTTCGGGCGGCGAATCCATGACGATGCGCGCCGGCCCTGCGCCCTGCGTGCGCCAATAGCTGCGGAAACCGGCATCGGTCGACGCACGGACGAGCGTCAGCGTTGCATCGTCGGCCGCATCGCGCGCCCAGGCCAGGCGGGCGGCGCTGCGGTCGGGATCGGCGTCCGGGGAAGCGGGAAACGTCGCGGTCATCGGGCGGATGTGGGGGGCGGGATGCGCAGGGTACAAGCTCGGCACGGCCGCGGCATCGCGGCTCAGACCTTCAGGTACCACCGACGCCGGTCCATCCAGGCGGCGACCGCCCACCACAGCGCGACGAACGCCAGTGCGAATGCCAGCGACGCAGCCTGCTCGCCGAGCAGCGGGGCCAGCGGCGCGGCGAACAGCACGCGATAGAGCGGTGCCCACAGGCCGGCGCCGATGGCGAGCAGCACCATTGCGCTCGAACCGGCATAGACGGCGATCGCGTTGACGCCAAAGCGGCGGCCCCAGGCCGGCCAGCCGCGCCGGTCGATCAGCAGGTGCAGGCCGACGAGCGCGAGCGCGGCCAGCCCACCGGTCCACAGCACATAGGACGCACTCCACAGCGGCTTGTTGAGGGGCAACACCAGCGACGACGCCGCGCCCAGCATGCATGCGGCCACGCCCAGCGCGAGCAGTGCGCGCACCCGCCCTGCGCGCAGCCAGTCCCCAGCGCGCACGCCCAGCAGCGTCGTCGCCAGCGCACCCGCCGTGCTCGCCAGGCCCTCCGGGTCGTGGCCGAGGCCGGTGAGCGGGTCGTAGCGATACAGCCAGGGCGCGAACAGCGCGGTGTCGAGCCGGTCGAACGGGTTGCTCCCCGGCGCGGTGCCGCCCAGGCCCAGGGCCACCGCACCGGCCACGAGGAGCCCGGCCAACAGCGTCCATTGCGCACGCGGCGACAGCGACAGCGCCGCGAGCCCGGCGAGCGCGAAGCACAGGCCGATGCGCTGCAGCACGCCCCACGGGCGAAAATGCGCCAGGTCGAGCACCCACCACGCCAGCAGATGCAGCGCCAGGCCGATCAGCACCAACCGCGCCGCGCGCACGAGCACGCTGCGACGCAGCCGGGCAAGGTCGGCGCCGGCCTCCCGCCGGGGCGACAACGCCAGTGCGATCGACACGCCGACCACGAACAGGAACGTCGGAAACACCAAGTCGGCCAGCGTGCAGCCGTGCCAGGCCGCGTGCAGCAGCGGCGCATAGACGTGGTCCCAGTCGCCGGGCGTGTTGACCAGCAGCATCGCCGCGACCGCGATGCCGCGCAGTGCATCGACGCTGGCCAGCCGCGCGGACGGCGCGGCCCTGTCAGCCGGCCGCGCCACCGATCCAGGTGCCGCGCAGCGACAGCGTGTCGTCGACCAGCGCGAAATCCGCGCGCAGACCGGGCGCGATGCGGCCGAGCCGGTCGTCGAGGCCGAGGAACTGCGCCGGATACGTCGCCGCCATCCGCGCCGCTTCGTCCAGCGGCACGTCGAGTGTGCGCACGGTGTTGCGCACCGCCGCCATCATGTCGAGCGCCGAGCCGGCGAGCGCACCGGCAGCGTTACGCACCACGCCATCGACGGCGGTGATCGTCTCGCCGTAGAGCATGTAGTCGGGACGGTCGGCGCCGACCGGCGGCATCGCGTCGGTGACCAGAAACACCTTGCCGCGCGGCTTGGCGGCCAGCGCGACGCGCAGGCTGGCCGGATGCACGTGCGCGCCGTCGACGATGATCCCGCACCAGGCCGCGCGGTCTTCGAGCGCGGCGCCGACCGCACCCGGCTCGCGTCCCTGCAACGGCGACATCGCGTTGTAGAGATGGGTGAAGCCGCGGATGCCTGCGTCCAGCCCCGCGCGCGCCTGCGCCCAGGTCGCCGCGGTGTGCCCAGCGGAGACGATCGCGCCGGCGGCGACCAGCGCGCGTACGGTGTCGGCCGGCACGCGTTCGGGCGCCAGCGTCACCAGCGTGACGCCGCCACGCAGCGAGGTCGCCAGCGCGATCTCGTCGGCGCCGGGCACGCGGAACTTGCCGGCGTCGTGGGTGCCGCGGCGCTCGGGCGCGATGTAAGGGCCTTCGAGATGGATGCCGACCACGCCGGGCACGCCGTCCGCGATCGCCGCATCCACTGCCGCGATCGCGGCGCGCATCACTTCGACATCGTCGCTGATCAGCGTCGGCAGCAGCGCGGTCGTGCCGAAGCGCCGATGCGCGGCGGCGATCAAAGCGATCGCCTCGACGGTCGGCGCGTTGTTGAACAGCACGCCGCCGCCGCCGTTGACCTGCGCGTCGACGAAGCCCGGCAACAGATGCAGGCCGTCGAGGTCGTGGCGCGCGACCTCGCGCAGCTTGGGGTCGTCGTGCGCGAGCAGTGCGGCGATGCGCGCGCCCTCGACCAGCACCGCGATGTCGTCGCGGAAGCCGGTATCGGTCAGCACGCGGCCATTGACCAGGGCGAGGGCCATCAGACGGTCTCCGTGACCTTGTTGAGATGCGGCGGCACATCGGGATCGAAGCCACGCCGCAGCGACAGCGCGTTGGCCGCGCGATAGAAGCTCTGCACCGCCAGCAGCGGCGCGCAGGCCGGTTCGGGCGCTTCGGCGACCGGCAGCTCGCCGCCGGGTGCAGCCAGCCACACCTCGGCGCCACGGCCACGGAACTCGTCGGCGACCGCGCGCGTGCCGGCGTCGGTGCCGTCGGGCTGGGCCAGCAGCAGCACCGGGAACCGGGGGCCGACCAGCGCCATCGGTCCATGTCGGACCTCGGCGGCGCTGTAGGCCTCGGCGTGCAGGCCGCAGGTCTCCTTGAACTTCAGCGCCGCCTCCTGCGCTGCGGCCAGGCCCGTGCCGCGGCCGAGCACGAACAGATTGCGCGCTTCGGCCAGGCCCTCGACCAACGACGACCAGTCGCAGGCCCAGGCCGCGCGCATCGCCTCGGGCAGCGCCGGCAGCGCTGCGGCCAGCGCGGTGTCGCCACCACTGGCCCGCTGCCAGTGCGCGGTCAGCTGCAGCAGCGCCGACAGCGAGGCCAGATAGCTCTTGGTCGCCGCGACGCTGCGCTCGGGGCCGGCATGCAGCGGCAGCACCGTGTCGGCAAGCTGCGCCAGCGGCGCATCCTCGACATTGACCAGCGCGACCACATGCGCGCCGGCCGCGCGCGCGGCTTCGGCGTTGCGCAGCAGGTCGGGGCTGCGGCCCGATTGCGAGATCGCGATGAACAACGCGCCGTGCATGCGCTGCGGCGCGGCGTACACCGAGCCGACCGACGGCGAGGCCGATGCGGTGACGATGCCCAGCCGGGTCTCGAACAGGTACTTGGCGTAGGTCGCGGCGTGGTCGGAACTGCCGCGCGCGCAGGTCACCACGAACGGCGGCGGCCGCGCGATGAGGGTGGCGACCAGCGCATCGACTGCGTCGGCGTTGCGCGCGAACTGCGCAGCGACGACGTCCGGCGCCTGCGCGGCCTCGCGGAACATCCAGGTGGTGGCCGCGTCGCGCGGCGCCTCATCAGTCGCGTGGGGCATCCTCGGGTCCCGGTGATGGCGTCGGCCGCGGGCGCATCGGCGCGGTCGACCCGCGCACGACCAGCTGCGGCACGAAGCCCTGGTTGTGGGTGGCCTGCGCGGCGACGGCATCGGCGTCCTCGCGCAGGCTGGCGATCAGCATCCGCGCGGCCTGCCGCGCGATGTCTTCGGTGGCCTGCTTGGCCGTGGTCAGCGGCGGCCACGACTGGCGCGAGAACGGGCTGTCCTCGAAGCCGGCAATCGACAGATCAAACGGCACATGCATGCCCGCCGACTTGGCCGCGGCCAGCACGCCGGCGGCGATCTCGTCGTTGGAGCCGAAGATCGCTGTCGGCGGATCGCGCAGCGCCAGCAGCCGGCGCGCGCCGCGGAATCCGTCGTCGAAGGTGTAGTCGCCGGGAATCACCAGGTGCTTGTCGTGCGGAATGCCGTAGTCCTTGAGCGCGGCCTCGTAGCCGGCGTGGCGTTCGCCGCTGGAATGGTGCTGCGGCCCGCCCCACAGAAAGCCGATGCGTTGGTGGCCGAGCTGGATCAGGTGCTCGGTGATCTCGTAGGCGGCGTCACGGTCGTCGACGAACACGCAGGGATGCCCGTCGCGCGGGTCCTCGGTCGCGGCGATGATGCGCACCAGGCGGATGCCGCGCGCGGACAGCGCGTCGATCAGCTCCCGGCGCTCGGACATCGGCGCGGTCAGCACCAGGCCGGCCAACCGCGACCGCCGCACGAACTCCACCAGTTCCTCCACCAGCAACGGCGAACTCGCATCGCAGGGATGGATCTGCAGCCCGAAGCCGGTTTCCCGGCACGCGGCGAGTACGCCGTTCTGCACGCCGATGATGTGATACGGGTTGGGGTTGTCGTAGATCAGCCCGATCACGAACGAGGTCGCGCTGCGCAGGTTGCGCGCCGAGGGGTCGGGCTCGTAGTCGAGTTCGGCGATCGCGTGCAGCACCCGCGCGCGGGTGGCCTGCAGCACCGACGGCTCGTTGTTGATCACCCGCGAGACGGTCTTGAGCGAGACCTTGGCCCGCTCGGCGACATCCTTGATGGTGGGTTTGCGCACGTCCGGCTCCGGCATTCTCTCAGGCCGCCATCATCGCGCAGCCCGACGCGCCGCGTGACCGGCACGGTGCCCACGCAGGCCGTAGTACAGGATGTACAGGTAGCACGGCAGGGTCAGGGCCAGAAACACCAGTTGGAAGTCGTAGTGCTGTTTGAGCACCGCGAACAGCTGCGGCACGATCGCGCCACCGGCAATGCCCATGATCAGCAGCGCCGAGCCGGTCTCCGTCAGCCGGCCCAGGCCCTTGATCGCCAGCGGGAAGATCGCCGGCCACATCATCGCGTTGGCGAAGCCCAGTGCGGCGACGAAGCCGACCGCAACGTAGCCGTGGCTCAGAAACGCACCGGCCGAGAACACGATGCCCAGCACGGCCGAGATGCCCAGGTAGCGTTCCTGGCTGACGAACCGCGGGATCGCGACCAGACCGGCGACATAGCCGAGCAGCATCGCGCCAAGCGTGAACGAGGTGAAGAACTTGGTCCGGTCCAGTGGCAGGTCGAAGCCGTTGCCGTAGGTGCCGATCGCATCTCCGGCCAGCACCTCCACGCCGACGTACAGGAACAGGCACAGCACACCCAGCCACAGATGCGGCAACTGGAACAGCCCGCGCACGCGCGCGCCCTCGCCCGGCTCGGCCGCGGCGTTGGCCTCGGCCGGCCGCAGTTCGGGCAGCGGCGAGAACAGCACGCCCAGCGCGACCAGCATCAGCACGCCGGCCATGACCAGATACGGCAGATGGATCTTGGCGGCGAACTCGCCCAGCAACTGTGCGCGTCCGGCGGCATCGGCCGCGGCGGCCTGCGCGCTGAGATCGCCCATGCCGTGCAGCACCACCGTGCCCAGCACCACCGGCGCCAGGATGCCGGCGACCTTGTTGCAGATGCCCATCAGCGCGATGCGCCGCGCCGCGCTCTCGATCGGCCCCAGGATGCTCACGTACGGGTTGACCGCGGTCTGCAGCAGCGCCAGTCCGCTGCCCATCACGAACAGCCCCGACAGCGCACCGGCGTACCAGCGCTGGGTCGAGAACTCGCCAAACAGCATCGCACCAGCGGCCATCACGAACAGGCTCAGGGCCAGTCCCTTCTTCATGCCGGTCCGGCGCAGCACCCAGGCCGCGGGCAGCGCGAGGAAGAAGTACGACAGGTAGAACACCATCAGCACCAGGAAGGCGTTCACCTCGTCGAGTTCGAAGGCCAGTTGCACGAACGCGATCAGCGGGCCGTTGACCCAAGTGAAGAAGCCGATGATGAAGAACAACAGGCCCATGATCGCGATCGAGGTCGCGTGACTCGGGCGGGCATACGGTGTCGCGATCGCAGACATCAGGAGCGCTCCGGCGGACGGGGACTGCAGGACCGGTGCGGCGCAACCGCGGACCGGACATCGAGTACCAACGTTGTCATCAACACGCGCCAGGCAGGCCCCGGCGACCGCATCATGCCTGAACTTCCGCGCGAAACGCGTGCTGCATTGCGGCATTGATCGGCGGACCCTGTCGCGCACCGAGGGTCGGAACCTGCTGATTCGACGCGCCTCTCGCGTTCATTTCCGCGTGTCGCGCCGATTGTTGCAACTGTGTGAAGGATCCCGTGGTGGGACGCGCCCGAAGCATCCGGGGCGTTGACATCGTTGTCATGACATGCCGACACTCCGCCGCATCTGGCAGCGGCTGTCATCGTATGGCGCCCTTCCCACCCGGAGCTTCCGTGGCTGCATCCCCTTCCCTGCCGTCGACCGCACCGCGCCACGCCATGCGCGATGCCTTCATCGCCGCCGACGTCGGCGGCACCCATGTGCGTATCGGCCTGGTCGAGGCCACCGGCGATGCCGCGCACCCGGTGCGCGTGCTCGAGTACCGCAAGTACGCCTGCGCCGCGTACCCGGGGCTGGCAGAGATCGTCGAGGAGTTCCTGGCGGCGCTGCCCGGGCGCCGGGTCGATGCCGGCGCGATCGCCAGCGCCGGCTACGCCCTGGGCGATGGCACCGTGATCACCGCCAACCTGCCCTGGCCGATCTCGCTCGAGCGCATCCGCACCCGGTTGGGTTTTCGCGAGTTTCGCCTGGTCAACGATTTCGAGGCTGTCGCCCATGCCGCCGCCCAGGTCGACCCCCAAGATGTGGTGCGGCTGACCGGTCCCGACGCCGCGGCGCCGGGGCCGATGCTGATCGTCGGACCGGGCACGGGCCTGGGTGCGGCGGTGCGCATCCCGACCGCGCATGGCCCGGTCGTGCTGGCCACCGAGGCCGGACAGGCCGCGCTGACCACCGGCCACCCTGCCGAGCAGGCGCTGCTGCGCGAACTGCAGCGCGGCCGTAGCCACGTGCCGATCGAGCACGCGCTCTCGGGCCCGGGCCTGCTCAACCTCTACCGTGCGGTGTGCGCGCTGCAGGGCGTCACGCCGATCCACACGACCCCGGACGCGATCACCGCGAAGGCGATCGCAGGCGACGACGCGCAGGCGCGCGCGGCGCTGAATGCCTTCTGCGGCCTGCTCGGCAGCACGATCGGCGACATGGCGCTGCTCTACGGCGCGCACGGCGGCATCTATCTGGCGGGCGGGATCCTGCCGCAGATCCGCGACTACCTGATGGGCAGCGACTTCGTCGCCCGGTTCCTCGACAAGGCGCCGATGCGCGAGGCGCTCGAACGCATTCCCGTGAATCTGGTCGAGCACGGGCAGCTGGGCGTCATCGGCGCCGCCAGCTGGTACCTCGATCGGCTCGACTGACGCGTCGCCGGCGGCGCGCGGGTCGGGAAAACGTCGTGTCGCGACGCGCCCTTGGGGCGCGCGCGCTGCGGCCAGGCAGTGGGGTACGCCGGTACAGGTACGCACGCGACGGCACGACGGCCGCCGCGGCGCCACTCACATCAGCGATGGGGACCACCATGAACACCCGTAAATCAGTGCTTTCGGCCGCGATCACGCTGGGGCTGTGCGTCGCCGCGCAGGCCCAGGCACAACAGACGGCCCCCACGTCGGACGCGGCCACCGATCTGGACCGGGTCGTGGTGACCGGCATCCGCGGCAGCCTGGAGAAGTCGCTCGACACCAAGCGCAACAACGACACGATCTCGGAGGCGATCACCGCCGAGGACATCGGTAAGTTCCCCAACACCAACGTCGCCGAAGCGATGTCGCAGATCCCAGGCGTATCCCTTGACCGTCGTTTCGGACAGGGCGAGCGCGTGAGCATCGATGGCACAGATCCCAGCCTCAACCTGACGTTCCTGGACGGCCGACCTGTCGCGCAGGCCATTTGGCTGTATGGCGAGCAGCCCAACCGCGGCTTCGATTACACGCTGCTTGCACCGCAGATCCTAGGCCGACTGGAAGTCATCAAGTCATCCGAGGCGCGCCTGCCCGAAGGCAGTCTCGGCGGCACAGTGCTGATGCATTCACGGCAGCCGCTCGATCTGGATACCAACGAGATCGCCGCCTCCATCGGATATAGCTATAACGACCAAGCCAGCAGCGGCGCGCCTAACGCATCGCTGCTTTATAGCTGGAAGAACCCCGCTGAAACGCTTGGTATCGCTGTGTCGGCGCAGCACTATGAAGAGAAGGTGGACCGCCAGGGCCTTGAGGTATTCGGCTACGCGCCCGCCTCCACCTTCACCAATGCAGCGGCGGCCGGACTGGATCCGGATGCGATGGTTCCAAACTCCATCAACGCGGCCTGGTTCCAGCAAGAGCGCAAGCGCGACAGCGCGGTGCTCAACTTGCAGCTCAAACCGACCGACGCTCTCGAGTTCAAGCTTCAAGGACTTTATATCCGCGAGAACTTCGACAACTACAATCAATCGCTGTACAGCTTTCTGACCTGGAACCCAGGCACCATCGGCGCTGTCGACCGGCTCGATCAAGGACCGAAGGGTGTCGTGGTCGGTGGACACTCCGGCGCGAATGCCGATCCCGACGGCGGCACCGTCATCTACGACAACAACGTGCGCGAGTCCGAGGTCACGACCAAGGGCATCGACCTGCGCGGCGCATGGCAAGGCGACATCTGGGGTATCGCAGCCCAGGTGGGGCGCAGCAAATCGGACAACGCCAATCTCGCGCAGTACTTCATCGAGCCGGTCTACAACGGCGGCTTCAGTTGGCACATCGACGATGGCATCCGCTTCGACGATCCAGAGGCCGCACGCGATCCCGGCAACTGGGGCTCCAATGGCTGGCTGGGCAACAACGGCATTTTCTCTACCGAAAGTGAGAACCGCTACGGCCAGCTGGATTTCAACGTGCGCCTGCCGGGCGTTATCAGCATGCTGCGATTCGGTGCCCGCCAGGTGAAGCAGGAAGAGCGCTTCGCGCTCAATGTCTACGGGGGCGTCAACACCGGGTTCCTGGACGAAGTCGGCACCATCGGCCTGACCGACATCCGCGGATTCCATCCTGATCACGGTCATCATTTGCAGGTCGGTCGCGACAACGTCATCGATTGGATCCGCAACAGTCCGGTCGACTACAACAATCCTGATCCGGCGAGCTACCTCAACAACACCTGGGCATTGGAGCAGACCAACACCGCAGGCTACGTCCAGGCAGATTTCTCGACAGGCCTTTTGCGCGGCAACATCGGTCTGCGCTACGTGGAGTCGAAGATCGACGGGAGTGGATTCGTCTACAGCGGCACGCCGACACTGGACGACCTCGACAGCAAGTGGCAGACCCGGACGTCCAAGGAAGATTTCTTGCTGCCATCGGTCAACCTGGTTCTCGATCCAGGCAACGACTGGTTGTTCCGCTTCGCCGCAGCCAAGGTCATTGCCTGGGCGCCGTACAACCAGTTGGTCAACAACACTTTCCTCAATGACACCACGCTCACTGGCGCTGGCGGCAACGCAGAGCTTTCACCGTATGAATCGACGAACCTCAATCTCTCGGCCGAATGGTACTTCGCACCACAGTCGGCATTAGCTGCATCCATCTTCTACAAGGACATCGATAACTACGTCGATACCAGCGCAACGATCGAGCGCCAGTACAACTCGATCCGGGACAACGATCCGCGCGCATGGGAAGACCTGGTCGGCAGCAACGGCTGCACCGCAGATGGCTATTGCGACTACAGCATCGCAAGGCCGCGCAACGCGGGTGGCGGCAAGGTCAAGGGACTCAATCTTTCCTATCAGCAGGCATTCGGCGAGAGCGGCTTCGGTCTAACCACCAACTACACCTACGCGGATGGTGAGAACAATACCGGCAACCCGCTGCCCTATCAGTCCGAGCACAGCGTTGCGCTGAGTCCTTACTATGAGCAGGGCCCCTTGAGCGTCAGACTCAGCTACAACTGGCGCGACAGCTACCTTGCCGGTGGTTACGTTGCGGGCGCGGCACCTGCGAGTGTGGATGACTACGCCGAGCTGGGCGCTAGCATCGGCTGGCGATTCAATGACAACTGGTCGATCGCCTTCGATGCGCAGAACCTGCTCGATGAAGAGTACTTCCAGTACTTGGGCGAGAAGCACATGCCCGCCGGGCGTTACCACACCGGGCGTCGTTACATGGCGACCCTGCACATGCGGTTCTAAAGCGTGCCACCAGGCGATCTTGGACGGCGGGGCAGCGCCCCGCCGTCTTCGCCGCGCCGCTCACAGCTTTTTCGCACGCCGGCTGATGGGCGGCGACGCGATAAGAGGCATCGCGTTGTAGCGCAATGCGCTCGCCATGCACCATGCTGCGATGCAGCCTGAGGGAGCACTGCACGATGGTCCGACCGTTCCAGCACCTTGTTTACCTGAGCCTCGGCCTGGCCGCCACCACTCTGGTGGCCGCCTGCCCCCCGCATCCGCAACGGCCGCATGAAGTCGTCGTGGCCCCGGCCCTGATGCCCGCGCCTGCCCGGCTCGTCGCCGGCGACGGCGGCTTCGATCTCAGCGCGGCTACACCGCTGCATGCCGACGGCCTGGCCGGGCAACAGGCAGCGCGCCGGTTCGCCGCGCTGGCCGCCAAGTCCAACGGTCTGCGCCTGGCCGCGCCCGCAGCCGGCGGCCCGGCGCCCGGCGCGATCGCGTTCGTGCTCGATCCGGCGGTCTCGCCCGAGGCGCCCGAAGGCTATGCGCTGGAGATCGCGCAGGACGGCATCGTGGTGCGCGCCGCCGATGCGCGCGGTCTGTTCCATGGTGCGACGACGCTGTGGCAGTTGGTCGCGCAGGCCCAGGGCGAGGCGATGACACTGCCGGCGCTGCGCATTGAGGATGCCCCGCGCTTTGGCTGGCGCGGGCTCATGCTCGATTCGGCCCGGCATTTCCAGAGCGTCGACGAGATCAAGCACGTGCTCGACGCGATGGCGATGCACAAGCTCAACGTCTTCCATTGGCACCTGACCGACGACCAGGGCTGGCGCATCGAGATCAAGCGCTATCCGCGCCTGGCCGAGGTCGGCGGGTGCCGCATTCCGGCCGGCGATGGCGGCATCGATCCTGCGACCGGCGCGCCGGTGCCCTACTGCGGCTACTACACCCGGGACCAGATCCGCGAGGTCGTGGCCTATGCCGCGACGCTGCATATCGAGGTCGTGCCGGAGATCAACGGCCCCGGGCACGCCCAGGCTGCGGTCGCGGCCTATCCCGAGCTCGGCGTGCTCGACACGCCGGTCCCGGTACTCGCCGAATGGGGCGTCAACCGCACGCTGTTCAATGTCGAGGAGTCGACCTTCACGTTTCTGGAGAACGTGCTGGCCGAGGTGGTCACGCTGTTCCCGGGCCGCTATGTGCATGTCGGCGGCGACGAAGCGGTCAAGGACCAGTGGCAGGCGTCGCCGCGGGTGCAACAGCGCATGCGCGAACTCGGCGTGCGCGACGAGGCGCAGTTGCAGAGCCATTTCATCGGCCGGATGGAGCGCTACCTGTCCACGCATGGTCGGCGCCTGATTGGTTGGGACGAGATCCTCGAAGGCGGCCTGCCGCCGGAGGCGACGGTCATGTCGTGGCGCGGGATCGAGGGCGGCATCGCCGCTGCCGCGCTCGGCCACGACGTCGTCATGAGCCCGTCTTCGGACCTGTACCTGGATTACCTGCAGACCGACGCGCCCGACGAGCCGCCGGGCCGGCCGTCGATGGTCACGCTCGAGCAGGTCTACCGGTTCGAGCCGGTGCCCGCCGCGCTGCCGGCCGCGCAACGCCATCACATTCTCGGCGTGCAGGCGAACATGTGGACCGAGCACACGCGCAGCTTCGCGCGCCTGCAGCACAACTTGTTCCCGCGCATGGCGGCGCTGGCCGAGACCGCCTGGTCGCCGGTGGAAGCCCGCGACTACGCGGATTTTTTGGCGCGCCTGCCGGTGCAGTTGCAGCGCTACCGCGCGATGGACATCGCCTACGCGCAAACGCCGTTCCAGGCGCTGGCCACGATCGACGGCGACCGCCGCGACGGCAGCGCGCGGGCGACATTGCGCAATCCGCTCGGCTACCCGATCCACTACACCCTCGATGGCCGCGCGCCGGATGCCGGCTCGCCGCGCTACACCGCACCGCTCGATCTGCGCCTGCCGGTGCAGCTGCGCGCGGCCGCGTTCGCCGCCGACGGCACGTCGCTGGCGCCGGCCACGACCCATGCGGTCGATGCGACCTCGCTGCTGACCCGCCGCAACGCCGAGCTGGCGGTCTGCCCCGATATCGGGCGCCTGCTGCTGCGGCTCGAGGACGACGGTCCGCTGACCGGCGAGCGCGCGATCTTCAACGTGACGATCTTCCACCCCTGCTGGCTGTGGCCGGCGGCGGACCTGGGCGATATCGATCGGTTGACGGTCCGCGCCGGACGCATGCCCTATGCGTTCCAGCTGGCCCACGACGAACCGCAGCGCACCTTCCTGCCGGCGCGCACCGCGCACGGCGAGCTGCAGGTCCAGGGCGAGGGCTGCGCCGGTCCGGTGCTGGCGACGGTGCCGTTGCCGGCGGCGCCCGATGCCGATGGCTTCGTCAGTCTCGACGTGCCGCTCGATACCGGCGCGCTGGGCACACGACGCGCGACCGATCTGTGCTTGCGCTTCACCGGCGACACCCGGCCGACGATGTGGGTGTTGGACGCGGTCACGCTGCAGCCGCGTTGACGACGCGCGGCGGGCGCCTGGACTACCGGCGTCCGCCGTCGATGCGCAGCAGCAGGTCGCGCAGTGGCGTGAGCCGGGTCGCCAGGCCCGCGATCACACCCAGCGTGTTGGCCAATGCATCGGCCGGGTCCTGCATGCGGGTCTGGGTCAGCGCGCCCTGCGCGAATTCCAGCCCGATTCCCAGCAGCACCAGGCCCAGGCCGGCACCGAGCAGCGAGGGCCAGCGCGCGTAGAGCTGCACCGCCGCTGCCGCCAGGGCCGCATAGGCGAGGACATGTCCGAGCTTGTCGCCATCGGGCACGTCGGGCATCGGCACCGAGGGCACCAGCGACAGCACCACGACTGTCGCGATCGCCGCGATCCACAGCCCGCACCACAGCCGAGGCCGGCGCAGCGGCTTGAGCGCGCTGCGTCGCACGCGAGGCCCCGCGGCGCGGCTCACAGCCGGTGGCTCAGATCGCCGACGAGGAACGCGTGCTCGAAGTCGACATCGCGGGCAAAGCCAATCGCCTGGAACGCCTCGCCCATGCCGCCGGGCAACGTCAGCTTCTTGACCTGCTGGCGCAGGGCGTAGCGCGCGGCTTCGTCGGCGGCCTGGGCTTCTTGCGCGGCCAGCCGCGCATCCAGGCGATTGCCCAGCAGCAACGAGGCCTGGGTGCAGTAACCGGCGAATTCGAAGCCGGCCCCGGTGCCCGCCTCGGCCAGCGCGGTGAAGTCGACCGAGGCGGTCAGGTCCTGCAGGCCCGGCAGCGCGAGCAAATCCGGCGACACCCGGTGACGGTGGAAAGCGCGCAGGGTGCCGTCGCTGCGGTCGTCGCGGTAGTACTCGCTGCGCGGATAGCCGTAGTCGACGAACAGCATCGCGCCGCGTCGCAGGCCGCCGGCCACCGCCTGTACCCAGTAGGGCAGTTGCGGCAGCAGTTCGGAGCGGTAGCCCTCGGGCAGCGGCGCGCCGCGCTGGCGCTCGATATGCCGCACCGCCGGCGCCAGCAGCGCATCGGCCGGGCGCAGCGCGGTCGCAAAGCCACCATCGTCGGCGACGATGACGTACTCCTCGTGCACCTCGCCGCCCTGCATCGCGAACCGCGGCGTGGGCAGCGCATCGACGACCTCGTTGGCGAACAGCACACCGTTCCAGTCGTCGGGCATCGGGCCATCGAGCCAGTGCACGCGCGCGAACAGCGCGGCCGGCAACTGCGCGGCCAGATGCGCGCGCTGGCGCTCGCGCAGGTCCGCGCTGGGCTCGAGGATCGCGTAGCGGGCCGGCACCGCGTCGAGCGCGGCCAGGTGCGCGAGCGCATCGGCGGCGAACGCGCCGCTGCCGCCGCCGACCTCCAGCATCTGGGCGTCGCCGCCGATCTCGCGCAGCACCGGCGCGATCGCCTCGGCGATGCATTCGGCGAACAGACTGCCGAGCTCGGGCGCGGTGACGAAGTCGCCGGCCGCGCCGAACTTGGTCGCACCGGCGCTGTAGTAGCCCAGGCCCGGCGCGTACAACGCCAGTTCCATGAACTTCCAGAACGGGATCGCGCCGCCGGCCTCGGCGATCAGCGTGCGAATCGCCGCACGCAGGCGTTCGCTGTGGGCCAGGGCATCGTCAGAGATAGGGGGAGCGGACATAAGTGGGGCTTGGCGGTCACAATGCACAGCATACCGAGCCTGCTGCACGCGGGCTGTCAGGAGCCCGCATGGACACCCCACGCCCCGTCGTGCTGATCACCGGCGCCGCGCGCCGCCTCGGCGCCGCGATCGCCCGTCATCTGCATGCACAGGGCCACGACGTCGCACTGCATTGCCACGCCTCGCGCGCCGATGCCGACGCGTTGGCGGCCACGCTCGAGGCCGAGCGCCCGGGCAGCGCCGCCGTGCTGCAGGCCGACCTGGCCGATGCCGACGCCACCGCCGCGCTCGTCGCCGCGACGGTGGCCCGGTTTGGCCGGCTCGATGCCTTGGTCAACAACGCCGCGGCCTTTGCGCCAGCGCCGCTGGAGGACAGCGACGCGGCCGCATTCGATGCGCTGATGGCAGTCAACGCCCGCGCGCCGTTCCTGCTCGCACGCGCCGCCGCGCCGCACTTGCGCCGCGCCAGCGGCGCGATCGTCAACATCGTCGACCTCTATGCCGAACGCCCGCGCGCCGACCTGGTCGCCTATGCGGCGTCGAAGGCAGCGCTGCTCGGGCTGACCCGGGGCCTCGCGGTCGCGCTGGCGCCGCAGGTGCGGGTCAACGCGGTGGCACCGGGCGCGATCCTGTGGCCGGAGGACGGCGGCGATCCCGAGCTGCGGGCGCGCATTCTCGAGGCGACCCCACTGCGCCGGCAGGGCCGGGTCGAGGACATCGCCGAGGCGGTCGGCTGGCTGTTGCGCGGCGCCGGCTTCAGCACCGGTGAGGTGCTCCACGTCGACGGCGGCCGCATGCTGTGAACCGGCCCGGTCTGCGCACGCTGCTGTCGGTGTTGCTGGGCGCAGCGGCCTGGCTGCTGGCGGGCCTGGCCATGGCGGCGCCGCTGGTCGCGCTCGATGGCCGCTGGCAGGCCACGGACGCACTGCCGGCGCAGGCCTTCGACCCGCAGCGCGGACTGACGCTGCCCCGCGCGGACGCCGGCCACACGGTGCAGCTGTGGCCGCGCGACGGCCAATGGCCGACCGGCCCCTGGGTGCTGGAGGTCCGGCAGGCGGCGCTGCAGCACGTGACCCTGGCCTGGCCGCCGGGCCAGCCGCAGACCCGCGCGCAGACGATCCTGGTGCCGGGACAATGGCCGGGGCACGGCCGCCTGGGATTCCACATCGTGGCGCCGCCGCCCGACGGCGGTCCGCTGACACTGCACGTCGACGCTCATGGCAGCATGCCCGGCACACTGCTGTGGTCGGTGGTGTCGGACAGCGACTACCTGCAACGCGATGCGCGCTGGTTGGCGATCGCGAGCGCGTGCCTGGCGACGATGCTGGCAATGGCGGTGATGGCGGCCTTCTTCGCTTGGCGGCTGCGCGATGCGACCTTCGCGTTCTATGCGGTCTATGTGGTGGCGTTCGCGCTGGTGATGGCGCTGCAGACCGGCTACACCGTGCATCCGCTCGGCCAGCAATGGCTGGGCGAGGCCACCCGCTTCTGGGGGCGGCTGGCGACCGCGACCGCGATCGTCGCCGCGATCCTGTTCCTCGACCGCTTCGCCGACCTGCCACGCCTGCTGCCGCGCGGCCGGCGCTGGCTGCGCGGCTATGCCGCGGTGGTCGCGTTGTGCGCAGTGCCGGCGTTGCTGCCGCTGCCCGCGCTCGAGGCGCTCGGCCGCACACTGATCAACCCGCTGCTGGCGCTGGGCGCGCCGCTGTTGCTGGGCGCCGCCGCACTCGCCGCGCGCCGCGGCTCGCGACTGGCCGGCGTGTTCCTGATCGGCTGGACGCCGCTGCTGCTGGTCACCGCGCTGTCGAGCCTTGGGCTTGGCGAGCGGATCGGCATCGCCTGGGACGACGGCCTGGCGGCGCTGGCGACTGGCGCGTTCGAAGCGCTGGTGCTGGCACTGGGCCTGGCCGAGCGCAGCGCGGGATTGCGCGGCGAGCGCGACCTGGCGTTGCAGGAGGCGCATACCGACGGCCTGACCGGCCTGCTCAACCGGCGCAGCTGGGACTCGCGCTTGCAGGCGCTGCTGAGTGCGACGCCCGGCCCGCTGACGGTGATGTTCCTGGATCTGGATCACTTCAAGCGCATCAACGATGCGCTGGGCCATTCGGCCGGCGACCGCTGCCTGCGCGAAGTCGCGCGCGCGTTGCGGCTCGAACTCGACCCGGCCTGGCCGGTCGCACGCTACGGCGGCGAGGAATTCGTCGTCGCCCTGCCCGACACCGACTCGGCGACCGCGGTGCGGGTGGCCGAGCGCATTCGCACGCGCTTTCGTACCGCATTGGCCGACTTCGACGCATTGCGCCCGACAGTCAGCATCGGCGTGGCCACCCATCAGGCTGGCGAGGATGCCGACACCCTGCTGCGACGGGCCGACCACGCGCTGTACGAGGCCAAGCAGGCCGGCCGCGACCGCGTGCAGCTGGCGCGTTGAGCGCGGCGTGCGGGCGCTACCGCACCATGCCGCCGTCCCGCTCGACCAGCTTGGCCAGCGGGTGCGCCGCCACGCAGGCGCGCACCGCGGCCTGCAGCGCCGGCAGACCGGCGAACAGCGACGGCTCGGCGAACGCACGGCGCACCGCGACCTCGAGACCATCGAGATCGCGCAGCCACAGCGCAGCGCCGGCGTGCTGCAAGCGCGCGGCATGGTCAAACTGGTCGTAGTCCTGCGGGCAGACGATCGCTGGGCGCGCGTCGGCCAGGCAGCGATAGAGGATGCCGGCGCCGCCGTGATGCACGACGAGGTCGTAACGTCCGACCCAGCGCGCATAGTCGACGTGGGCGAGCCGCTGGTAGTTGCCGCTGCGTTCGTGATGGCCGGCCGCGACATCGCCGTCGGTGAAATGGAATTCCAGCTCGGGCATCGCCGCGGCCAGCGCGCGCAACCGCGCATCGAACGCATCCTTGGCCCAGCGCAGATGCGTGCCGAGGGTCACCAGCACATACCGGCGGCCGGCGACGAACACCGGCGCCGCACGCGGCGGCAGCCACGGCGTGTCGCGGCCACTGGCCGGCAACCGCGGCCCGACGAAGCGCAACGCCGCCGGCCAGGTACACGGGAACTCAAGCGCCGCGATGCCGAGCGCCAGAATCCGCTCGGGCGAGTAGACCGCTTCGCTGCCATCGCTGCGATACAGCTGCGGCAGACCGAGCGCGCGCATGCGCCTGCGGTGCAGCCGGTGCACGCCGCGCTTGAAGCCACGCACCGCCCGGCGCGCCAGCGCCTGCCGCAGCCGCGCGCCGGCCTGCGTCGCTGGCAGCAGTCCCCCCATATAGGCCGGCGGCCCGTCGGGGGTCTCAACCACGCAGGGCGATGGCAGGCTGGTCCACCAACGGATACCCAGCGCCTGCGCAACAGTGCCGGCGACCGGCACGGTGAAATCGGCGATCAGCAGGTCCGGCGGTGCCTGCGCGTATGCCGCGTGCAGCGCGTGCGCAAAGCGCTCCATGACCCCGAGCGCATCACGCAGCTGGCGATGCATGCGCAGCGGATGGTTGCGCACCGCATGGCGCGGGTCGGAGATCGCATCGAGCACGCGCTCGGCGTCGGCATTGAGCAACGGCACGCCGACAAGTCCGGCGCGTGCGACCTGCGCCATCGCCGACGGCGTCGACAGGACCCGCACCGCGTGCCGCGGCGCAAGCTCGCACGCGATCGCCAGGATCGGATGCAGATGACCGCTGTAGGGCGGCGCGATCAGGTCGATGCGCATGGTGTCGCCGCGACGAAGTCCGCGCACAGCGCCAGCACTTCGGGCCTACGCAGGTAGTCGAGATGGCCGCCGCCGACCGGCAGCGCGGGCCCGCGCCAACCCAGGCGCGAGATCCAGTCGCCGCGCCCACGCACGCACAGCAGCCGGGCCACATCCGGCGCGCGGCGCGCGACTGGCCCATAGGCGAACACGTGCAGCCGTGCGGCGAGCCCCGCCGGCAACCGCAGGTTGGCCAGTAGTTCGAGCCCGCAACTGCCGGCCAGCACCACCACTGCGCCGTCGCCGTCCAGCGCCGCGGCCACTGCCGCGCCATGGCGCCGGGCGAACGCAGGACGACGCGCACCGAGGTAGTCGCCGGCATTACGCAGCGCCGCCAGCGGTAACGGCACCGTGGCGTGCCCGGCGCGCAGCGCGGCGTAAGGAAAATTGCACGCGAGCAGGTCGCGACCCGGTGCGCGCAGCGCATCGAGAAAAGCCGCCTGTTGCGGGCTGAGTGCACAGCGCGTCCGGTCGCTGCGACCGGTCAGGAACGCGATGCGCACGCGCCCGCCGCCGGCATCAGGCGGCATGGAACCGGCCATCGGCCTGCACGCGGTAGCGCCGGCTGCGCCAGCGCACCGTGCGCACGCAGGTGGCGTGCAACAGGTGCAATGGCTGCGCCAACTCGGCCAGCAGCGACAGCAGTGGCCGCGTCGCAGACGACACCCCGAGCGCTCGCTGCAATGCCCAGGGTGCCCAGGCCCGCAGCGCAAGTACACCCGCAACCGCCCCAGCACCCGCCAACTCGGGGCGCCAGGCTAGCGCCATGAGCATCGCCCACAGCAACAGTGGCGGCAGCCCCTGCAGCAGCACGATCGCCGCCCGTGTGCACGGCGGTTGGCGGCGCAGCAGCAAGGTGGCGAACAGCATCCAGCGGTGCATCTGCCGCACGTAATGCGCCGCGCCATCGAGGCTGGTGCGCACCACAACCGGTGCGATCGTCTGCGCGATGCGACCGCCGTGCGCGCGGACGTGATCGGCCATCGCCAGGTCGTCGGCCAGCGCATGGCGCAGCGGCGAAAAGCCGCCGATCGCGCGCAGGCGCTCGGTGCGCAGCACGTAGCACATGCCGTTGATCGACACCGGCGGCGCCCAGGCCAGCGGTGCGAGATAAGTCAGTGCGGCGTTGTCGTTGACGAAGCGTGCGAGCAGGCGACCGGGCCAGCGCTCGCCATCGTCGCGGTAACCAGGCAGTGCGGTCGCCAGGTCGGCCGTATCGAGCGCGGCGACCAGGCGTGCGAGCGCATCGGCCGACAGCGTGGCGTCATCATCGAGCACCAGGCAGACCGGCGCTTCGACCCACGGCAACGCCGCTTCGAGCTTGAAGGTCTTGGGATTGCAGCCGTCGGGCGCCGGCGGCAACACACACACATCGATCGCAGCGCCCGGCTGCGCTGCGCGTACGGCGGCGACCGCCGCATGCGCGTGCGCATCGTCGGCATCGAGCAGCCAGTGGAAGCGCGCCTGCGGCAACGCGCGCAGGGTCTCGCCAAGTACCTCGCCCAGCCGGGGGTCGCCGCCGAGGATCGGCTGCAGCACGGCGACATCCTCCATCCGCCGCGCCGACGAGGGCACCGGCCGTGCACGCTGGCGCCGCAGCTCGCGCCAGGCGCTGGCGCTGCGCAGCGCCAGCAGTACGGCGTAGGCGCACGCGCAGACGACCGTGGCGCTCACTGCGTCCACTGCGCGCGCTGCCAGGCAACGAAGGCGTCGATGCCCTCGGCCAACGACACGCTCGGCGGCCCCAGGTCGGCGAGCATGCGCGCTGGATCGAAGGTCTTGGAATAGGCGAACACACCGACGCCGAAGCGCGTGATCGGCGGCTCGCCGCGCAGCCGCAGGCCACGCCACAGCCATTCGGCCACCGTGGCCGCACGCAGCGCTGTGCCGATACGCACGCGTCGCGTCGGCGGCGGCAGGTCCAACCGCGCCAGCACGTCGAGCAACAGCGCCTGCAGGTCCACCGGCTCGGCATTGGTCAGGTTGTAGCTCTCGGCCGGACGCGGCATCGTCGCGATCCGCAGCAGGTAGTCCGACAGCGTGTCGATCTGCACCAGATCGCCGATGACCGGTCGATCCTGGCCGACGAACCGCGGCAGCGCGCCGCGCCGGGCCGCCTCGAGGATGCGCGGGAACAGCACCGTGTCGCCGACGCCGAACACCGCGCGGGGCCGCACCACGACATGCTCGCCGGGGTAGGCGCGCACCAGTTGCTCGCCGGCGTACTTGGTCTGCGCGTAGCGGTTGACGAAGTCCGGCCCGATCGGGCTGTCCTCGCGCAGGCCGAGCTGATGGGCCTCGCGGTAGAACACCGAACTCGATGACAGATAGATCAGCCGCGGCAGGCCCTGGCGCTTGCAGAAGTCGATGACGTGCGCGGTCGCGTCGACGTTCTGCGCCTGGTACTGCGCACGCGTGCCCCAGGGCGATGACCGCGCGGCGGCATGGATCACCACGTCCGGACGGAACGGCAGGTCGAACGGCCGACTCAGGTCGCAGCGCACATAGCCCGGTAGGTCGGTCGCGCGGCGCCCGGTTCCCCACAGCGTCAGGTCGTCGCGCGCGGCGTGACGGCGCAGGAAGGCGCCGCCGACAAAGCCCGACGCACCGGTCATCAGGATGCGCATGCGCCAGCCTCCGGTCGAGGCGCAGACGTCTGCGCGCGGTAATGGTTCAGGCTCGCCTGGCAATGCGAGGGCACGATCGCCACGTCCGGCGCCTCGCGTGCCAGCGTGTGCAACCGCGCGAGCGTGTGCGTATAGGCCGGCCAATTGTGGGTCACCAGCCGCGCCGGCCATGCCGGCAACCGGCGCTCGCGGAACGCCAGGTGCGACCAGCAGGCATCGGCGCACAGCAGCACCGCGCGGTCGTGCGCATCGCGCAGGCACAGGCCCAGTTGTCGCGGCGCATGGCCCGGCAACGCGACCGCGAACAGGCTGCCGTCGCCGAACAGGTCGTGGCCCTCGCCCAGCGCCTGCCAGGGCGCGGGCAGCGGCCTGGCGACAGCGTCGTCGGCATGGTGCCGGCGTGCATCGAAGTCCGGCGGCAGCAAGGCCGGCAGCCAACCGTTGCGCAGCCCGCGCAGCCGCGGCATCGCGCGCAGGGTGTCGAGGTCCTCGCGCATGCACACGAAGCGGGCATTGGGCAGGTCGCGCAGGCCGGCGATGTGGTCGGCGTGGAAATGCGAGATCAGGCACCAGCGGATGTCGGCCGGGCGCAGCCCATGTGCGGCGAGCTGCGCTTCCAGGCGCTGCTCGGCCGGCAGCGCGACCGGCGTGGCCCAGCGGTAGAGACGTTCGGGCAGCCGCGCAGTCGCGTCCAGGAACCGCGGCGCGTAGCCGGTGTCGTAAAGAATCGCGCCTTCGCGCGGATGCACGATCAGCGCGACCATCGACGGAAACGCGACGCTGGCCCAGCGTCCGCCGGCGAGCGTCACCCGCTCGCAGTGCCGGCACTGCCCGACGTCGAACAGGGTCAGAGCGAGGCGCACGTCAGTACCGCAGCACCGCGCCGCCCAGCGACAGCCCGGCGCCGGTGCCCAGCAGCAGGCAGGTCTGGCCGCGTTGCAGCCGGCGCTCCACGATCGCGTGGTGCAACGCATGCGGCAGCGAGGCCGCGACCTGGTTGCCGTGCTCGGCGAGGATCCGCACCACACGCGCTTCGGGCAGCCGCAACGCACGCACGATCCGGTCCAGGCCGCCGCCGGAGGCCTGGTGCGGCACGACGCAGTCGATCGCGTCCAGGCCGACGTCGGCCGACGCCAGCAGGCGTTCGAGCAGGCGCGGCAGCCGGCGCCCCGCCAACCGGAACGTCGCCGGGCCGTCCATCTCGAAGCGGTAGACGTCCGCGTCGATGTCGCGATGCGCCGGATCGCCGGGCGCGACGCGTGTGCCGCCGCCGCGGATCCGGCAGGCGTCGGCGCTGTCGGCATAGGTCTCCATCCGCCAGGCCAGCAGCGCCGAGTCCTCACCCGGCGCCGCGGCGCCCAGCACCAGCGCGGCGGCGCCGTCGCCGAACAGCGGCGCGGTCAGCGGGTCGTCGGCGCGCAGCCCACGCGAGGGCAGCTCGCTGGCCACGGCCAACACGCGGCGGTAGCGGCCGCTGGCGATGCCGGCCGCGACCAGGTCCAGCGCGACCAGAAAGCCCAGGCAGGTCGCGTTGACATCGAAGGCTGGGATGCCCGAGTCGCCGAGGCCGAGCGCACGTTGGACCAATGCGGCCTGGCACGGGATCGGCTGTTCCATGACCGCGCAGGTGGAGACGATTGCGTCCAGTGCGTCGCCGTCGATGCCGGCCGCCGACAGCGCCGCCTGCGCGGCGCGTGCCGCCATCGCCGATGCGGTCTCGCCGTCATCGGCCACGCCGCGCCAGGCCACGCCGGTCGCCGCCTCGCTGGCGCCGGGCGCCAGACCGAGCTGAGTGTCGAAGTCGCTGGACGGCACCCGCCGCACCGGGTGGTGACAGCCGCTGCCCAGGATCCGCAGTGCGAGACCTGCGGCCTGCATCAGGCCAGGCATGCGGACAGCGCGTCGATGCGCGCGAATGTCGTGTCGTGGTCGGGATGGGCGGCCCACAGCTGCGCGAGCGTGCGGCCATCGACCGGGTGGCGCAGGTCGGGCGCGATCTCGGCCAGCGGCTTGAGCACAAAGGCATGGCGCAGTTCGTCGCGCGGGATGCGCAGATTCCCGGCGCCCGTCAGCACCCGGTCGTCGTAGAGCACGATGTCGATGTCCAGCGTACGGTCGCTGTAGCGCGGGCCGCTGCGATCACGCCCATGCGCGTCCTCGAGCGCGTGCAGCCAGGCGTTGAGTGCGTCGGGCGACAGGTCGGTCTCGATCGTCGCGGCCGCATTGAGGAAATCGGCGCCGTCGTAGCCCACCGCCGGAAAGCGGTAGGTCTGCGACACGACAAGCGCGGGGAAGCGGGCGCGCAACGCGTCCACCGCGGCGCGCAGATGACGTTCGGGATCGAGGTTGCTGCCGAGGCTCAGGCAGGCGATGGCCATGGTGCGCTCCTGTGGGGAGCGCCATGATCGCGCATCGCCCGCCCGCGGTCAGCGGGGGCGCGCATCCTCCAGCGCCGGCGCCGCACCCGCAGGGCCGTCGACGGCGGGCTCACCTTGCAGGCGGACCTCCATCGGCGCGTCGCTGCGGGCCTGGAACACCCGCAGGTCGAACTCGGGCAGGATCGCCAGCAGATGATCGAAGATGTCCGACTGGATGCCCTCGTAGACGGCCCAGCGGGTGTCGGCGGTGAAGCAGTAGATCTCCAGTGGCAGGCCTGTCTCGGTGGGCTGGAGCTGGCGCACCAGCAAGGTCAGCTCCTGATTGATGCCGGCATGGTGGCGCAGGTAGTGCTCGACGTAGGCGCGGAAGGTGCCCAGATTGGTGACCCGGCGGTGGTTCACCGGCTCGGCGCCGCGCGCGGCCAATGCGGTGTTCCAGTCCGACAGCTCCTGGTCCTTGCGGTCGAGATAGGCGTCGAGCAGGACGAAACGGCGGAAGCGCGCGATCTCGTCGGCCGCCAGGAACCGCACGCTGCGCTGATCGAGATACAGCGCGCGCTTGATCCGGCGCCCACCGCCCTCCGACATCGGCCGCCAGTTCTTGAACGCGTCGCTGACCAGCTTCTTGGTCGGCACCGTGGTCACGGTGCGGTCCCAGTTGCGCACCGTGATGGTGTGCAGGGCGATGTCGATCACGTCGCCGTCGGCATTCTGGCTCGGCATCTCGATCCAGTCGCCGATGCGCACACGACCGTCGTTGCTGATCTGCACGCTGGCCACCAGCGACAGGATGGTGTCCTGGAAGATCAGCATCAGCACCGCGGTCATCGCGCCCAGGCCGGTGACGATGTGCAGGAACTTCGCACCGATCAGCGTGGCGATCACCGAGATGCCGACCAGCACGAACATCACGATCTTGGCGACCTGCAGGTAGCCCTTGATCGGCTTGTTGTGCGCGTCGGGGCGGCGCTCGTAGTTGCGGTTGACCACGTCGAGCGCGCGCGAGATGGCCAGCGCGATCGTCACCACGACGAAGATCTGGCACAGCCGCTCGACGATCAGCACCAGTTGCGGCGGCAGGTCGGGCACGACCGCGATGCCGGCCGAGATCACCAGCGCCGGCACGATGTTGGCCAGCCGCGGGATCACGCGCAGGCGTACCTGCCGGTCGTGCTGCGCGCCGCCCAGCGACGTGCGCCGCAATACGCTGCCCAGGCCGCGCAGCAGGATGCGCTTGGTGATGAAGTTCGCCAGCCATGCCAGCAAGCACAGGGCAGCCAGCACGATCGCGCTGTAGGCCCAGGGATAGGGTGCCAGCAGGTCGCTGAGTCGTTCGAGATGGGGCTGCATCGTGCGGGAATCTCCTGTTGCGGCCGCATGGCTGCGGCGGCGCCAGGACCCGCGGATCAGTCCTGGCGACTGCGTTCGATGATCACGCCGACCGCGCGTGCACCACGCACCGCACCCGGCTTGCTGAGCTTCAATCGTACCCAACCGACATTGAACTCATCGATCACGAGCGCCGCGCAACGCTCGGCCAGCGTCTCGACCAGGCCGAATTCCGACGCCCCCACATAGTCGATCAGCCGTTTGCTGACGGCCTTGTAGTCGAGCGTATGCGCGATGTCGTCGCTCGCTGCAGGCACGCGGTTGTCGAACGCCATTTCGACATCGAACACCAGCGGCTGGCGGATGCGCCGCTCCCAGTCGTAGATGCCGATCAACGCCTCGATCTCGAGGCCTTCGATGAAGACTTTGTCCATGGGTCGGGCGGAGTGATCCGTGGGATAGAAGAAGTGAAGCGTCACAACGGGCGACAGCTTAGCGATTGTCGCGTCGCTGGGGCGCGACGCTCGCCATCATCCGACGTCTCGCATCACCATCACGAAGCACGGCGCGCCAACGGCGGCAGCTGCGCCATGTCCCACCTCGGCACTACGCGCACCGCTGCGTCGCCGTGCTGGCCGGCCTGCAGACGCAAAGCGCCGGCGAAGGCGATCATCGCGCCGTTGTCGGTGCACAGCGCCGGGCGCGGGAAGCACACCCGACCGCCACGACGCGTGGCATCGGCCTGCAGCTTCTCGCGCAGGCGCAGATTCGCACCGACGCCGCCGGCCACCACCAGCGTGGTGCATCCGGTCGCGTCGAGCGCGCGCGCGCATTTGATCGCCAAGGTGTCGACGACCGCATCCTCGAAGCCGCGCGCGATGTCGGCGCGGGTCGACGCGCTGCGATCGCTGTTCTGCCAAGCCAGCAGCACCTGGGTTTTCAGACCGCTGAAGCTGAAGTCCAGGCCGGGCCGGTCGGTCATCGGCCGCGAGAAGCGGAACGCGCCGGGCGTTCCGGTCTGCGCCAGCGCGGCCAGTTGCGGGCCGCCGGGATACGGCAGGCCCATCAGCTTGGCGGTCTTGTCGAAGGCCTCGCCTGCGGCGTCGTCCAGGGTCTCGCCGAGCAGCCGGTAGGCGCCGATCGCATCGACCGCGACCAACTGCGTATGTCCGCCCGAGACCAGCAGCGCGACGAACGGCGGCGCCGGGGCGTCGTCCTCCATCAGCGGCGCCAGCAGATGGCCTTCCATGTGGTGCACGCCGATCGCCGGCACGTCGAGCGCCCAGGCCAGCGAACGCGCGACGCCCGCACCGACCAGCAGCGCCCCCACCAGGCCGGGGCCGGCGGTGTAGGCGACGCCGTCGAGCGCCTCGACCTCGAGCCCGGCCTCGGCCAGGGTCTGGCGGATCAGCGGCAGCAGCTTGCGCACATGGTCGCGGCTGGCCAGTTCCGGCACGACGCCACCGTACTGCGCATGCAGCGCGATCTGGCTGTAGACCGCGTGCGCACGCAGCCCGGCGGCACCGCCCAGGGCGGTGTCGTAGACGGCGACGCCGGTCTCGTCGCAGGAGGTTTCGATGCCGAGGACGTTCATGGTGCGCAGGACTGCCGGGAAGCGGACGGAGGACGCGGGCGCCTCGCAGCGCCCGTCGGGGGGCGGCTTGCGTCAGCTGCCGTGTCCTGGCTATGATACGCGGCTCGCCGGGAGCAGACCCTCGGCAGACCCGAATTCGTCAGATTCGATCCGGCCTTCGACGGTCGGGTGCCCAGATCCCCGGAGATTCCATGCCTAGCGTCAAAGTCCGCGAAAACGAGCCCTTCGAGTTTGCGCTGCGCCGTTTCAAGCGCACCTGCGAGAAGGCCGGCGTGCTCGCCGAAACCCGCAAGCGCGAGTTCTACGAGAAGCCGACCCAGGAGCGCAAGCGCAAGGCCGCTGCGGCCGTGAAGCGTCAGGCGCGTCGCGTCTCGCGCGACGTCACCAAGCGCCAGCGCCTGTACTGATCGATCCGCGTCGGGCACCGCCTGGCGCGATCGTGTCCTGACGCAAGAGCCGGCCGCGCATATGCGCTGCCGGCTTTTTGTCGTCCCTCGTTCCCGGACCCGGCCGCACACGGCAGGCGCCGGCACCCGTCGCAGGTCCCCCTGCCCGTTCGTCACCGAAGAACCGCCATGACCCTCAAACAGCAACTCACCGAAGACATGAAGGCCGCGATGAAGGGCGGCGACAAGCACAGCCTGGGCGTGATCCGCCTGGTCAACGCCGCGATCAAGCAGCGCGAAGTCGACGAACGCATCGAGCTCGACGACGCCGCGGTGCTCGCCGTGCTGGAGAAGATGGTCAAGCAGCGCAAGGATTCGGTGACCCAGTACGCCGGCGCCGGACGCGAGGACCTGGCCCAGATCGAGCGCGACGAGATCGCGGTCATCGAGCGCTATCTGCCCGAGAAGCTCGGCGAGGCCGAGATCATCGCCGCGATCGAGGCGGCGAAGGCCCAGACCGGCGCCAGCAGCCCGGCCGACATCGGCAAGCTGATGGGCGTGCTCAAGCCGCAGCTGGCCGGCAAGGCCGACATGGGCGAGGTCTCGCGCCTGGTCAAGCAGTCGCTGGGCTGAGGCCCGGCTGGCGGGCCGCCCACGGCCCCGCCCCCACCCGCCGCGCTATGCGCGTCGACCTCCCCGCGCGCGGGGGAGGTGAGCGGCGCGGATCCCTTCCCAGGTCGCGGCGATCCGACCTCCTCCACACGTGGGGAGGTGATTCCTCGCGCCTTCCGCACTTGGACGCGTGGTCGCTCATCGCGATCGGAGCTTGCTCTCCACATGCAGGGCGAGGTCGTGTTCGCAGCGATGCGCATCTGCTCCCTCCCCCGCCTGCGGGGAGGGCCGGGGTGGGGGCCGCCGATCGCGACCGCGTCAGCGACGCTGCAGCCAGGTCGTCGGATTGACCGGCTTGCCGTTCTGGCGCAATTCGAAGTACAGGCCACTGCGGCCCTGGCCGCCGGAGTTACCGACGCTGGCGATGGTGTCGCCGCGTTTCACCGCATCGCCGGTCTTGCGCAGCAAGGCGTCGTTGTGCGCGTACAGGCTCATGTAGCCGTTGCCGTGGTCGACGATCAGCAGCATGCCGTAACCGGTCATCCACTCGGCGAACACGACGGTACCGTCGGCGACAGCCTTGACGGGGGTGCCCGCGGCCGCGCCGATCAGCACGCCGTTGCTGCTGCTGCCGTCGGGCAGCCTGCCGCCGAAGGCGGTCAGCAGCGCGCCACTGATCGGCCAGCCCAGGCCGCCGACCTGCGGCGCCGGGGCGCGGGCGACCTGCGGCCGTGGCCGGGACGGCGCACGGGTGCCGCTCCCGCTCTGCCGGGCTTCGCGGGCCTCCCGCGCCTCGCGCTCGCGCGCCGCAGCGGCCGCCGCGCGCCGTTCGGCCTCGGCCCGACGTGCGGCCGCGCGCAGCTGCGCCAGTACGCGCTCGAGCGCGCGAGCATCCTGGCCCAGGGCCTTTTCACGAGCGCTGCGATCGTTGAACTTCGCATCCAGCCCTTTGACTGCGTCGGCGCGCTTGCTGCGATCGGCCTCGACCTGCGCCAGCCGTGCCCGCTGCTCGGCGTGCGCGGCTTCGAGCGCGGCGCGGCGATCCTGGATCGCCGCCTCCATGCCGTCGAGCTCGGTCATTTCGGCCCGCAGCTCTGCGATGCGCTCGCTGCGCTGCTGCTGCAGGTAGCGGTGATAGACCAGCAGGCGGCCGGCGTCGGCAACCCGGTCCTGCGCCAGCATCAGCTTGAGCGCGGCCTCGTCGCCGATGGTGTAGGCCGCCCGCAGCAAGGTCGCCAACTCGGCGCGACGCTGCTCGACGGTGGCGATGAGGGTCTGGCGGCGCGCCTGCAGGCGCTCGAGCTCGGCCTGCTCGGCCGCGAGCTTGATCCGGGTTTCGCGCAGCGCGGTGGTCGATGCCGCAACCTGTTCGTCGGCCTGGCGCAGCTCGCGTGCGGCGGCGCCGCGCTGGCCCTCGAGGCGACGGCGCTCGGCGGCAACGTCACGCAGCTCCTTGCGCACCCGCTCCAGGCGGCGTTCGGTCTCGCGACTGTTCTGGGCCGCGACCTCGAGCACCGGCAGCGCCGCGGCCAGCAGCGCGGTCAGCAGCAGCGCGGCGCCGGTCGCAGTCGCCCTGCCGGTCATGGTCAGCCGTCGGCCTGCAGCAGGCTGCGGCCGGTCATCTCGGCCGGCACCGGCAGGCCCAGCAGGTCGAGGATCGTCGGCGCCAGGTCGCGCAGCGCTCCACCCCGGCGCAGCGGGCCGGGCCGGCTGCCGACGTAGACCAGATCGACTGGGCCGACCGTGTGTGCGGTGTGCGGCTCGCCGGTCTCGGGGTCGCGCATCATCTCGACGTTGCCGTGGTCGGCCGTGACCAGCAGTTCGCCGCCCTTCGCACGCACGATCTCGACGATCTCGCCGACCGCGCGGTCGACGGTCTCCACCGCCTTGATCGCCGCCTCGAGCACGCCGGTGTGCCCGACCATGTCGGGGTTGGCGAAGTTGCAGATCACGACATCGAAGCGCTCGTCGCGCACTGCCTGCACCAGTTGCGCGCAGACCTCGGGCGCGCTCATCTCCGGCTGCAGATCGTAGGTCGCGACCTTGGGGCTGGGCACCAGGATGCGCTCCTCGCCCGGGAACGGCGCCTCGCGGCCGCCGCTGAGGAAGAACGTGACGTGCGCGTACTTCTCGGTCTCGGCGATGCGCAGCTGGGTCAGCCCTTGGGCGCCGAGCACTTCGCCCAGCGTGTTGGGCAGATCGTCGGGCGCGAAGGCCAGCGGTGCGGGCAGCCGCGCGTCGTACTCGGTCAGGCAGACGAAGCGCGACAGCGCTGGGCGCCGCGCCTGGAACCCGGCGAAGGCCGGATCGACGAACGCTGCGGTGAGCTGGCGGGCGCGGTCGGCGCGGAAGTTCATGAACACCACGGCATCGCCGTCGGCCATCGGCACCGCGCCGTCGATGACGGTCGGACGCACGAATTCGTCGTTCTCGTCGCGCGCATAGGCAGCCTGCAGGGCTGCGACTGCGTCGGGCGCGCGGTACGGCGAGGCCGCTTCGACGATCGCGTCCCAGGCCTGGCGCACGCGCTCCCAGCGCTGGTCGCGGTCCATCGCGTAGTAGCGGCCCGACACGCTGGCAACGTGCGCGTTGCCCAAGGCTGCGCAGCGCTCGTGCAGCGCGCGCAGGCTCGGTTCGGCCGAACGCGGCGGCATGTCGCGGCCATCGGTGAACGCGTGCACGGCCACGCGCGCCACGCCGCGGCGATGCGCCAGTTCGAGCATCGCGAACAGGTGCGCCTCGTGGCTGTGGACGCCGCCGGGCGAGAGCAGGCCCATCACGTGCAGCGTGCCGCCGTTGGCGCGCACCGCGTCGCAGGCCGCGCCCAACTCGGCGTTGGCGAAGAAACTGCCGTCCTCGATCGCGGCATCGATGCGGGTCAGGTCCTGATAGACGACCCGGCCGGCACCGATGTTCATGTGGCCGACCTCCGAGTTGCCCATTTGCCCGTCCGGCAGGCCGACGTGGCGACCCTCGGTATGGATCAGCGTGCTCGGATGCGCGGCGAGCAGACCGCGCCAGGTCGGAATGTTCGCGAGCGCGAGCGCGTTGTCGCGCGGGTCGTCGCGGTGTCCCCAGCCGTCGAGGATCAGCAGGACGACGGGGCGCGGACGGGAGGCGGGAGTGGCATGCGGCACGACGAACGGCCCAGTGACCAAAGACAGATGCGATTGTACCGACACGACGGCAAGCTACGGTCGACGGCGGGCTCCGCCCGCTCCGCCCTTCCTCGAGGTCTGCCATGTCCGCTGCCCGTCCGCACCGCCCCGCCCGCGCATTGCTCGCGTTCGCCCTCGCCCTGTCTGCCGGCGCGGCGTGCGCTCAGGCCGACGTTTCGAAGGTCAACGGCGGGATCACCGCCGAGGCCGGCCAGGCCTACGGCGACCTGTCGACAGTCAACGGCGGCATCCGCATCGGCGACGGCGTCCGCGCCAAGGACGTGGAGACCGTCAATGGCGGCATCCGCGGCGACGATGACATCGAGGCCGGCACAGTGGAAACGGTCAACGGTGGCATCACCCTCGGCGCACGGGCGCGCACCCGCAGCCTGACCACCGTCAACGGCGGCGTCCGGCTGGGGCAGGACGCGCAGATCGCCGGCAGCATCGAAAGCGTCAGCGGCGGCGTGTTCGTCGATCGCGGCGGACGGGTCGACGGCAATGTGGTCACCGTCAACGGCGCGATCGGCCTGGTCGGCACCGAGGTGACTGGCGACGTGAAGACGGTCAATGGCGATGTCACCATCGGCGCTGCCTCGAAGGTGCGCGGTGGCCTGACGGTCGACAAGCCGTCCTCGAACTGGTTCCCGGTCACGATCAACCGCCGCAGCCCGCGGGTGATCATCGGCCCCAACGCGGTGATCGAAGGCCCGCTGACGTTCAAGCGCGAAGTCACGCTGTACGTCCACAACAGCGCGCGCACCGGCCCGATCAGCGGCGCCACCGCGATCGCCTACGACGGCGCGCAAGCCCCCAAGGACTGAACGGGCCTGCGCGCATCGGCAGCTGAACGCCCGTATAGTGCGGCGTCCCAGCTTGCAGGAGTGATCACCAGATGCGCAGACCCCACTTGATGCTGGCCCTGCCGGCCGCGCTCGCGCTTGCGGCATGCGGCGCCCAGGACAAGGCGGCCGACACCGCAGCGACGTCCCCCACGCCCGACGCCGCACATACGTTCTCGCCCGAGATCACCGGTGCGGACTTCGGCGAACTGGTCAAGACGCTGGCTTCCGATGAATTCGAGGGTCGCGCGCCGGGCACCGTCGGCGAAGACCGCACGGTCGAGTACATCAGCGCCCAGTTCCAGCGCATCGGTCTGCAGCCGGGCGGCGACAACGACAGCTGGTACCAGACCGTGCCGATGGTCGAGACCACGGCCGACGAGTCGACTGTGCTCAAGCTCACCACCGCCAAGGGCGCGCGCGACCTGGCGTTCGGCCGCGACATGGTGCTGGGCACGCGCACCGGCAAGCCGCAGATCGAAGTCGCCGACAGCGAATTGGTGTTCGTCGGTTACGGCGTCGACGCGCCCGAGCAGAACTGGAACGACTACGCCGGCCTCGACGTCAAGGGCAAGACCGTGGTCATCCTGGTCAACGATCCGGGCTTCCACGCCCAGGATGCGTCGCTGTTCGAAGGCGAGCGCATGACCTACTACGGCCGCTGGACCTACAAGTTCGAGGAAGCCGCGCGCAAGGGCGCGGCCGCCGCACTGATCGTGCATGACACCGCCGGTGCGTCCTATGGCTGGGACGTGGTCAAGAACTCGTGGTCGGGCGCGCAGTTCGACCTGCGCCCGCAGGACGATCCCGAGCCGCGCCTGCCGGCGCAGGGCTGGATCACCGGTGATGTCGCCCGCGCCCTGTTCGCCGACGCCGGCCTCGACCTCGATGCGCAGATCCAGGCCGCCAACCAGCGCGGCTTCAAGCCGGTGCCGCTGAACGCCAAGGTGTCGTTCGACCTCAAGAGCACGGTGGCCGAGAAGAGCTCGCGCAACGTCGTGGGCATCCTGCCCGGGACCGAAGCGCCGAACGAGGCGATCCTCTATCTCGCCCACTGGGACCACCTGGGCAAGCATGAGGGCGGGCAATCCGATAACGGCGAGGACACGATCTACAACGGTGCGATCGACAACGCCACCGGCGTGGCCGGCATCATCGAGATCGCCGAGAAATTCGCCACTGCCGAGCCCAAGCCGAAGCGCTCGCTGGTGTTTCTGGCGGTCACGCTCGAGGAATCGGGCCTGCTGGGCAGCAAGTACTACGTCGCCCAGCCGAGCATCGACCTGGCGCAGACGGTCGGCGTGATCAACCTCGACGCGATGAGCGTCGCCGGCCCCTCGCGCGACTTCGTCGTCACCGGCAAGGGCAGCTCGGAGCTGGAGGACATCCTGCAGACCTACGCCGGCCAGCAGAACCGCACGCTGGTCGAGGAAGGCAATCCGGCCGGCGGTTACTACTTCCGCTCCGACCACTTCAACTTCGCCAAGGCCGGCGTGCCCGCGCTCTATGCCAAGGGCGGCAACGACCTGATCGAAGGCGGCGTCGCTGCCGGCAAGGCAGCCAGCGACGACTACGCCACGCGCTATCACCAGCCCGGCGACGAGTACAACCCGGACTGGAACCTCGACGGCGTCGTGCAGGACCTCGAGGCGCTGTACGGCGTCGGCCGCACGCTCGCCGACGGCGACCGCTGGCCGAACTGGTACGACGGCAATCCGTTCAAGGCCGCACGCGACGCGGCGCGCAGCGAGGTCGGCGGCGCACCGTAACCACGCTATGCCGGCCTGGATGGCCGGCCCATTGCGACACCTGCGAAGGGCGGCGGCGACGCCGCCCTTCGTACAGGCGAGGACCGCCCGATGCCTGCACGCCCCACGACACCCGCCGCGCCGGACCCGGCCCACCCGCCCGGGCCGCCGCCCGCATTCCCTGTCCGAGATCCCGACCGCGCCCTGCCCGACCTCGCGCTGTTCGACTTCGACGGCACGATCACCACGCGCGAGACCTTCCCCGACCTGCTCGTCGCCGCGACGCCGCGCTGGCGGCTGATCGCCGGGCGCGCGCTGATGGCGCCGGTCGTGATCGCCTACCGGCTGGGCGGGTTGTCGGGCATCCGCACGCGCGCGGCGCTCGTGCGCTACGCCTTCTCCGGAGTACCGGCCGAGCGCGTCGCCGCAGTCGGCGCGATGCTGGCGGCCACGCGATTGCCCGCGCTGGTGCGCCCGCAGATGCAGGCGCGGATCGACTGGCATCGCGCGCGCGGCGATACCGTGGTCGTGGTCTCGGGCAATCTCGACGTGCTGCTGGCCCCTTGGTGTGCGGCCCAGGGTGTGGCGCTGCTGTGCTCGAGGCTCGAGCAGGCCGACGGCCGGCTCACCGGCCGCTATGCGGGCGCGCAGTGCGCTGGCGACGAGAAGGCCAGGCGGGTGCATGCCGCGTATCCGCGTGAGGCATTCGCGCGGGTATACGCCTACGGCGACACCGATGAGGACCTCGCGCTGCTGCGCATCGCCGACCATGCCACTTGGCGCGGCGCACCCTGGCCGGCGGCGGCATGACCCCACCGGTCCGCCTGCAGCTCTCCCGTCGTCGCGGATTCGATCTGCAGGCGCATTCGCACGCGGTCAACGGACTGCCGGCGACGGTCGTCGCGCGCCCCGGGCGCTGGGGCAATCCCTATCGGATCGGCGTCCACGGCGATCGCGCGACCTGCGTCGCCCGCTACGCCGCGCACATGGCGACCCGCGCCGACGCACTGGATCTCGCGCCGCTGCGCGGCCGCAACCTCGCCTGCTGGTGCCCGCTCGACGGCCCCTGCCATGCCGACGTCCTGCTGGCGCTGGCCAACCGCGAACAGAGGGCGCCGCACGACCGGTCCTGATCGACCGGCCGCCCGCGCGCTCAGCCGATCAGCCGCACCCGCGCGAAGTTGCGCTTGCCGACCTGTAGCACGCCTTCGAAGCCGGGGGCGAGCACGAGGCCGGCGTCCTCGACGACGGCGCCGTCGACCTTGACCGCCCGCTCCTTGAGCTTGCGATTGGCCTCCGAATTGCTCGGGGTGATGCCGGCCGCAGTGAGCAGTGCGGCGATGCGCAGGCCCTCGGTGGGCACCGCGACATCCTGCAACGGCAGCGCGGTCACATCGCCCTCACCGGTCACCGCGGCATGCCAGCCGGCGATCGCGGTCTGCGCCGCGTCGGCGTCGTGGAAGCGCGTCGCGAGCTCGCGGGCCAAGCGCAGCTTCACATCGCGCGGGTTCAGCGCGCCGGCCTCGACCTCGGCGCGGAGCCGGACGGCTTCGTCGATGCCGATCTCCAGGCTCAACAGCTCGATCCAGTTCCACATCAGCGCGTCGCCGATCTTCATCGTCTTGTTGACGATGTCGATCGCCGGGTCGGTCACACCGATGTAGTTGCCCAGCGACTTGGACATCTTGGCCACGCCGTCCAGACCGACGAGCAGTGGCATCGTCAACACGACCTGCGGCGCCTGACCATGATGTTCCTGCAGCGCGCGTCCCATCAGCAGGTTGAACTTCTGGTCGGTACCGCCGCATTCGACATCGGCGCGCAGCGCGACCGAGTCGTAACCCTGCACCAGCGGATAGAGAAACTCGTGGATCGCGATCGGCTGCTGGCCGGCGTAACGCTTGGCGAAGTCGTCGCGCTCGAGCATGCGCGCAACCGTATGGGTGGACGCCAGTCGGATCATGTCCGCCGCGCCCATTGCCCCGAACCATTCGGAGTTGAAGCGCACTTCGGTACGCTCGGCATCGAGCACCTTGAACACCTGCGCCTTGTAGGTCTCGGCATTCGCGAGCACGTCCTCGCGCGAGAGGGCCTTGCGTGTGGCGCTCTTGCCCGACGGATCACCGATCATTCCGGTGAAGTCGCCGATCAGGAAGATCACCGTATGGCCCAGGTCCTGGAACTGGCGCATCTTGTTGAGCAGCACCGTGTGACCCAGATGCAGGTCGGGCGCGGTCGGGTCGAAACCGGCCTTGATGCGCAACGGGCGACCGAGGGCGAGCCGGGCCTGCAGGTCATCGCGCTTGAGGATTTCGTCGCTGCCGCGTGCGATCAGGTCGAGGGCGGAAGTCTGGGACATCTGGGGAGGCGTCTCTGGGAAGACACGCCGCGTATTCACGATGTGAATACGCACGCTACAGGCGTTAACGTGTCGTTATCTGGTGAATGGAAGAAAAATTCCTGCGCCGTCAGTCATTTGACGCATGGAGCTCACATCTCTATGTTACCGCGCTGACACGTCTTTCACGCACCGGGATCCGCCACGATGACGACACCCGTCCCGCCGCAGGCCGACGCCCACCACCAGCGCGTGCTTCATGAGAACCTGCAGGCGGCAGCGCGGAATACGGCGCAGGAAGGCAATGCGCGCGGGATCCGGCTGTATCCGGGCCGCTGGACGCGACGCGATTGGGCGCATGCCAGTCTATTCGCGACGCTCGGCGCACTGGTCGTCGCGTTAGTCCCCGGGTTCTCGCACGCGATGCGCGACGGTGACGACGACGGCCATCAGCTGGTCACGATGTCGTTGGCACTGCCGCCACTGACCGCGCAGCAGCGCAGTGCGCAGCAACAGCACGACAATTGGCAGTTGGTCACTGTTGCCCAGGGCCAGACGCTCGGCTCGATCTTCTCCGATCTCGACCTGCCGGCGGCGACGATGCACCGCATCCTCGAGCTGCCCGATGCCAAGGCCAAGCTCACGCGCATGCGCCCAGGCACTGAATTGGGCTTCGACATCGCCGCCGACGGCAGTCTTCAGAAGCTGCGTTATGACCGCAGCGAAACCGAGCGCGTCGAACTGACGCTCGCCGGCGACGCGGTCCAGGAACAGGTCATCGAGCGCCCGGTCGAGATCCGCAACGTCATCATCAGTGGCCAGGTCGGCCGCTCGCTGTTCCACTCGGCACGCCGGCTGGGCCTGTCGGGCGCGAACATCAACACGCTGACCGACGAAGTCTTCAAGTACGACATCGACTTCAACACCGACGTCACCCAGAACGATCGTTTCAGCGTGGTCGTCGAGCAGGTCTGGCGCGAGGGCGAGCTGATCCGCAGCGGCCCGGTGCAGGCGGCGGTGTTCACCGCCAAGGGCAAGCCGTTCTCGGCGTTCCGCTTCGAGCACGACGGCAAGGCCGAGTACTACAACGCCGAAGGCCGCCCGCTGAAGAAGAGCTTCATCCGCATGCCGATCCAGTACGCGCGGCTGAGCTCGCGCTTCGGCAGCCGACGCCATCCGGTGCTGGGCACGATGCGCATGCACAAGGGCGTGGACTACGCCGCCGCCACCGGCACCCCGATCATGGCCGCCGGCGATGCGCGCGTGCAGTTCAAGGGCACCCAGCGCGGCTACGGCAACGTCGTGATCCTCGACCACGGCCGCGGCCACACCACGCTCTATGCCCACATGTCGCGCTTCGGCAATGTCCGCCAGGGCCAGCGCGTCTCGCAGGGCACGGTGATCGGCTATGTCGGCTCGACCGGCCTGGCGACCGGTCCGCATCTGCACTACGAGTTCCGCGTCAACGGCCAGCACCGCAACCCGCTGCAGCACACGATGCCCGAGCCCGACCCGCTGAGCGGCACGGCGCTGGCGCAGTTCCGCCAGCAGACCGGCCCGGCGCTCGCCCGCATCCGCGAAGTCGAGGACATCATCTACGCCGACGTGCCGGCGCGCCCCGACCCCGAGCGCGCCGACCGCCAGGTCGCCAGCGCCGACGCAGGTCGCAGCACCCGCGGTTGATTCCACGCCCGGCTCCGGCCGGGCGTTTCGCATCATGCCCCAAACCCCTGCGCGCGCGCCCATGCCTGACCTGTTTCTCGGCCTGATCTCGGGCACCAGCGCCGACGGCATCGATGCGGCGATCGTCGGCTTTCAGAGCGATACCACAGGCCGACTGCAGGCCGACCTGCGCCTGGGCCGCACCTACCCCTGGCCCGATGACCTGCGCACGCAGCTGGTGGCGCTGGGCCAGCAGGCCGCGCCGCTGACCCTCGACGACCTGGGCGAGCTCGACAGCCGGATCGCCGAGGGCTTCGCGCAGGCGGCGAACCGGGTGCTGGCCGAGGCCGGGCTGACGGCTGCGGACATCGCGGCGATCGGCTCGCACGGCCAGACACTCCGCCATCGCCCACAGGGACGCCATGGCGACGGGCGGCACGGGTTCACGCTGCAGCTTGGCGATCCCTCGCGCATCGCCGAGCGCACCGGCATCCGCACCGTGGCCGATTTCCGCCGCCGCGATGTCGCCGCCGGCGGCCACGGCGCTCCGCTGCTGCCGGCACTGCACGCCGCGCTGCTGCACGCGCCCGGCGAGGACCGGGCGGTGCTCAACCTGGGCGGCATCGCCAATCTCACCCTGCTGCCGGCCGACGGCACTGCGGTGCGTGGCTTCGACACCGGTCCGGCCAACGGGCTGATGGACGCTTGGTGCCTCCGGCACACCGGCCAGCCGTTCGACCGCGGCGGCGCACTGGCGGCCGGCGGCCAGGTCGATCCGACCCTGCTGGCGCGGCTGCGTGCTGCGCCCTGGTTCGCGCTGCCACCGCCCAAGTCCTCGGGCCGCGACCAGTTCCATCTGGACTGGGTCGAGACCGCACTGACCGGCGCTGAGGCCCCGGCCGACGTGCAGGCGACGTTGCTGGCGCTGAGCGCGACGACGATCGCCGATGCACTGCGCGCCACCCAGCCGGGCACCACGCGCCTGATCGTGTGCGGCGGCGGCGTGCACAACCCCGCGCTGATGGCGGCGGTGGCCGATGCCCTGCCCGGCATCGCCGTGGTGTCGAGCGCGGCGCACGGGCTCGACCCCGATCACGTCGAGGCCATGGGCTTTGCGTGGCTGGGCCGGCAGACCGTGCTCGGCCTGCCGGGGAATCTGCCGTCGGTGACCGGCGCCGCCGGCCCCCGGGTGCTCGGCGGTATCTACCCGGCCTGAGCGGCCGGGTCAGCGCGTCAGGCAGGCCTGTCGGGCGAGGCGCCCAGCACCGCGAACGCGGCCTGCCGCTCGGCGTGCGTCAGGTCGATGCGCTCCAGCCCGGCATCGAGCAGCAGGGCCGGCCCGCCGGATGCCGGACGCAGCGCCAGCGCCTGGGTCTCGCCGTCCGGAGTATCGACCAGCAACGGTGCCTCACGCTTGCCGAAGCGGACGTTCTGCTTGCCTGCGGCGCGGCCGGGGAGCTTGCCGTAGGCGTAGGTGACGACCGTGCCGCCGAACGAGGACTGCGCCGTCTTGACTTCGACCGGCTCGGGAACCCAGCGCTGCGGCTGCTGCGCGGCGCGGTTGAGGCGGCCATTGCGCACCCAGGTGACGATCGCCACGACGCCCAGGCCGGCGAAGATCCCGAACAGCACCAGGAAGAACGCCACGCGGTTCCAGATGCGCTCAAGGCCAATGCTCAGCGCCGCCTTCGACGGGTCGTCGGCCGCAACCACCAGGCTGGCCGCATAGTCGCCGCGCGAGAACGACAGGAACATCAGCGAGATGTGCTTCTCGTAGTCGACGCCATCGACGCGATAGGCGACATCGGCCTCGCAATCGGTGAACACCGCCTTGCGCGTCGTGCAACGGCCATCGCGCAGGTCGTAGTCCTCGAGCTCGTGCGGATTGGCGCGGATCTGCATGTCCTGCAGCAGGCCGGGCGCCTGCCACCACGCGATCGCACCGGCGACCAGGAACATCAACAGGGCAAGCAGCGGGCCGCCGCCGACGCCAACGGCCTTGCGGGTGAAGCGCAGATCGCGCTGCGGCAGCAGCGCCTGGAGATTCGACATGAGGGTGTCCTGGGGGGAGCAGGGAAGGATCGAAATCCGCGCGGCCGCATGGCTCGCGCCGGCCGGCATACACGCACAGGCAGGCGGCGGGTACACCCGCGCGGGCGGCGCTATGTTGCCGCATTCATGAAAACGTTTCCAGCGCCCTTTGGACAGGCGGATTTCGGGAAGGCCTCGTCAGCCCACGCGCTGCCAGTCCACACCGCCGCCGGTCAGTCCGCCCGCCCCGGCAGCCACGGCAGCAGCCAGTGGTCGACCAGCAGGAACGCGAACAGCGCCATCAGGTACACCACCGAGTAATTGAACATCCGCATCGCGAAGAACTCGTCCGGCGGATCGAGCAGCCGCCAGGCGTACCAGAGGAACACCAGGCCGAGCACGACCGCCCCGCCCAGGTAGAACAGTCCGCTCATGCCGATCGCCACCGGCAGCAGTGTGACCACCACCAGCAGCACCGTGTAGATCAGGATCTGCCAGCGTGTGTAGGCCACGCCGTGGGTCACCGGCAGCATCGGCACCAGCGCGCGGGCGTAATCCTCGCGTCGGAAGATCGCCAGCGCCCAGAAGTGCGGCGGCGTCCACACGAACACGATCAGCACCAGCAGCAGCGCGTGCGCCCAGTCCCACTGTCCGGTCATGCCGGTCACCGCGGCCCAGCCCAGCAGCGGTGGTGCAGCGCCGGCGATGCCGCCGATCACGATGTTCTGCGGCGTCGCGCGCTTGAGCCAGCCGGTGTAAACGACCGCGTAGCCGATCAGCGAGGCGAAGGTCAACACCGCGGTCAGCGTGTTGACCAGCAGGATCAGGATCGCCATCGACAGCGCGCCGAGCACCAGCGCGAATGCCAGCACCTGCCCCGGCCGCAGCGCCCCAGTCGCCAGCGGGCGATGCGCGGTGCGCGCCATGACCTTGTCGATGCGCTGGTCGATCAGGTGGTTGATCGCCGCCGCCGAGGCGGCCGCCAGCCAGATGCCGAGCAGGCCGAACACGCTCTCACGCGCCGGCGGCAGGCCCGGGACGGCAAGAAACATGCCCACCAGGGCAGTGAACACGATCAGCGCGACCACCCGCGGCTTGGTCAGCGTCCAGTACTCGCGTGCCTTGCTGCCGGCCATGTCAGTCGGGCCGCCGCAGCCGCGCCAGCAACGAGACCAGCACGAACAGCAGCAGCGCGGCGCCGCCGTTGTGCAGCACCGCGACCCACAGCGGCAGCGCGAGCTTGACGTTGAGGATGCCCAGCAGCACTTGCGCCAGCGTCAGCGCGCCCAGCGCCGCTGCCCAGCCGCGCAGGCCGGGCGTGCGCGACAGGCGCACGACGAAGGCGAGCAGCGTGAAGAACACCACCACCGCCATCGCGCGGTGCGCCAGTTGGATCGCGATGCGTGCCGCGCCGTCGAGCACGCCCCCCTCGTAGTCGACGCCGACCCCGCGCCACAGCACGAAGCCTTCGCCAAAATCGCCCCGCGGCCACCACTGGCCGACGCACTTGGGGAAATCGCCGTAGTGGTGGACCGCGGTCGTCCAGCCGCCGGCGCCGCAGGCCAGCGCCGCATAGTTGGCGCTGACCCAGCCGCCGAGCGCGATCTGCACGCCGACCACCGCGATCGCCACGAGCGTCCAGCGCCGCAATGTGTGCGCCTGCGCCAGCACGATCGGCTGCATCGTCGCCCGCCAGGCCATCCACAGCAGCAGCGAGAACGTCAGCATGCCGCCAAGCAGGTGGCCCATGACGATCACCGGCTTGAGCAGCAAGGTCACCGTCCACTTGCCCAGCAGCGCCTGGAAAATCACCACCGCCAGCGTCAGCACCGCCGCGCGCGCCAGGTCGATGTTCGACCAGCGCAGCGCCGCGAACAGCAGCAGTGCCTCGCCGAGCCCGGCGACCGCCAGCGCGGCCATCGTCTCGCCGCGCATGTACAGCGGGATCGCCAGCGCGACCAACAGCGCCGCGCCGATCACCTGCACCAGGCCCAGACGCCGACGACGCACCGCCAGCAACGCCAGGCCGAGCACGAACACGCCCAGCGTCGCCGCCAGGTGGCGGTGGACCTGCTCGCGCCAGGCCTTGTGGGTCTCGAACGGCCGGATCGCGCTCGCGGCGTGGTCGCTGACATCGGTGGCGGCCTGCGGCCAGGTCGCGCGCCCGTAGCAGGTCGGCCAATCCGGGCAGCTGAGCCCGGCATCGGACAGCCGCACGAATGCGCCGAACACGATCACGCACAGCGTCAGCGCCGCCGCGAACCAGGCGATGCGGTGGAAGTGGCGGTGGACGGCCGGGCGGTAGGGCGTGGCGTTCGAGGGCGGGCTGTGGGTCATCAGCGGAGTCTGAGCAGCTTGGCCATGTCCGCACGCAGATGGCCCGGATCGAAGCCGGGAGCGTAGCGCAGGATCACGAACCCGTTGGGGTCCACGACATAGGCCGGGACGCCATTGTCCGCTTCGCCGGCGCCGCCGTCGACGCGGGGCAATGTCGCACGCAGACCGGGGTCGGCTTGCAACTCGCGCCACGCCGTGTTGCGCACCGCACCTTCGGGCACCGGGCCCAGCCACAGGATATCGACGTGGTCGGCATTGCGACCGAACAGCTGCCACACCAGGTCGAGCTCGCGCGACAGCGCGACACAGGCTTCCCTGCAGTCCGCGGGCGGTGCGACCAGGATCCGCCAGCGGCGTTCCACCGGCTGCCAGGCGTAGGCGCTGCCATCGACCAGCCGCGGGGTGCGTGCGCGCAGATCGGCCGGCGGGTCTAGCAGTTCGCCGTGGTTCTGCATGCCGGCCGGCCGCCAGCCCGAGAAGCGCAGCGCGCCGGCGACGACCGCGCTGCCCAGAAACAGCACCACGATCAGCACCAGCAGCAGGCGGTTGCGGTCGCGCTGCGCGCGCGGGACGGACGATGTCATCGGCGGGACTTCCGGAAGGTGAGCACCAGGGCGGTGACCAGCACGGTCAACGCCAGGCCGAACCACTGGACGGCGTAGCCCAGGTGTTTCTCGGGCGGCAAGGTGTTGGGCAGGATCTCCAGATCGCGACCATAGCCGACCGGCAGCGCAGGATCGAGTCGCAGCACACGCGGCGACAGCGCCGGCAAGCCGGCGGACGAGGCGATCGCCTGGGCATCGAACCGGGTCATCAGCCAGGCTGGCCCCGCTCCGATCGCAGGCCCCAGCGCCAGCCCGGCCGACGGCGGCGGCGCGAGCAGGCCCTGCAGGTCCATCGACGGCCCGACCAGCCCGTCACCGGCCAGCACTTCGGTCGACGGCATCCGCGCCGTGCGGTCGGCGATCGGCACCCAACCCAGATCGACCAGCAGCGGCGGCGCGCCAGCGTCAGGGGCGAACAGGCGATAGACGCGCAAGCCAGGACGACCGTCATGAATCTGGTTGTCGAGCACGAACGCCGGCGTGTCGAGGAAGCGCCCGCGCCCGGCCGCCCAGTCATAGTCGCGCTGGCGATGCGGGTCCGCGGCCTGCGCCAACGGCACCGCCTGGCGTTCGGTCAAGGTCTGCTCGACGGCATCGAGCATCGCCCGCTTGTCGTGCATCCGGCCCAGCTGCCACTGACCGAGCCCGGCGAACGCCAGCGCCAACAGCACCGCCGCCGTCCATCCGACGATGCGTCCGCTACGCCGACTCACGCACCGCCGCCCGCGGACTGCAATAATCCGCTCATACCCCTGGTGCCACGGAGTCCGTGATGGTCATGAACGAGTCGCTCAAGCTGCTGCTGATCATCGGCTTCGTCCTGCTGATCCTGTGGAACCTCGGCGCCGGCCTGTACTACATGCTCAACGACAAGGGCCGCAGCAACCGGACCGTGAATGCCCTCACCCGCCGCATCGGACTGTCGGTGGCCCTGATCGCGCTGGTGCTGCTGGCGATCTGGATGGGGTGGATCAAGCCGCACGGCGTCTACGGCTGATACCGAGCGCGATCATCGGTCATTGCCGATGGCAGATGGGTGATCGGCCAACGGCGGACGGGCATGCCGCCCGCTCTCTCCGATCACGATTCGCCCATCTCCCTCGTCCGCGCCGTCCTCAGACGACGTAGACGAACAGGAACAGGATCAGCCACACCACGTCGACGAAGTGCCAATACCAGGCCACCGCCTCGAAGGCAAAGTGGTTCTCGCTGGTGAAGTGGCCACGGAAACAGCGCAGCCAGATCACGATCAGCATGATCGTACCGAGCGTGACGTGGGCCCCGTGGAAGCCGGTGAGCATGAAGAACGTCGAGCCGTAGATCCCCGAGCCCAGCGTCAGGTTGAGGTCGCGGTAGGCGTGGACGTATTCCTCGATCTGGAAGAACAGGAACACGCAGCCCAGCGCAATCGTCGCGCCCAGGAACACCAGCAACCGGGTGCGGTGCGCGGCGCGCAGCGCGTGGTGGGCGATCGTGATCGTGACGCCCGAAGCCAGCAGGATCAGCGTGTTGATCAACGGCAGGCCCCAGGCCGGGATGGTCTGGAACACCCCGCCCACGCCGCCCGGGCCGGCAGTCGGCCACGCCGCGCTGTAGCCGTCCCACAGCACCGAGTTGGTCATCGCACCCGAGCCCTCGCCGCCCAGCCACGGCAACGCCAGCGTGCGGGCGTAGAACAGCGCGCCGAAGAACGCGGCGAAGAACATGATCTCCGAGAAGATGAACCACACCATCCCCATCCGGAACGACACGTCGACCTGCTTGTTGTAGTAGCCCGACACCGACTCGAGCACGACGTCGGCGAACCACTTGAACAGGATCAGCGCCAGGCCGGCGATGCCGACGAAGAACGTCGTGCGGCCCCAGCTGGCCTCGTTGAACCAGCTGGCCAGGCCCAGCATCGTCACGAACAGCGCCACCGACGCAAACAGCGGCCACTTGCTGTCGTGCGGCACGAAGTAGACGTTGGGATCCTGGTGTTCGGTCTTCACGTGGGCCATGGCGGTATCCGGGTGGCGGCGCGGTATCGAAAAGTGGAGCGGAACGCTTACGGCGATGCAGCCAGACGCGCGTCGCGCGGCGGAGCAGCATTGGCGACCAGCCGCGAGGTCAGCACATCGTTCTTGAAGAACGTGTACGACAGCGTGACCGTGTTGACGTCCCGCGGCAGCGAGGGATCGATGATGAAGCGGACCGGCATGTCGCGGGTTTCGCCGGCCTGGAGCGTCTGTGCGGTGAAGCAGAAGCATTCGGTTTTCTGGAAGAAACCCGAGGCCCGCGCCGGTGCGACCGATGGCGTGGCGCTGCCGACGATCGGGTGCGTGCTGTCGTTGTGCGCGTAGTACGTGGTCTCGTACTGCTCGCCGACACGCACGCGCATGCGGGTCTGGTTGGGCCGGAACGACCAGGGCAGGTGCGAGTTGACGCTGGCGTCGAACTCCACCGTCACCCAGCGGTCTTCCACGCCCGCAGCCGACTGCGCGGGCGCTGCGACCGCGCTGTTCTCCAGGCGGATGCCGAACACCTTCTCGCAGGCGATACGGTAGAGCGGCACCAGCGAGAAGGTGAACGCGAACGCGGCGACCGAGACCGCCACCAGCTTGCCGATGCCCAGCGAACGGCGCGCGCTCATGCCAGCAACACGCCGCGCAGGATGAAGCCGGCATAGATGCACAGCGCGACCACCGCGATCGTCAGCGCCGTGCGCCGCGCGCGGCGGCGGCGGGCGGCCAAGTCATCGTGGGCATCGGGCGTGGGCATCGCGGCGCGCAGCTCCATGGCCTCAGTGGCTGATGTCGTCGTGCGCGAGGTCGCCGGGCTTGAGCACCGGCGGCTTGGCGAAGGTGTGGTGCGGCGCCGGCGACGGCACGGTCCACTCCAGGCCCTTGGCGCCTTCCCACGACCGCGCGGCCGCGGGTGCGCCGCGCAGCTTGGAGTGCAGCAGGATCGCGAACATCAGGAACGGCGTGGCGAACATGCCGAACGCGCCGATCGAGCTGATCAGGTTCCAGTCCGCGAACACGACGTTGTAGTCGGGGATGCGGCGCGGCATGCCGGCCAGGCCCAGGAAGTGCTGCGGGAAGAACAGCAGATTCACGAACACGATGGTCCACCAGAAGTGCACCTTCGCCCAGAACTCGCTGTACATCCGCCCGGTCCACTTCGGCCACCAGTAATAGGTCGCCGCGATGATCGAGAACAGCGCGCCGGTGACCAGCACGTAGTGGAAGTGCGCGACCACGAAATAGGTGTCGTGGTACTGGAAGTCGGCCGGCACGATCGCCAGCATCAGGCCCGAGAACCCGCCGATGGTGAACAGGATGACGAACGCGACCGCCCACAGCATCGGCGCCTCGAACGTCAGCGAGCCGCGCCACATCGTCGAGACCCAGTTGAACACCTTCACGCCGGTCGGGATCGAGATCAGCATCGTGGCAAACATGAAGTAGATCTCGCCGCCCAGCGGCATGCCCACGGTGAACATGTGGTGGGCCCAGACGATGAAGCTCAGGAACGCGATCGCGGCCGTGGCGTAGACCATCGCCTGGTAGCCGAACAGCGGCTTGCGGCTGAAGGTCGGGATGATCTCGCTGACGATGCCGAACGCCGGCAGGATCATGATGTAGACCTCGGGATGCCCGAAGAACCAGAAGATGTGCTGGTACATCACCGGGTCGCCGCCGCCGGCGGCGTTGAAGAACGAGGTCATGAAGAACTTGTCGGTCAGCAGCATCGTGACCGCGCCGGCGAGCACCGGCATCACCGCGATCAGCAGGAACGCGGTGATCAGCCAGGCCCAGCAGAAGATCGGCATCTTCAACAGATCCACGCCCGGCGCGCGCATGTTGAGGATCGTGGCGATGACGTTGATCGCGCCCATGATCGAGCTGATGCCCATCATGTGGATCGCGAAGATCGTCAGCGACACACTGTTGCCGCCCTGCAGCGACAGCGGCGGATAGAGCGTCCAGCCGCCGGCCGGGCCACCGCCGGGCATGAACAGCGTCATCAGCAGCAGCGTGAACGCGAACGGCAGGATCCAGAACGACCAGTTGTTCATGCGCGGCAGCGCCATGTCCGGCGCGCCGATCTGCAGCGGGATCATCCAGTTCGCCAGACCGACGAACGCGGGCATGACGCCACCGAAGATCATCACCAGCGCGTGCATGGTGGTCATCTGGTTGAAGAACACCGGGCTGACGTGCTGCAGGCCCGGCGAGGCAAGCTCGGTGCGGATGATCACGCTCATGCCCGCGCCGATGATGAACATCACAAAGGAGAACAGCAGGTACAGCGTGCCGATGTCCTTATGGTTAGTGGAGAAGAACCAGCGCTGGACGAAGCCCTGTCGATGGGCGTGATCGTCGTGGTGCGCGTCGGCAGTGGCGGTATGCGTCGTCGACATGGCATTGAACCTCGAGCGATCAGCCGGCCGCGGGTGCGGCGGGGGCGGAAGGGGTCTGCGCGGCGGCCGCGTCGACGGCCTCCGCATCGGCCTGGGCCGGCGCGGGCTCAGGATCGGCGGCGGGCGGCGCGTTGCGCGCCTTCTCGGCGGCCAGCCAGCTGTCGAACTCGGCGCGCGGCACTGCGCGCACGACGATCGGCATGAAGGCGTGGTCCTTGCCGCACAGTTCGGCGCACTGGCCGCGGTAGATGCCCGGCTCGAGGATCTCGGTCCAGGCCTCGTTGACGATGCCCGGGATCGCGTCCTGCTTCCAGCCCAGCGCCGGCACCCACCACGAATGGATCACGTCGTCGGCGGTGACCACGAAGCGGACCTTGGTGTCGGTCGGCAGCACCAGCGCATTGTCGACGTCGAGCAGGTAATGGCCGTGGGCATCGAGCTCGGCGCGCGTGGTGTCGCGGTTCTGCCGCAGCCGGTCGCTCTCGCGGTCCAGGCGGCTGGTGAGGGTCACGTCCTCGCCCATGTACTCGTACTTCCACATCCACTGCACGCCGGTGACCTTGACCGTCATCTCGGCATCGCGGGTGTCGTACATGGCGATGAGCTTGCGCGTGGCCGGCACCGCCATGATGACCAGCAGCACGATCGGCACCACCGTCCAGATGATCTCGGCGGTGGTGTTGTGGGTGAACTGCGCCGCGACTGCGCCGCGCGACTTGCGGAAACGGAACATCGCGACCGCCATCGCGCCGAACACCAGCACGCCGATGCCCACGCAGATCCACAGCGCGAGCATGTGGGCGTCGTAGGCGTGCTGGGACGAGGCGGTGACGCCGCGCCCCATGTTCAGCTGCCACGGCTTGGGATCGGCGGACTGCGCCAATGCACTTGCGGACAGCGCCATCGTGGCGAGCCCGCACATCCACAGCTTGAAACGACCGGCTTGCTTCACATCGAACCCCAATGCCTGAGCTGGCGTTGTCTGGCGGGAACGCGTCCGTCCTCGCCCGGCCCAAGGGGCACCGGAACGACTGCGCAGGAGCGGCGGCGTACTGCGATAACGAATGAATGTTAGCTGTCCGCGCTCTGCTGCGGCAACCTGTCGCAGTCTGCGCGCTTCAGCCGCGCCGCAGCGCCGTTCTCGCGGCCGCTTCATGCTGCGACGCAGCATTCGCGTCCCCCGACACCGATGCCGACGGGCCGCACCTCGCAGGGCACCAAGCGTCGCGACCTGCACGCCGTCGGCATCGCATTATTATGAATACGCAAGGGCGCCACCTCCCCCGCCCGCGGGGAGGTCGGCACGCGTAGCGGGCCGGGTGGGGGCATGGGCCGTCACGCAGCAGCGCCACCATCCCTGCCTTCCACCCGCGAAGGTGCAATGTCCCGTAAACGGAAGGGTGCGAAGCCCCCACCGCGCGCACTTACCTCCCCCCGCGCGCGGAAGGATCGCGCTACCGATTACACGCGGATAACTGCTCCTGTCACCTCCCCGCGCGCGCGGGGAGGATGCATACAGCCTGTTCCGGCGGCTTGGCGGCATCGTCACCTCCCCGCGCGCGCGGGGAGGATCGGTAACGTCGCGCCCGACGAGGCCGAACGCGCCCTCACCTCCCCCGCCCGCGGGGGAGGTCGATGCCGCAGGCATCGGGTGGGGGCTTGGGCTTGCCGAGAGCAGCGCCCCCTCCCCAGCCCTCCCCCGCGATGCGGGGGAAGGAGACAAGCGTGCGTGCTGCATCACCTCCTCCGCAGCGCGGGGAGGTCGATGCCGCAGGCATCGGGTGGGGGCTTGGGCTTGCCACGAGCAGCGCCCCCTCCCCAGCCCTCCCCCGCGATGCGCGGGAGGGAGACAAGCGTGCGTGCTGCATCACCTCCCCCGCCCGCGTGGGAGGTCGGTGCCGTAGGCATTGGGTGGGGCTTGGGCTTGCCACGAGCAGCGCCCCCTCCCCAGCCCTCCCCCGCGATGCGCGGGAGGGAGACAAGCGTGCGTGCTGCATCACCTCCCCCGCCCGCGTGGGAGGTCGGTGCCGTAGGCATTGGGTGGGGGCTTGGGCTTGCCACGAGCAGCGCCCCCTCCCCAGCCCTCCCCCGCGATGCGCGGGAGGGAGACAAGCGTGCGTGCTGCATCATCTCTTCCGCAGCGCGGGGAGGTCGATGCCGCAAGCATCGGTGGGGGCTTGGGCTTGCAGCGAGCAGCGCCCCCTCCCCAGCCCTCCCCGCGATGCGCGGGAGGGAGACAAGCGTGCGTGCTGCATCACCTCCCCCGCCCGCGTGGGAGGTCGGTGCCGTAGGCATTGGGTGGGGGCTTGGGCTTGCCACGAGCAGCGCCCCCTCCCCAGCCCTCCCCCGCGATGCGGGGGAGGGAGACAAGCGTGCGTGGCGCATCACCTCCCCCGCCCGCGGGGGAGGTCGATGCCGCAGGCATCGGGTGGGGGCACGGCCGCCCCGGACGTTTCCCAACCGCCATCGCACTCCGCCCCACCCGGCCTATCATGCGACGGGCGCGCGCCCTAGAATTCAGCTTCTGTTCCCGCCGGTGCGCCTCTTGAACGCCAGCCCGTCCCCCGCCTTCGCGGCGGTTCCTCTCCCGCCGCTGCGCGCGGCGATCACCGACGCCTGGACGCGCGATGAGACCCTGCATGTGCGCGAACTGCTCGCGCAGGCGCGGCAGCCGGACGCCGACCGTGCCGCGATCCAAGCCACCGCCGCCGACCTGGTCCGCCGGGTGCGCCTGCGCGCCCAGGACCGCGGCGCGATCGAAGCCTTCATGCAGCAGTACGACCTCGGCAGCGAGGAAGGCGTGCTGCTGATGTGCGTGGCCGAGGCACTGCTGCGCATTCCCGACCAGGACACCGCCGACAAGCTGATCCGCGACAAGCTCGGCGAAGCGGACTGGAAGAAGCACATGGGCCAGTCGGACTCGGTGCTGGTCAACGCCTCGACCTGGGGGCTGATGCTGACCGGCCGGCTGGTCGATCTGGCCGACGAGACCAAGCGCAACGTCCACGGCGCGTTCAAGCGACTGGTCGGGCGTGTCGGCGAGCCGGTGATCCGGCTGGCGGTGCGCCAGGCGATGCGGATCATGGGCCACCAGTTCGTCATGGGGCGCACCATCGGCGAAGCGCTGACGCGCTCGCGCAAGGGTGCCAACGCCGCCTACCGCTATTCGTTCGACATGCTCGGCGAGGCCGCACTGACCCAGCGCGATGCCGACCGTTATCTGAAGGCCTATCAGGACGCGATCGACGCGATCGGGAAGAGCCATGCCTCCAGCCATCGCCAAGGCGATGGCGCGGGCAGCGTCAGCGACGAGATCGCCGCGCCGTCGATCTCGGTCAAGCTCTCGGCCCTGCATCCGCGCTACGAGCACGCCAAACACGCGCGCGTGCTGGCCGAGCTGGCACCGCGGCTGGCTGAACTGGCCCAGCGCGCGAAGGGTTATCGCATCGGCCTGACCGTCGACGCGGAAGAAAGCGACCGCCTGGAGTTGTCGCTGGACGTCATCGAGGCCGCGCTGCGCACGCCGTCGCTGGCCGGCTGGGAAGGCTTTGGCATCGTCGTGCAGGCCTACCAGAAGCGCGCGCCGTTCGTGATCGATTGGATCGCCGCGCTCGCCCGCGATCTGGGCCGGCGCATCCCGGTGCGCCTGGTCAAGGGCGCGTACTGGGACAGCGAGGTCAAGCGCGCCCAGGTCGAGGGCCATCCGGGCTACCCGGTGTTCACACGCAAGCCCAACACCGACGTCAGCTACCAGGCCAATGCGCGCCGCCTGCTGTCGGCGACCGACGCGATCTACCCGATGTTCGCCACCCACAACGCGCAGACCATCGCCGCGGTGCACCGCTTGGCCGGCACGCTGCTGGGTCCGCGCACCGCCGGCACGCCGCACCGCTTCGAGTTCCAGAAGCTGCACGGCATGGGCGACGACCTCTACGCCGAGGTCATTCCAGCCGACCGCCTCGACGTGCCATGCCGAGTGTATGCACCGGTCGGCTCGCACGAGGACCTGCTGCCGTACCTGGTGCGCCGCCTGCTCGAGAACGGCGCCAACTCCAGCTTCGTCAACCGCATCAGCGATGAGGACGTCGCGATCGACGATCTGATCCGCGATCCGGTCGAGGTTGTCGCCGGTTTTGCGTCCATTCCCCACCCCCGCATTCCGCTGCCGGTCGACCTCTACCGCAGCCAGTCCTTCGACAGGAGCAACTCCATGGGCGTCAACCTCGCCAACGACGCGCAGCTCGCCACGCTCGCCGAGCAGATCCGCAGCGCGCCGACGACGTGGACGGCGACGCCGCTGGTGCCCGGCGCCACAGCGACGGGTGCCAAGACCGAGGTCACCAATCCCGCCGACCGCCGCGTACGCGTGGGCGAGTGGACCGCCGCCGACACCGCCACGGTCGAGCGCGCGCTGGCCAACGCGGTCGCCGCGCAACCGGGCTGGGATGCCACGCCGGTCGCCTCGCGCGCGGCGATCCTCGAGCATGCCGCCGACCTGCTCGAGCAGCGCATGCCGCAGTTCATCGCGCTGTGTACCCGCGAGGCCGGCAAGACGATCCCCGACGGCGTCGCCGAAGTCCGCGAAGCGGTCGACTTCCTGCGCTACTACGCCGGCCAGGCGCGCACGGCGTTCGTGCCCGAGGCGCTGCCCGGCCCGACCGGGGAGTCGAACGCGCTGCAGCTGTCGGGCCGCGGCGTGTTTGTGTGCATCAGCCCCTGGAACTTCCCGCTGGCGATCTTCGCCGGCCAGATCGCGGCGGCGCTTGCGGCCGGCAACAGCGTGATCGCCAAGCCCGCCGAACAGACCACGCTGGTCGGCTTCGAGGCGGTGAAGCTGCTGCACGAAGCCGGCATTCCGAAGGACGTGCTGCAGTACCTGCCCGGCGACGGCGCCACCGTCGGCGCGTCGCTGACCTCCGACCCGCGCGTGGCCGGCGTCGCCTTCACCGGCTCGACCGACACCGCACGCGCGATCAACCGCGCGCTGGCCGCGCGCGATGCCGCGATCGGCGTGCTGATCGCCGAGACCGGCGGCCAGAACGCGCTGATCGCCGACTCCTCGGCGCTGCCCGAGCAACTGGTCAAGGACGCGCTGGCCTCGGCGTTCACCTCTGCCGGCCAGCGCTGCTCGGCCGCGCGCGTGCTGTACGTGCAGGACGACATCGCCGACAAGGTGATCGGCATGATCGCCGGCGCCATGAAGGAACTGACCGTCGGCGACCCGGCGCTGCTGTCGACCGACGTCGGCCCGGTGATCGATCCCGACGCGAAGGCGCTGCTCGACGAGCACGCTGCGCGGATGCAGGGCGCGGCCAAGCCGATCGCCGAGGCCCGACTCGGATCCGGCACCGAGCACGGCACGTTCTTCGCCCCGCGCGCCTGGGAACTGCAGTCACTGTCGCAGCTCACGCGCGAGAACTTCGGCCCCGCACTGCACGTGATCCGCTGGAAGGGCGACCAGCTCGACGCGGTCGTCGACGCGATCAACGCCACCGGCTTCGGCCTGACGCTGGGCATCCACTCGCGCATCGATGAAACCGTGGAGCGGATCATCCAGCGCGCGAAGGTCGGCAACATCTACGTCAACCGCAACCAGATCGGCGCCGTCGTCGGCGTGCAGCCGTTCGGCGGCCAGGGCCAGTCCGGCACCGGCCCCAAGGCCGGCGGCCCGCACTACCTGCCGCGCTTCGCGACCGAGAAGACCGTCACCATCAACACCACCGCCGCCGGCGGCAACGCCTCCCTGCTGACGTTGGGTGAGTAGCCACGGCTTGCGCGGCATGCCGCGCGCGGCTGCGAACGCCCGCCATGCTTTGGCGGGCCAAGTGAGTGAACCGCTCATCATCGCCACCTCCCCCGCCCGCGGGGAGGTCGGCACGCGTAGCGGGCCGGGTGGGGGCACGGGCCGTCCACGCAGAAGCCCCCCATCCAACCTTCCACCCGTGAAGGGCGCAATGCCCCGCGATTCGGGCAAGGAGCAAAGCGGGCCACCGCGCACGCGTAACCTCCCCCACCCGCGGAGGAGGTCGGCACGCGCAGCGGGCCGAGTAGGGCACGGGCCGTTGCGCACAAGCGCCCCCCATCCCAACCTTCCCCCGCGATGCGGGGGAAGGAGCAAAGCGGGCACCGCGCACGCGTCACCTCCCCCGCTCGCGGGGAGGTCGGCACGCGTAGCGGGCCGGGTGGGGGCACGGGCCGTCGTGCAGAAGCGCCCCCATCCCAACCTTCCACCCGTAAAGGGCGCAATGCCCCGTAAACGGGGGAAGGAGCAAAGCAGCACAGCGCACGCGCCACCTTCCCCACCACGGAACGCACCAGGCATCCTCACCGCGCGAGGTCGTCGGCCCCTTCCGTCGGCGCAGTCGGCAGCACGGTCCGCAGCCCGCGGGCCTGCAACCGCGCGAGCACCCCGGCGACCATCTCGACGTTGCGGCCGTGGCGCGCGCCCTCGTGCAGCAACACGATCGCGCCCGGCGCCAGATCCGCGTCGATGCGCGCGACGACCTTCGCTGCGTCGCTCTCTACCGCGTCGAAGCCGCGCGCGCTCCAGCCCACGCGCGCCAGGCCGGCGTCGCGCAATGGCGCGTGCACAAACGGATTGCTGTGGCCGACCACCGACCGAAACCACACCGGCGCCCGCCCGGCGATCGTCGTCAACGTGCGCTGGCAATCCGCGATTTCGCGGCGCATCTGCCTCGGCCCGAGTGCCCAGAACATGGCCTGCGGATGCCGATGGCTGTGGTTGCCGATGTCGTGCCCACGCGCGACGATCTCGCGCACCAACGCCGGACGCGCGGCCGCGCGTTCGCCCACGAGGAAGAACGTCGCCCGCGCCGCGTGCGCATCGAGCAGGTCGAGCAGCGGCCGGGTGTCGTCCGATGGGCCATCGTCGATGGTCAGCCAGACCCCGGTCTCGCCCTCGGGCAGGCGCCGAAGTACCGGCCCGTACAGCCGCGAGCCGGGCGCCAGCACGCCCCACAGGCACAGCGCATGGCTGGCCAGCAGCAGCGGCAACCCGACCTGCCAGCCCCATTGCCACCATACCCACGCGATCACGGCCTGGGAGGCGAGCACCAGCGGCAGCCACAGGTGCGGGCAACGGGGCGGACGATGCGGCGACATGGCGCGCATCATGCCATCGTGGCCGCCGCGCACCGCAGCATTCCGTCAGCGCGACCACCGGTCGCGGGCTTGCGTGGGCGGCCCCGCGCTACCATGTCGGTCTTCCCGCCTGTTCCAGGATGTTCTGCCATGTCCCTCGATCCCGCCCTCCGCACCCGCATCGAGACCCTGCTGCAGGGCAACCGCGCCGTGCTGTTCATGAAGGGCTCGCCGATGGCGCCGCAGTGCGGCTTCTCGGCCAAGGCCGTGTCCGCGCTCGACGCGGTCGGCGTCGACTACGCCCATGTCAACGTGCTGGAAGACGGCGAGATCCGCGAAGGCATCAAGGTCTACGGCGAATGGCCGACGATCCCGCAGCTTTACGTCGACGGCGAACTGGTCGGCGGCAGCGACATCATCGAGCAGATGGCCGGCAGCGGCGAACTGCACGGGCTGTTCGGCGTCGAGGCCCCCGACCGCACACCGCCGACGATCGCGATCACGCTGCCCGCGCGCGAGATGATCACCAAGGCACTGGCCGATGCCGGCGGCGACTACGCGCTGCAGATCGACATCGACCGCAATTTCCGCGCCCGCCTGCAGCTGGCGCCGCGCAACCCGTCGGCGATCGTCAGCGACGTCGCCGGCCTGCTGGTGCAGTTCGACCTGGCCAGCGCGCGCCGCGCCGAAGGCCTGACGATCGATTTCGCCGACGACATCCGCGGCCGCGGCCTGGTCATCGACAACCCGAACGCGCCCAAGACGGTCCAGGAGATCGCGCCGACCGAAGCCGACGACCGGATCGCCGCCGGCAAGCTCACGCTGGTCGATGTCCGGCCGCCGGAAGAGCGCGCCACGGCCTCGGTCTCGCGCCCGTTCGAAGTGCTCGACGGCGACGGCATCCAGCGACTGCAGGCGCTGCCCAAGGACACCCCGCTGGCCTTCCTGTGCCACCACGGCGGCCGCAGCCTCCAGGCCGCCGAGCACTTCCGCAACCAGGGCTTCACCCACGTCTACAACGTCACCGGCGGCATCGATGCCTGGAGCGACAGCGTCGACGGCGGCGTGCCGAAGTACTGATCCTGCGGCACCGCGCGCGCAGCCCTCCTCCGCATCGCGGGGGGAGGTGGCGCGCATCGCGCCGGGTGGGGGCATGGGCCTGTCGCGCAGAAGCGCCCCCATCCCAACCTTCCACCCATGAAGGGCGCAATGCCCCGCGTTGCGGGGGAAGGAGCCGAGCACACCGCGCGAGCTGGTACCTCCTCCGCATGGCGGGAGAAGGAGCCAAGCGCAGCGCACGGGCAGCACCTCCTCCGCATCGCAGGGGAAGCAGCCAGCGCACCGCGCGAGCTGGTACCTCCTCCGCATCGCGGGGGAGGTCGGCGCGCATCGTGCGCCGGGTGGGGGCATGGGCTGTCGCGCACAAGCGCCCCCCATCCCAGCCTTCCCCCGCAAGGCGGGGGAAGGAGCCGAGCGCACCCCGTGAGCTGGTGCCTCCTCCGCATGGCGGGAGAAGGCGCCAAGCGCAGCGCAGGCAGTACCTCCTCCGCATCGCGGGGGAGGTCGGCGCGCATCGCGCGCCGGGTGGGGGCATGGGCCTGTCGCGCAGAAGCGCCCCCATCCCAACCTTCCCCCGCATCGCGGGGGAAGGAGCAGGACGCATCGCGCGGGCAGTACCTCCTCCGCATCGCGGGGGAGGTCGGCGCGCATCGCGCGCCGGGTGGGGGGCATGGGCTGTCGCGCACAAGCGCCCCCATCCCGATCTTCTCCCGCGTTGCGGGGGAAGGAGCCAAACACACCGGAGAGCTGGTGCCTCCTCCGCATGGCGGGGGAAGGAGTCAAAGCTGGCATCTCTCCCACGTTGCAGGGGAAGGCGCAAGTCGCATCGCGTGGGGCGCGCACTCAAGTTCGCCGCCGCGCGGCCGATATCGCTTGCGATCAGTCGCAGTCCGCCACGCCCCCGGTGCGTGACGACCCCGGTTGCCTTTCGATGACGTGGCCTCCATGCGGAAACCGTCCAATCCGTCCGATTCCCTCGTGCGTCCGACCGGCGCGCGCGGGCGTGAGGGCGCGATCGGGTCGGAGGCGCTGGTGGCGCTGTTCGCCCAGGCCCACGAGCCGCATGCGCTGCTGATCGCCTTCGCCGACGGCGTCGCCGGGCTCCACGACGAACTCGGCAGCCTCGGACAGTACCTGCAATCGGCCTGCGCCAATGGCGACTGGCCAGCCTATGGCCGCGCGATGCGGCAGCTGATCGACAAGTACATCCGCTTCGTCGATCTGGACACGCCTGCGCTGTCGGCCACCGACCCGTCGGTCCGCCTGCGCGACCTGCTGCGCCAGACGCTCGGGATCGCCCTCGCGGCGCTGCTGCGCAATGAACCGGCGCTGTCGGAAGAAGCACTCGCGCTGGCCAAGGCCTTCCGCGCCACCGAAGCCGGCGCAGCCGATCTCGACCGCCTGTCGCTGCGGCTCACCGACCTGTGCCGCCGCATCGACGTGCACGCCGAAGCCGCCGAGGAACAGGTCGCGCTACTGATCGGCCTGTTCGATCTGTTGCTCGAGAACATCGGCGAACTGCTCGACGAGAAGAGCTGGCTGCATGGCCAGCTGGCGCAGATCCGCGGCCTGCTCGCCGGGCCGCTGGATCGCGGCGCGATCGAGGAGGCGCGCGCGGAACTGCGCGAGGTGATCTATCGGCAGGGCGTGCTCAAACAGGGCATCGAGGCGTCCAAGGTCGCGATGAAGACGATGATGTCGACCTTCGTCGAGCGCCTGGACGGCATGGCGATGCATACCGGCGAGTACCAGGACCGGCTGGCCGGGCACGCGCAACGGATCCGCGAGGCGCGCAGCATCGCTGGCCTCAACACGGTGCTCGACCAGGTGCTCGACGACACCGGCCGGATCCAGGCGCAGGCGCTGCGCGCACGCGACGACCTGATCGCCGCGCGGCGGGAGGTCGAGCAAAGTGAAAGACGCATCCACCAGTTGGAGCAGAAGCTGCGCGACGCCGCCGGCCTGGCGCGCGAGGACGAGCTCACCTCCTGCCTGAACCGGCGCGGCTTCGATGAGGCGTTCGAGCGCGAGGCGCTGCGCGCACGCGAAGACCGGCCGCTGTGCATGGCGCTGGTGGACCTGGACGACTTCCGACGCCTCAACGCCACCCACGGGCATCTCGGTGGCGACGCCGCGCTGCGCCACTTCGTCGATGTCGCCCGCCTCACCCTGCGCGACAGCGACGTGCTCGGCCGCTTCGGCGGCGAAGAGTTCGTGATCCTGATGCCGGCCACGACACTCGCCCACGCCCTCGCCGCACTCGCGCGCCTGCGTACCGTGCTCGCGCACCGGCCGGTCGTCCACGACGAGACCCGCATCGTGATCACCTTCAGCGCCGGCGTCGCCCTGCGCCGCCCGGGCGAAACGCTGGAGTCGCTGCTCAAGCGCGCCGATCTGGCGATGTACAGCGCCAAGCGCGCCGGCAAGGACCGCGCGATGGCCGCGCAGGTCTGAGCCACGCCCGCCGCGGCGGGCCGGGAGGCTACACTCCCGCGATCGCGTCGAAGGATGTCGCATGCTGCCGGGCTGGATCCTGCTGCTGGTGTCGCTGGGCTACGCCGCGCTGCTGTTCGCGGTGGCGTGGTATGGCGACCGGCGGCCGCTGTATCCGCAGCGGCCCTGGCTGCGCCCCTTGGTCTACAGCCTGGCGCTGGCGGTGTACTGCTCGTCGTGGACCTTCTACGGCGCGGTCGGCACCGCCGCGCGCCAGGGCATCGGCTACCTGCCGATCTATCTCGGCCCGCTGCTCGTGCTGCTGTTCGGCTGGCGCATCCTCGAGCGCCTGGCGCTGATCGCGCAGTCGCAGAACACCGTCTCGATCGCCGACTTCATCGCCTCGCGCTACGGCCGCTCGCAGCGGCTGGCGGCAATGGTCGCGGGCATTGCCCTGGTGGCCGCGGTGCCGTACTTGGCGCTGCAATACAAGGCGGTGGCGATCAGCCTGGGCGTGCTCGGCGGCCCCGACGAAGCCGTCACACCGTTCGGCGACCCGGCGTTCTACGTCGCGGTGCTGATGGCACTGTTCGCGATCCTGTTCGGTACCCGCAAGGTCGATGCGACCGAGCACCGCCCGGGTCTGATGCTGGCCGTTGCACTCGAATCGCTGATCAAGCTGCTCGCGCTGGTCGCAGTCGGTCTGTTCGCGACGCTGTGGCTGGGCGCACGCGACCTGCACATGGTCGAGGCCACGCGTGCGCTGATCGACAATGCGCCACCCAGCGGCTTCGTGGCCCAGAGCCTGCTCGCGTTCGCGGCGCTGATCTGCCTGCCGCGCCAGTTCCATGTGGCGGTGGTCGAATGCGGCGACGTGCGCGACATCCGCCGCGCGCGCTGGCTGTTCGGCGGCTACCTGATGATCGTCTGCCTGATGGTGCTGCCGATCGCCAGCGCCGGCGTCGCGCTGTTCGGCCGCGACGGCCCGGTCGCGCCCGACAGCTTCGTGCTGGCGCTGCCGATGGCCGAGAACGCCGACGTGATCGCGCTGTTCGCCTACATCGGCGGGTTCTCGGCGGCGACCGGGATGGTGATCGTCTCCTCGGTCGCGCTGGCGACGATGCTCAGCAACGACTTGGTGATGCCGCTGCTGCTGCGCCGCGGCTACGCCGAACGCCACGGCGGCAATGTCGGCTCGACCGTGCTGTGGATCCGCCGGGTGGCGATCGTCGCGCTCGCCGCGCTGGCCTACGGCTACTACCGGGTCAGTGGCTCGGACACTACGCTGGCCGCCTACGGGCTGATGTCGTTCGCGGCGGTCGCGCAGTTCGCGCCGGCGCTGATCGGGGGACTGTACTGGCGCGGTGCCAGCCGCCGCGGCGTCGAGGCCGGGCTGCTGCTGGGCTTCGCGATCTGGAGTTACACGCTGATGCTGCCGGCGCTGACCGAGTCGGGCTGGATCCAGCCGCAATGGCTCGACGCCGGCCCGTTCGGCATCGCCTGGCTGCAGCCGCGCGCGCTGTTCGGGCTCGCCGGCTGGGACCCACTGACCCACGGCACGTTCTGGTCGCTGCTGGGCAATGTCGGCGCACTGCTGCTGGTGTCGGCACGCTGGCGGCCTTCGCTCGACGAGCGCCTGCGCGCCGCCCCCTTCCTCGACCCGTACGCCGAGCGGCGCGCACTCGCCTCGGAGGACTGGAGCGGCAACATCAGCGTCGGCGACCTGCTGACGCTGATCGGGCGCATCGTCGGCGACCGCACCGCGCGGCGCGCCTTCGACGAGTACGCGCAGACGCAGGCGCGGCCATTGGTGCTCAACGCCTCGGCGGACCGGACCTGGCTGCAGTTCACCGAGCGCCAGCTGGCCGCTGCGGTCGGCGCTTCGTCGGCGCGCCTGCTGATGACCAGCGCGCTCAAGGGTTCGGGCATGGAAGTCGACGAGGTCGTCGCGATGCTCGACGAGGCCGGCCAGGAACTGCGCTTCAACCGGGAGGTGCTGTCCTCGACGCTGGAGAACATCGACCACGGCGTGAGCGTGGTCGACCGCACCATGCGCCTGGTGGCGTGGAACCGCAGCTACCAGCGCCTGTTCGGCTATCCCGACAACATGCTCTACGTCGGCCGCCCGGTCGCCGACCTGATCCGCTACAACGCCGAACGCGGCGAACTGGGTCCGCGCGACGCGATCGACATCCAGACCGAGGTCGACAAGCGCATCGCCTACATGCGCGCCGGCTCGCCGCACGTCTCCGAGCGCGTCCTCGGCAACGGCCAGGTCATCGAATTGCGTGGCCAGCCACTGCCCGGCGGCGGCTATGCGACCAGCTACAGCGACGTCACCGACTACAAGCGCGCCGAACGCGAACTGCTTGAGATCAACGAGACGCTGGAACAGCGCGTGGCCGAGCGCACTCGCGAGGCCGAGGCTGCGCAGGAATCGCGCTCTCGCTTCCTGACCGCAGTCAGCCATGACGTGCTGCAACCGCTCAATGCCGCACGGCTGTTCACCTCCGCGCTGCGCGAGACGCCCGACCCCGGCGAGCAGCGCCACCTGGCCGAGCGCATCGACACCTCGCTGCGCGCGGCCGAGGAACTGCTCGACGGCCTGCTCGATGTCTCCCGGCTCGACGCCGGCGCGCTCAAGCCGGAGATCGTCGACTTCGACGTCGCCGAACTGCTGCGCCAACTCGCCGGCCAGTACGCACCGATGGCCAAGGCGCGCGGCCTGGACATCCGTCTGCACGCCCCGCCCACGCCGGTGCGCAGCGACCGCCGCCTGCTGCGCCGGGTGCTGCAGAACTTCCTGGCCAATGCGCTGCGCTACACACGCAGCGGCCGCATCGTGCTGGCGGCGCGGCGGCGCGGCGACGAGGTCGCGCTGCAGGTCTGGGACACGGGGCCGGGCATTCCCGAGCACCACATGAGCCAGATCTACGACGAGTTCCACCGCTACGAGCACAGCTTCGACTGGGACGGCCGCGGGCTCGGCCTGGGTTTGTCGATCTGCCAGCGCATCTCGCGGCTGCTGGGTCACACGCTGGATGCGCGCGCGATGGTCGGCCGCGGCAGCATGTTCTCGATCACCGTGCCGCGCAGCGCATCGGCGGCGATTGTCGCAGCGCCGCCACCCACGCCACTGCGCGACGAATCGCTGCGCGGTCTGCGCGTGCTGTGCGTGGACAACGACGACGACATCCTCGCTGGCATGCGCGCCCTGCTGCGGCGCTGGGATGCGGTGCCGTTGTGCGCCAAGACCATCGACGAGGCGATCGCGGCGATGGACGAGGAGCCCGACGTGCTGCTCGTCGACTTCCACCTGCACGACCGGCTCGACGGCCTCGATACCCTCGACGCACTGCGCGGCATGGCACCCGAGACGCCCGGCGCCCTGCTGACCGCCGACGGCAGCGATGCGCTCAAGCAAACTGCCCGCATCCGCGGCTACCGGGTACTCACCAAGCCGGTCAAGCCGGCGTCGATGCGCGCCTTCCTCGCCGCCCAGCGCAGCGCGATGACCGCCCGCCGCGCCCGCGCCGAAGGCCGGCTCTCGTAAGTCGACCGCGGCTGCGCTGCGCAAGGTCGCGCCGACTTCGGGATGCGTGACGTGCCGGCGGAGCGTCTGGCGCGCGTCGCTCGGCCCCCGCCGCCGGTGGCCGTCGCCTGCGCCTTATGGGGCGCCTTCCCCCGCGCATGACGATTCCCTAACGCCCCCCGTTGCTAGGCTGCAGCCTTTCGCAACGCAGACGCCGCATGAGCACACGCTATCTGATCCGTATCCCCGACGCCGGCAAGGCCCGCGCCTCGGGCGCCTACGCCCTGCAGTCGCAAGGCCCCGAAGGCATCGCCGCCGAGCTCCAGGACGCCCTGCGCGGCGACACGCTCTTCGCCCGCTGGCGCGCCGACCAGCCCGACCCCGACGAGGTCGACCCGTCGCTGGGCATCACCGACGCCAACGCGCGCGTGGTCGGCGAACAGCGCGACCTGGACATCGACCTGACCGTCGACACCTCAATCTCGAGCACCGTCCTCAAGCACCGCCTGCGCCTGCTGGCCGGCAGCGCCTGGGAACTGCGCGACGTCCGCGCGGCCTGAAGCCTGCCCCCACCCGGCGCGCACACGCGCCGACCTCCCCCGCGGGCGGGGAGGTGCTTCACGTGCGCTGCCACCCCCTCTCTCGCCGGAAGGTACTCGCTGATCGCCCGCCCCCTGCGCGGAGCTTCGCCCCCTCCCTGCCTGCGGGGCATTGCGCCCTTCACGGGTGGAGGGCTGGGGTGGGGGCAGCCCTACGTGCCGACTCACTGTCGTTCTGATGCATTCCACGCGCCCCCTACCGGCATCGGCGCCATGAGCAGTCTTCCGACGCATGCGCGCGCAGTGCCCGTTTTCCTCGCCAGCGGGGAAGGTGCTCCACACTCGCCTCGACTGCGCGATGAGTGATTCCTAACGACTCCTCCCCACATCACGGGAACGCCCCCCTCCCCCGCCTGCGGGGGAGGGCCGGGGTGGGGGCATCCGCTCACACCGACGCATCCGTTCTGGAACCCGCTACACCTGCTCCCCGCCGTCACCGACGCCATTGGCCTGCCCGCCTCCTTCCTCACGCAGCGCCCGCCAGATCCGAAGCCACACACCTTCAGGATTTCCAAGCACCTCGTGGTTCCAGAACCGCAGCACGCGGTACCCGTGCGTGCGCAGGAATGCATCACGTGCTGCGTCGGACCTCGATTCGGCATGCTGCCCACCGTCGACCTCGATCACCACGCGAGGGTCCAGACAGACGAAGTCCACCACGTACGGGCCGATCGGATGCTGTCGGCGAAAGCGTGCGCCGGCGACTTGACGCATGCGCAGATGCCGCCACAGCGCGCGCTCGGCATCGGTCATGGCCTGCCGAAGTCGACGTGCCAAGTCCCGTTTCGCACCGTGGCGCATCGATGCACTCCCACGACTGCAGGAGTATCGAGCTTGCGGGCGACCGCAACGGCTGAGGATCGGGAGTTCCCACACCCGCGGGTCAGCGCATACCGCGTCTTGCCGGGCGACTCGCGCAACGCGCGGGGCGCCTCACTGGAACGGACAAGGTGATCGCGTCAGGTGCCGGCGATGCGGGCACCTTCACCGCCCGTGGGGCGACGCCGGCAGGCCTCGGGCCGGGCGGCTTTCGCGAACAGCGCCCCCACCCCAGCCCTTCCCCGCGATGCGGGGGAGGGAGACGAGCGGTGCGTGCTGATCGTTGCGGCAGCCACGGCCGCCTCCCCCGCGGCGGAAGGAGCAAAAGCAGCACCGCGCGCACGTCACCTCCCCCGCTTGCGGGGAGGTCGATGCCGCAGGCATCGGGTGGGGGCAATGCGCTGTCGCGAACAGCGCCCCCACCCAGCCCTCCCCCGCGATGCGGGGGAGGGAGACGAGCGGTGCGTGCTGATCGTTGCGGCGGCCACGGTCGCCTCCCCCGCGATGCGGAAGGAGCAGAGGCAGCACCGCGCACGTCACCTCCCCCGCTTGCGGGGGAGGTCGGCGCGTGCACGCGCCGGGTGGGGGCCCGCGCCGAGGCGCAGCACGCCATCGACGTCCCGTCCTTGCCGTGCCGATCCTCAGCCCGCCAACCGGGTCAGCGGCGGCAGTGCGTAGTGCGCGGCGATGCCGATGAAGACCGTCATGCCGACCCAGTGGTTGTGCAGGAATGCGCGGAAGCACGGGGCACGCTCGCGACTGCGTGCGATCGAGAACTCCCACAGCACCAACGCCACCGCGACGACCAGCGCCAGCCAATAGTTCGGGCCAAGCCCTGCCAGGTGACCGGCGATTGCGAGTGCGGCGAACGTCGCCGTGTAGAGCAAGGCCTGCGCCAGCAGATCGAAGCGCCCGAACAGGATCGCGGTCGAACGCGCGCCCGCACGGATATCGTCGTCGCGATCGACCATCGCGTACCAGGTGTCGTACGCGGTCGCCCAGAAGATATTGGCGACGAACAGCACCCAGCCCACCACCGGCACTGTGCCCTGCACGGCTGCGAAGGCCATCGGAATCGCCCAGCCGAACGACAGGCCCAGATACACCTGCGGCAAGTGCGTGTAGCGCTTGAGATAGGGGTAGCTGGCGGCGAGCACGACACCAACGATGCTCATCAGCACCGTCAGCCGGTTCATCGTCAGCACCAGCGCGAACGCGACCAGCATCAGCCCCGCAAACAGCCACAGCGCCTCGCGCCCTCGCACAGCGCCGCTCGCCAGCGGACGATCCTTGGTGCGCTCGACGTGAGGGTCGAGCCAGCGGTCGGCATAGTCGTTGATCACGCAGCCGGCCGAGCGCGTCAGCCAGACCCCGGCGCTGAAGAAAACAAGCGTCCAGAGCGGCGGCACCCCCTCGGCGGCAATCCACAGCGCCCACCAGGTCGGCCACAGCAAGAGCAACCACCCGATCGGACGATCGCCGCGGACCAGTTTCCAGTACAGCGCCAGACGCTGGCGCCAGGCAGGCGTGCTCGGAGAGGTGGAAAGCGATGCAGGCATGACGGACGACAGATTAGCGGCGGGGACACAGCGGGGCCAGGTGTTTCGGCGTGTGTCGCGCTGCTGACACCGTACGCCCCCATCCCAACCTTCCACCCGTGAAGGGCGCAATACCCCGCGATACGGGGAAGGAGCAAAGCGGCGCAGCGCACACGTCACCTCCTCCGCTTGCGGGGGAGGTCGATACCGCAGGCATCGGGTGGGGCATGGGCCTGGCGCATTTTGCCCCCATCCCAGCCTTCCCCGCACGCGGGGAAGGAGCAGAAAACGGCAGTCCGTGAAGGGCGCAATGCCCCGCGGTGCGGGGAAGGAGCAGAAGCGGGGCAGCGCATAAGTCACCTCCCCCGCCTGCGGGGGAGGTCGATGCTGTAGGCATCGGGTGGGGGCATAGGCCTGGCGCATTTTTCCCCCATCCCAGCCTTCCACCCGTGAAGGGCGCAATGCCCCGCCCGCGGGGGAAGGGGCAAAAGCAGCGGTGCGCCCTGCAATCAGGCCTTGTCAGCCTTGTACTCGTAGTAGCCGTAGCTGTAGTAGCCCGTGGCGCGCTTCTCGACTGCGTTGAAGATCACGCCCTTGACCTGCACGCCGTTCTGCTCGAAGCGCTTCTTGGTCAGCAGGATCTCCTTGGGCTGGTTCACGCCGAAGCGCGTCACCAGCAGGCTCGAGCCGGCATGGCGGGCGATCAGCGCGGCGTCGGTGACGGCCAGGATCGGCGGGGTATCGACGATGACCAGGTCGTACTGCGTCGACAACGCTTCCAGCAACTGGCCAAAGCGCGGATGCATCAGCAGTTCCGACGGGTTCGGCGGAATATCGCCGCGCACCATGTAGTGCATGTTCTCCACGCCATCCGCCGCGCGGATCGCATCGGCCGCCTCGAGCTTGCCGCCGAGGACATCGGACAGACCGCCGGTTTGCGTGACGCCCAGCACCTTGTGCAGGGTGCCCTTGCGCATGTCCGCGTCGATCACCAGCACGCGCTGACCGGCCTGGGCGATCACCGCAGCCAGGTTCGCCGAGACGAAGGTCTTGCCCACTGCCGGGCGCGGACCCGAGATCGCCAGGATGTTGTTCTTGGCCTCGAGCATCGCGAAATGCAGGCTGGTGCGCAGGCTGCGGATCGCTTCGATCGCCAGGTCCGCGGGCGCGTTGACCGCGAGCAGGTGCTGGCGCTTGTCGAACCCCGGGTCCCGGCGCACGCGCCCCTTGCGGTTGCGCAGCCGATCCATGATCAGCAGATCGCGCGACTCGCTGAGCGGGATGGAGGCGTAGACCGGCAGCCCGAGTTCCTCGATCTGCGCGGGATCCTCGATGCCGGCGTGCAACGCACGCTGCAGGAACACCAGGCCCACGGCGAGGAAACCGCCCAGCAACGTGCCGATCAGCACGATCAACGGCTTGCGCGGCTTCACCGGCCGCTGCGTGTCGACAACCGCGGGATCCACGATCCGCACATTGCCCACGGTGCCGGCACGCGCGACATCGAGCTGCTGCGCCTGGTTCAGCAGGCCGGTGTAGAGCTCGTTGCTGACCTGCAGGTCGCGGGTCAGCGTCAGCAGTTCCTGCTGGGTGTCGGGCAACTCGCCGACCTGCTTCTGGAAGCCGGCCTTGCGTGCTTCCAACTCGCCGATCTGCTTGAGCAGCGCGCGGTAGGCCGGGTGCTCGCGCGTGAAGCTGCGATCCATCTCAGCCTGTTGCAGGCGCAGTTGCTGGATGCTCGTCTCGACCGCCACTTCCTGCTGCAGCAACCCTTGGGTCTGCATCGTGATGTCGACCGAGTTCGCGCGGGTCTGGTACTCGTTCATCGCCTTTTGCGCTGCCTCCACCTGGAGACGCACGGTCGGCAACTGTTCGCGCACGAACTCCAGCTGCGCACCGGCTTCAGCCGAGTTGCGCTCGACGTTCTGGCGCACGTAGGCCGACGCGACCGCCTGCAGGAAGGTCTCGGCGAACTGCGCATCGGGATGCTCGAACGACAGCTGCAAGATGCCGGACTCACGCCCTTGCTCGGAGGCTTTGACGTCCTGTTGGTAGCCCGACACGACATCGAGGCGGCGCAGTTTAGTGACCTCGAACCGCGTGCCTGGATTAGCGCGCAGTACTGCCACCTGCAGCCTGACGCCGCTGCCTTCGGCATCGGTGCCGACCGTGCCTTCGAGCAACAACTGGTCATCCGGCCCGAACAGGCTAAAACGCGAGGCGTCGTCGCCCACGCGCAGCGTCAGCGGCTGGTTCTCCCACATCGACGGCACCGTCATGCCGACGATCTCGACGTGCTCGCCGCCCCAGCCATAACGCGACAGCCCGAACCACGGCGAGGCCACCGCATCAGGCGTCTCGGGCGAAAAACGGCGCGCGAGGAAACCGCCGATCAACGGGAAGCGCGCCGGCTCGATGACCACATCGGCATGCGTGCTGTCGACTGCGTCGCCGATGACCGTGCGCGAGGTGATCAGCGCGACTTCTGTCGTCGCTGCCGCCGACGTGACGCCACCACCCAGCGACGACAGATCCGGCAGGCCAGGAATGCTGGGCGCCTTCGATTCCACCTGCACCATCGCGCGCGCTTGGTAGATCGGCGTTGCCAACAGCGCGTAGGCCACGCTGACCACGAAGAACGCCGCAGTAATGCCGATGATCCACCACTTGCGATCGATCAGTGCACCAACGATCTCGCGCAGGTCGATCTCGTCGTCGTCCTTGGCGGACACTCCTGTTTCCTTGCTCATGCAGTGGCTCTGGTCTTCAGTAGATTGGGCGCGATGCGCGGGGAATGTGGATGACGGCCCTGAGGGCCGATGGAGCTAGCGGAGATAGCGCTGCCAGGCCGCGACAGACTCGTCGACCAGGCCCAGCACATGCTCGAACGCCGGACGCTGTTGTCGATAGGGGTCAGGAATCTCACGTTCGCCGATCCACTTGCCCAGCAGCATCACCTTGCCGCTGGCCTGCGGTACCTCACGGGCGATCCGCGCCTGATGCGCACGCTCCATCACCAGCACCAGATCGGCATCGGCCAGCAGCGACGGGGTCAGCTGGCGCGCACGATGCTGGTCGGTATTGAGGCCCCGCTCCTGTAACAGTAGACCCGCCGTCGGGTCGATCGGACGGTCGACCAGCGCCTGGAGCCCGGCCGACGAGACGGCGACACCGGAGGTCCCGAGCACCGATCGCAACACGATCTCCGCGGTTGGGCTACGGCAGATGTTGCCGATGCACACGAACAGGACCTTCCGAAACACCTGGACGTACTCCACTCCCGGACGCCGCCGGGGGCGGACACAAGCGCGTAGTCTAGCAAGCTCACTCTTCGTGAGCCGTGATAACGCATTCAGCCTTGTGGAAAGGGCCTCACGAAGCCGTCCACTGGCTGGGATTCGCCTTGACATGAACGGTTCACGACCTATAGCCTCGCAACAGCCTGGACGCATACCGTCCTTCAACATGCTTGGAGCTCCCCCATGAACACGACCCTCCGCCTGATCGGCACCATCGCCTTGGCAGGCCTGTCCGGCATCGCTTTCGCCGCACCGCAGGCGCAGGGCACAAGCGACAACACTTCTAATTCGCCCGTCGAGAGCGGCGTCCCCGGCGGCACCGGTGGTGCGGTCGGTACGGGCCTGACCACGGGCGCAACGGTCGGCATCGTGGCCGGCGTGGTCGCACTGGCCGCGGTGGTGATGGACAACAACGGTGACAGCGAAGGCAACGTCGGTGACGGCGGCGGCGGCACGGGCACCGGCCCGGGCACGGGGACCGGCACTGGCGGCACCGGCACGACCGGCACCGGCACGAACTGACCGCTCGCCGGGCTCCAGCCCGCGGGACACCAGTCACCCCGCCGGTCCAGGCCGGCGGGGTTTTTTTTATGGGCAACAGGCGGTGACGCCGACCCAAGCCAGGAGATCCCGTGTTCATGCGTCCTTTGCTTCGTCCTCTTCTCGTCGCCGTCGCCGCGACATCGATGGCTGGCTGCATCTGGAGCCCCGGCCAGCACATGCGCAGCGGCACGGCCAATGACGCGGGATTTCGCACCGTCGGCAATGATCAGCTCGACCTGATCCCGATCACACCGAAGCTGATTGCGATGGAGCGCGCGACCCAGCAACCTGGCGGCATGCTGCCGACGGCGCTGACCGAGTACCGGCCGCCGGCCTACGCCATCGGCGTTGGTGACGTGCTCTACATTACCGTCTGGGACCACCCCGAACTGACCGTGCCCGCTGGCGCGCAACAGCAGCTCAATGCCGCTGGCCGCCATGTGCAGACCGACGGCACGCTGTTCTATCCCTACATCGGCAAGATCCAGGCTGCCGGCCGTACGCCGGGTGAGTTGCGCGCCGATATCGCCGGCAAGCTGGCGCGCTATATCGAATCGCCGCAGGTCGACGTCTCGGTGCTGAGCTACGGCAGTCAGCGCGCCTGGGTCACCGGTGCAACCGCCAATTCCACGGCCGTCCCGCTGACCATGGCGCCCATGACGCTCAACGATGCGATCAGCCAGGCCGGTATCAACCCGACGGTCGCCGATCTTTCCGGCGTGCGCCTGACCCGCGACGGCATCAGCTACACCATCGACCTGGATCGCCAGTCGGGCGAGGCGATCTACCTCAAGCCCGAGGATCACCTCTACATTCCGTTCCTCGACGACAAGGAAGTCTTCGTCGTTGGCGAAGTCATGCAGCCGGGCGCTCAGAACTTCCGCACCGGCACCATCAGCCTGAGCCAGGCGCTGGGCCGTGCACGCGGCCTCATGCAGACCACGTCCAATGGCAATGCGGTCTATGTGATCCGCGGCGCGCGTGGTCTCGAGGCCGACACACCACCGTCGGTGGTCTACCAGCTCGAGGCGAAGTCGCCGGCCGCATTCGCCGTGGCCAGCCAGTTCCAGCTGCAGCCTGGAGACGTGGTGTTTGTCGGTGCCGCCGGCATCACTCGCTGGAATCGCTTCGTGGGGCAGCTCCTGCCGTTCTCCGGCATCATCAGCAACGCCGCCCGCACCAGTAGCGATCTCGAGTGACGTCCGCGCAATGACGGAGCTCCGCACCGAACGCCGACGGCATGGGCGGGCGACGCCGATTGCCCTCGGCGCGCTTCTGGTCATGTTGACCGGCTGCAACGGCATGACCCGCAGTGGCGTGGATGCGGTCCGCCTCGCGGTCTTCCGCCCCTCGATCGAGGTCACGCCCGAGCGCGTGGCCGCCAATCCCTATGCCCAGGTGCTGGTGGAAGGCGACGGCTTCCAAGCGCTGATGGTGCTGGGCAACGACGATGCCGGCCTGACCTCCTGGTACAGCCCCGACCGCAGGATCGTCTTCCTGCGTGACGGCCTGCTGGTCGGTACCGCAGGCCTGCCGGAGGACGCGATCGACATCCACCTCGAAGGCGACAGTCCTTTCACGCGTTTGCACCTACTGCAGGGGACATCCCGCACGCTACGTCGCTACGACTGGATGCCTGGCCACCGTTACGGCGTGCGGGTCGAGGGCGAACTGCAACGCATCGGCACCGAGCAGGTGGAGATCCTGGGCCGTCCCCGCACCCTGGTCCGGTTCGACGAACGGCTGCGCGGACCCGGCATCGATGCGACCAACAGCTACTGGGCCGAGCCTGATACCGGATTCATTCTCAAGAGCCGGCAACTTCTGGCACCGGGCAGAAGCCTCGATCTCGTCCAGCTCAAGCCGTATCGCCACGGAAGCGCACGATGATGTCCCGATTCCTCGGCTGCGCGCTGCTGCTCGCCGCCGCCAGCGCTGCTGCCCAGTCTCCGGCACAGGTCCATGTCAGCGTCGAAGGTGCGGTTCGTCGCCCTGCGACCTACGCGCTGTCAGGCGATGCCCGACTATCCGATCCCATCCTCGCAGCCATGCCGACGAGCGAGGCCTACACGACCGGCGCCGCCCTGCTTCGACGCCAGGCGATCGCGCCCCAGACGCGTCTTCGCGCGGGGCTCGAGCATAGCCTGCAGGCCCTCCGGACCGCCGAGAACACACCGCCCGCAGTGGCCGAGACGGCGGCACGCCTGGAGGCTTGGCTGACCACAATGCCCGTCACCGGACGCATTCCGACGACGCAACTCGACGGGCGCAGGCTCGAGGCCGCCGCGGAGGCCAATCTGCCGGTCCGTGACGGTGATCGCCTCGTCTATCCGCTGCGCCCCGATACGATCTCCGTCGTCGGCGCCGTCGAAGCGCCATGCCGCCTGCCGCATGTGGCGCTCCGCGAGGCCGCCGACTACCTGCGTCAGTGCCCGCCCCAAGGCGCGGACGCCGACCTGCTGTACGTCATCCAGCCCGACGGTCATGTCGCCCAGATCGGGATCGCGGCCTGGAATCGCAGCCCCGCACAGGCACTCGCGCCTGGCGCGGTGCTGTATGTCCCGCTGCCCGAGCGCGCCCTGCGGCGCATCGATCCCGATTTCAACCGCGAGTTCGCCCAGTTCCTGGCGACCCAGCCGATCGCACTGCCCGGTTCGCCTCGGGTGCAGGACACCGCCCGATGATCCGACGTACCGCCTTCCCCCAGTTCCCGCTGGGCCTGCTGGCCCTGGCGATCGCCGGCAGCCTGCACGCGCAGGAAACGGCGCACGACCTGGTCACCCAGAGCGATTGGGGCGGCGCCGGCCTGCTGCAGACACCGACCGCGCGCATGGAGCCAGAGGGGCAAGTCAGCCTGTCTACCAGCTACACCTCGCCCTATGCGCGGCACAACCTGTCGCTGCAGCCCTTCCCGTGGCTCGAGGGCACATTCCGCTACGTCGGCCTGCGCAACCAGCGCTACGGCCCACCAAGCCTGAGCGGCGACCAAAGCCTGAAGGACAAGTCGATCGACGTGAAGCTGCGGCTCTGGCAGGAGAGCCGCTGGCTGCCCGAAATCGCGCTCGGCATGCGCGACATCGGCGGTACCGGCCTGTTCTCGGGTGAGTACCTGGTCGCCAACAAGCGCTTCGGCACCATCGACGCCAGTCTCGGCCTGGCGACGGGCTACCTTGGCAACCGGGGCGATATCGCCAACCCCTTGCGGTTGATCGACTCCGGCTTCGAGACGCGCCCCGGCGGCCGCGGCCCAACCCAGCTCAATACCAACGCGATGTTCCGCGGACCCATCGGGGTGTTCGGCGGCATCACCTGGCAGACGCCGCTCGAGCAGTTGCTGGTGAAGGTGGAGCTGGACGGCAACGACTACAAGACCGAGCCCCGGGGCACGCGGCTGGACCAGCGCTCGCCGATCAATGTCGGGCTGGTCTATCGACCCACGCCGAACCTGGAGCTGACCGCCGGACTGGAACGCGGCGACACGCCGGTGTTCAGCCTGGCTTTTGTCGGCAATCTCAAGACCGCACGCAGCAATGCGCCGATCCTCGATACGCCCGCACCGGCCTTGCGCCGGCATGGCACCGGAGAGGACAGTGCTGCCACGGACGCACCGGCGTATCGGCCCGACACGGACTGGGCCGCGGTCTCGGCCGATCTGCAGCGAGACGCAGGCATCGCCGTATCGAGAATCACCAGGCGCGATGGCGAACTCATCGTCCACGGCAGCCAGACCCGCTACTTCTACCCTGCCCAGGGCGTCGGCCGCGGCACGCGGGTGCTGGACAATGCGGCGGACGACGACATCGGCTGGTTCACGTTCGCGCATGAGCGCGTAGGCATGCCGATCGCGGAGATCAGCGTCGAACGCGATGCATTCGCCCACTACGTCGACCGCCGGATCGACCTTGCAGCAATGGCGCGCAAGGTCGAACTTTCGCCCCCAGCGCAGCAGCGCCGCGACGAGCTTTATCGTGCGCCGTTCGACCGGCTGCGCGGCAGTGTTGGCCCCGGCTACAAGCAAGTGCTCGGCGGCCCGGACGGCTTCATCCTCTACCAGCTCACCGCCGACTTCGGCGCCAGCTATTGGTTCAACCGCAGCACCTGGCTCACCGGCGCTGTCAGTGTGGATATCGCCAACAACTTCGACAAGTTCCGCTACGACGCGCCCAGCCGCCTGCCGCGCGTGCGCACGTGGCAGCGCCAGTTCCTGACGACCTCCAAGGTCACGGTGCCCAACCTGCAGTTGACCACGGCGCACCAGTTGGGCCGTGACTGGTATGGCATGGCCTACGCGGGCTACCTGGAATACATGTACGGCGGCGCCGGGGGCGAGGTGCTCTATCGCCCATTCGGCGAGCGCTGGGCGCTGGGCATGGACCTGAACCAGGTCCGCCAGCGCGACTTCGACCAGCACGCGGGGTTCCGCGATTACGAGGTCACCACCGGCCATGTCACCGGCTACTACACCTTCGGGCGCCAGCAGCGGGTGCAGGTCAACGTCAGCGCTGGCCGCTATCTGGCTGGCGACATCGGCGGTACGGTCAATGTCGCCCGACGTTTCGACAACGGCGTGACCATGGGCGCCTATGCCACCAAGACCAACGTCTCGTCACGTGACTTCGGGGAAGGCGACTTCGACAAGGGCATCTACTTCTCCCTGCCGATGGATTTCTTGCTACCCAGACCCACGCGAGCGCGCGCCGAGATCCTCTGGCAGCCGCTGACCCGCGATGGCGGCGCGCGACTGGGCCGGCGCTACAACCTGTACAACCTGACCAGCGAACGCGACGCCGACGCATTGTTCGACAACCTGGACTGGATCGACCGCTGACTTGGCGGTTCAGGTTGCAAGGCTGAGTAACCGCATGGGGCAGTTCCTGCCCCTGCGCGACACATTCAGGTCTCACTTTTTCTCACGATGCGGCCCGGAGGGCGCATAATTCGCTATTCAGTCGGCGAAATGATCGCGTTCGTGGCCGCCGACGCCTACTGTCACGAGGAATGTTCTGATGTCTTCACCGGGTACCGCCACCATCGCCGTCATCGGCCTGGGCTACGTCGGGCTGCCGCTGGCCGTGGAGTTCGGCAAGCGGTACGACACCATCGGCTTCGATATCAACGTCCGCCGCGTCGAAGAGCTCCGCGGCGGGAGCGACCACACGCTCGAGGTCGACGCCGAAGAACTGCGATCCGCCAACCGGCTGCGCTACACCACCGAGACGGCGGGTATCGCAGATGCCAATGTCTACATCGTCACCGTGCCCACACCGATCAACGAGCACAAGCACCCGGACCTCACGCCGCTGATCAAGGCTAGCCAGGCAATCGGCACCGTGCTCAAACACGGCGATACGGTGATCTACGAGTCCACAGTGTTTCCGGGCGCAACCGAAGAGATCTGCGTTCCCGAGCTCGAGCGCGCGTCGGGTTTGGTTTTCAATCAGGACTTCACGGTCGGTTACAGTCCCGAACGCATCAACCCGGGCGACAAGGAACGGCGCCTGACCACGATTCCCAAGATCACCTCGGGCTCCACACCCGAAACCGCCGAATTCGTCGATGGCCTGTATCGCAGCATCATCACTGCCGGCACACACAAGGCGCCGACCCTGAAGGTCGCCGAGGCCGCGAAGGTCATCGAGAACACCCAGCGCGACGCCAACATCGCACTGATCAACGAATTCGCGCTGATCTTCCACCGCCTGGGCATCGACACCAGCGACGTACTCACCGCCGCATCGACGAAGTGGAACTTCCTGCCGTTCAAACCCGGCCTCGTCGGCGGGCACTGCATCGGCGTCGACCCCTACTATCTCATCCAGAAGGCGCAGTCGGTCGGCTACCACCCCGACATTCTGCTCGCATGCCGTCGCATCAACGATGCGATGGGCCAGCATGTCGCCGCTGAAGTCGTGAAGCTGATGATCCGCAAGGGACACGCCATCCAGGGCAGCCGCGTGCTGGTACTGGGCTTCACCTTCAAGGAGAACTGCCCGGACCTGCGCAACACGCGCGTGGTGGACCTGGTCAGCGAACTGAGCGACTTCGGCGCACAGGTCGACATCCACGACCCCTGGGCGTCCCGCGACGAGGCGCAGGCGGAGTACGGCGTGGAGCTGCTGGCCGAGCCCCCCCAGCAGGGCCATTACGACGCCATCGTGCTCGCGGTCGCACACGACGAATTCAAGCCGGGCAATGCCGATGTCCGCCAGTGGGCGACCGATCGCACCGTGATCTACGACATCAAGGGCATCTTGCCAGCCGATCGCGTGGACGGACGGCTCTAACTAAGCCTGTATCGGCGGCACACGCAACACGTACTTTCAGGACACTCTCATGAAGAAGTTCGCACTGATTGGCGCTGCGGGCTACATCGCACCGCGCCACATGCAGGCCATCAAGGCCACCGGCAACGTACTGGTTGCCGCCTACGACCCGAACGACTCGGTCGGCATCATCGACAGTCACTTCCCGGAAGCCGACTTCTTCACCGAGTTCGAGCGTTTCGATCGCCACATCGACAAGCGCCGCCGCGCCAACGACGGCAAAGCCGTGGACTACGTTTCGATCTGCTCGCCCAACTATCTACACGATTCGCACATGCGCTTCGCGCTGCGCTCGGGTGCCGACGCGATCTGCGAGAAGCCGCTGGTCCTCAATCCCTGGAACATCGATGGCCTGCTGGACATCGAGCGCGACACCGGCCACAAGGTCAATACGATCCTGCAGTTGCGCGTGCATCCGGCGATCGTTGCGCTGCGCGAGCGCGTCCGCAGCGAGCAGCGCGACACTAAGCACGAAGTCGATTTGACTTACATCACCTCGCGCGGCCACTGGTATCTGCAGAGCTGGAAGGGTGACCTGAAAAAGTCGGGCGGCATCGCCACCAACATCGGCGTGCACTTCTTCGACATGCTGCACTACATCTTCGGCGACCTGCAGCAGAACGTCGTGCACCTGTCCGAGGACACCCGCGCTGCCGGCTACCTCGAGTACGCGCATGCCCGCGTCCGCTGGTTCCTGTCGGTGGATGTCGAGGACGTGCCGCAGGCCCAGCGCGATGCTGGCCAGCGCACCTATCGCTCCATCACCGTCGACGGCGATGAGATCGAGTTCTCCGGGGCTTCACCGACCTGCACATCCGTAGCTACGAGGAGATCCTCGCAGGTCGCGGCTTCGGCCTCGAGGAAAACCGGACGGCGATCACGACGGTCGCACAGATCCGCGACGCCGTCGTCGCGCCCGGCGCCGACGATGCACATCCGTTCATCCAGAGGGCGCGCGCATGACGTTTCAGCAGCACCCCAGCGCGATCGTCGATGACGGCGCGCAGATCGGCGAGGGCTCGCGCGTCTGGCACTTCGCGCACGTGTGCGCGGGGGCCCGCATCGGCAAAGGCGTGTCACTCGGCCAGAACGTGTTTGTCGGCAATCGCGTCGTAATCGGCGACCGTTGCAAGATCCAGAACAACGTGTCGGTCTACGACAACGTCACCCTTGAGGACGGCGTGTTCTGCGGCCCGAGCATGGTGTTCACCAACGTCTACAACCCGCGATCACTGATCGAGCGCAAGGACCAGTACCGCGACACGCTTGTGCGAACCGGAGCGACGCTCGGCGCCAACTGCACGATCGTCTGCGGCGTCACCATTGGTGCGTTCGCCTTCGTCGGCGCCGGCGCGGTGGTCAACAAGGACGTCCCCGACTACGCGCTCATGGTGGGCGTGCCCGCCCGCCAGATCGGCTGGATGAGCGAGTTCGGCGAACAGCTCGAGCTGCCGGTAGAGGGTGACGGCGAAGCGACCTGTTCGCACACCGGCGCGCGTTACCAGCTGCACGGCCGCCAGCTGACCCGCCAGGACGCATGACAATGGAATTCATCGATCTTCAGACGCAGCAGGCGCGCCTCAAGGACCGGATCGACACCGGCATCGCGCGCGTCCTTTCCCACGGCAAGTACATCCTGGGCCCCGAAGTGGCCGAGCTCGAGGAACGCCTTGCTGCATACACGGGCGCCAAGTACTGCATCAGCGTCGCAAACGGCACTGACGCGCTTCAGATCGCATTGATGGCGCTAGGCGTCGGGCCTGGCGACGAAGTCATCACGCCTGGCTTCACATACATCGCCACAGCGGAGGCGGCCGCAGTCCTCGGGGCGCGCCCCGTCTACGTCGATATCAATCCTTTGACCTGCAATCTCGACCCGGCATCGCTTGAGGCCGCGATCGGTCCGAAAACGAAAGCCATCATTCCGGTCTCGTTGTATGGCCAGTGCGCGGACTACGATGCCATCAATGCGATCGCCGACAGACACCGCGTACCCGTCATCGAGGATGCTGCGCAGAGCTTCGGCGCCACGTACAAGGGCCGAAAGAGCTGCAATCTGACGACGATCGCCACGACCAGCTTCTTTCCCAGCAAACCGCTGGGTTGTTACGGCGACGGCGGCGCGATCTTCACCAGCGACGAGACGCTGGCGACGGTCATGCGCCAGGTCGCTCGCCATGGCCAGACGCGTCGCTATTACCATGTTCGCGTTGGCGTCAACAGCCGGCTCGACACACTCCAGGCCGCTATTTTGCTGGCGAAGCTGGAGGTGCTTGACGACGAAATGGCAGCACGGCAGCAGGTGGCCCAGCGTTATGGTCAGCTGCTCGCCGACAGTCGCGTTCGGATTCCCCACGTGGAGTCGTACAACACCAGTGCCTGGGCGCAGTACACCGTCCGCGTGCACGATCGTGCCGCTGTGCAGACTAGGCTGCACGAAGCCGGTGTGCCCACCGCCATCCACTATCCGATGCCGCTGAACAAACAGCCGGCCGTAGAGAACACAGCGGCCAAGCTTCCCCATGGCGACCTGGCGGCAGAGGAAGTGCTCAGCCTGCCCATGCACCCCTATCTGGATGGCGCTTCGCAGCAACAAGTGGTCGCCCCACTCGTTGGCAACCCCTAAGAGCAGACGATTTGGCGTGCTGGACGTTATCAAACGGCGATTGAGGCAGATCAAGGTCGGCGGGGTTGGCCGCTCGATCGGCGTGCTCGTGGGCGGCACTGCGTTTGCGCAGGCATTGAGCGTTCTCGCACTTCCCGTCCTTACCCGCCTCTACACGCCCGAAGATTTCTCTGTACTGGCAGTCTATACCGCGCTCCTCGGCATCCTGACCGTCATCGCATCTCTTCGCCTCGAGATCGCGATCCCGCTGCCCGAGGCAGACAGCGACGCAGCCAATCTCTTGGCCATCGCCCTTTGCAGTTCGGCCGCTTTTGGCGCCCTGCTGGGCGTGGTCGTCGCCTTTTGGGGGCAGCCGATCTCGCTGCTCCTCGACGCGCCGCAGTTGGCACGTCATCTGTGGCTGCTGCCCCTTGGCGTCTGGATCGCTGGTTCGTACATGGCACTGCAGTACTGGACGTCCAGGCGAAAGAACTTCTCCGCAGTGGCGCGCACGCGGATGAGCCAAGCAGTCGGCGGCACGATCACCCAACTTGGGCTGGGTGCACTCAACATCTCGCCACTTGGCCTGCTCCTGGGACAGTTCATCAAGAGCGGTGCCGGCGTCGTGGGGTTGGGGCGTCGGCTTCTGATCTCGGATCGCACTGCCCTGAGGGCGGTCAATCGCCGCGACATGGTTCGCGTCCTGGGCGAGTACAAGAGGTTCCCGAAGTACTCGATGCTCGAGGCGTTCGCCAACACCGCAAGCATCCAGGTGCCAGTTCTAATCATTGCGGCGAGTAGCCCAGGACACGATGCCGGCTATCTGTTGCTCGCAATGCAAGTGCTCGCTATCCCGGCTGCCCTGATCGGGCAGGCCGTCGGCCAAGTGTTTCTGTCCCATGCAGCCGAGAAAAACCGCAGCGGCGATTTGGCGGCATTTGCAGCAAAGACGATAGGCAACCTGATTGCGATCGGCGCCGGCCCGATGCTTGCGGTGGCGATCCTCGCCCCAACGGCGTTCCCCTTGCTGTTCGGACAGGATTGGGCGCGGTCCGGCCATCTCGTCACCTGGATGGCGCCGTGGTTCTTCATGCAATTCATCACCTCGCCGGTGTCGATGGTGCTGCACATACGCAGCCAACAACGAATTGCCCTGCTATTGCAGCTGGGGGGGCTGGCACTTCGCGCCGGAATGGTGGCGGCGTCAGTCGCAATTGCGCCTCACCTGGCAGTGGAGACTTATGCGATTTCAGGCTTCATTTTCTATTTCGCGTACTTTTTAACAGTCACACGATTGCTGAATTCGGATCTAAGGACGCTGCTGTCGTCGATTCCTAGATTTTCCGCCCCACTTACGTTCACCGCAGCACTATCAGCGTTTGTAGCGCTTATCCTTATACATTTCGCACAGCGCATGCTCGCCAGCCCACTGTGATTGGGCTTTGGGCGCGGCTCCCAGAGAGGCTGATCTCGGCCGATCAACCATCGCTACGCATAACGGTAAGAAAGTAATTCAGTGAAATTATCAGAATTCGCAAGCTCGCGCACCCTGGCGAAACTCGGAATATTGCTTCTTTATCCGGGCTTTTACTTCTATCACTCTGGGGTCGCGCTTCTCGGAATGCCTCCACTTCTCGGGGGCTTCTACGGCCCCGTCGCATTGGCCCTCACCACTGCCATGCTGGGCTTGTTGGCATACGAGCAGGTCTCGGGAAAGGAAGCGCTCCTGAAGCAGGATGCATTCATCATCATTTTCGTTCTTTTTCTAATATGTCTGTCCGTAGTTAGCCGGCAAATAGGGCATCAGCACCAGTCAGTCGACGGAGTATTTTTGCAATCCATCTCCGTACCTCTTTTTTTGACTGCAAATTATTTAATTTTCAGACAAATCGACTTCGGAGGCAGAAATTTTACCGCCTTCCTGATAATTTCATTTTTCGGGATGCTTGCGATTGCGGCGCTCAACCAACAGGGTGGTTTCTTCTACGCCCGGCAGGCTTACACCTCCGGTGACGCGGAGCAAGTTGCCACCTATCAAGGGTTTGCCCGCTCTGCGCTGGTGACCTCCATCATCCTGATGGCATCGCTCAGCGTTAGATGGTTGCCTTGGACATACTGCCTGAGCTTAATTTTAACTTTCATGCTTGGCGCTCGCTCCGAGTTCGTGGCATTTGCTCTCGCCGGGATACTGATAATCTACCTTCGCGCCGGAACCATAAAATTCAGCCTGGTTCTCGCACCCTTGATTATTGCCAGCGTAACCCTTCTTGCAGACCTTGCATTTTCATCAAATATTAGCTCTCGCGTCACCAGGCTTGTTGATATCAGCACTGACACTTCATTTCAAGCGCGAGCAAATCTGACCAAGGACGCTCTCGTCACAATTGCCTCATCTCCCATCCTTGGAGATTTTGGATCGCACGCAAGGTCGGGGGGCATCGGCTCGTACGCCCATAATGCTCTATCCGCCTGGGTTAATTATGGTGTACTCGGCTTTGTAATGTTCTCTTACATGATACTCAAGCCGCTCGCACACTCGACCCGTGTCGTTTTCTCAAGAAAGAGCAGAAACGAAACCTATGTTCTACTCCTCGCATTCTCTATAATTCTGTTTGTCTTCTCCGTCTTCTCCAAACCTATTTTTTATGTTGGATACGGCATAGGATGGGGAATTTACGCTGCGGCGCGCAATCCAAGAAATTTCCCGATGAGGAGCGATCAGAAATGAAAGTCGCACACCTCACAACCGCCCACCCGCGTTACGACACCCGAATTTTCTATAAGGAATGCATGTCGTTGGCCGCAGCAGGTCACACGACCTTCCTCCTCGTGGCCGACGGCCTGGCCGACGAGCGAAAGGACGGCGTGGAGATCATGAGCGTCGCCAAAGCGCGCGGCAGGTTCGACAGAATCTCCGCTGCGACTCGACGCATGCGAGATGCGGCGCTCGCTTTGCGCGCAGATGTCTATCACCTGCACGACCCCGAGCTTCTGACGATTGCGCGGCAGCTCAAGCGAGCCGGCGCCAAGGTCATCTTCGACTCACACGAGGATGTCCCGCAGCAGATTCTCAGCAAGCACTACCTGCATCCAATCGCCCGTAAGGTAATCTCACGTCTTGCGTCAGCCTACGAGACCTGGGTGTGCCGCAGGCTGGACGCTGTTGTTGCCGCGACACCGTACATTCGTGACAAGTTTCTCAAGATCAACCCTCGCACGGTGGACATCAACAACTATCCATTGCTTACCGAGTCGACCACAGCGGACGCGCCCAGCGTCGAGCGCGAGCCTGTGGTGTGCTACGTCGGCGCGATTACGAGAACGCGCGGCCTCGCTGAGGTGGTGCAGGCACTTTCATTCAGTAAGAGCCGTGTTCGGCTGCTGCTTGGAGGCAAGTTCAACGAACAGGCGCTCGCGTCCGAAATCCGTCTGCTCGACGGGTGGGCCAAAGTCGAAGAGTTGGGATGGCTCGACAGACAGAGCGTGAATCACACCATGCGTCGTTCGATGGCAGGTCTGGTGACTTTGCACCCGACCACGGCCTACCTTGAATCGCTTCCGGTCAAGATGTTCGAGTATATGAATGCAGGTCTGCCGGTTATTGCCTCGGACTTCGCGCTCTGGCGCGGGATTCTTGAGGACACACAGAGTGGGCTCTGTGTCGATCCGCTGGACCCCAAGGCCATTGCGGCCGCGATCGATTGGATCGTGGAGAATCCCGAGCAGGCGCGTCTTATGGGGGAAAATGGACGCCAGGCTGTGGCGACACAGTTCAACTGGCCCGCTGAGGAACGCAAGCTCATCGCGCTCTACCAGAGCCTGGCCTGAGTGCAGGAACGTCGCGCATGCTCAGAATCTGCCTGCTGGTTATCGTGCTTCTTGCCTCCGGTTCCGCCGTAGCGGACACCGGTCATGACATGTATGCCTGCGACGGGCCAGTCGAGTCAGACGCTTGGCGCGACTGGGATGATTGGGGGCGCCGCTACGCGCGAGAAGGGCTGGTCGAAAAGCGTCTGCTTGAGCAGAAGGACAGCTTCGCGCTCTACGATCTAGAAATCACGTTCCACAATCTGCTTTCAATGGCGGCTCGCTGTAAACGAAGAGATCGGCTCATCGCATTCGCGGAGGATTGGGGACGCGTCTACCTTGCACTGGACACCGTCACGCCGGTTCACGATTCCACCCCGCCGCCTTCTGAACCTCGTGGCCTGCCGGCCGCCTCGGGGAGCAAGGCGTGGCTATGCCGAAGCGGCGGACGATGCAGGGCCGTCAGCAAAGGTCAGGACGTGGAGAGCAAGCTGGCAAGCGCTCAGGGACTGGGCCTGTTCGCCCATCTAGCGGCGACGCTTGCACCGATGTCGCCGTCAACAAATGCCGACGCCGACGCCTTCATCGCTGATACCGCCGAAGTTGGCCTCTACACGCTGGATCGCTGGGCGACCGAGCAGGAACGCGAGCGTTGGCGAGAGGCCAGAACTATCGAGGCAGCCGCCTTGCGCGACAAGGGTACGCGCTGGTTCTTTACGGACATCGATCTCTGGCAGATCGGCATCCACGCAGATCTAGCAAGCGCCCTGGCCAACCGTCCAGCGCTGCTGCAGCAGGCACGCGTCCGTCATGGCGAGTATCTCGGCGCGAAGGCGCGACTGGAAGAGCTACTCGCCTTTTTCAATTCGAGAATTCTGCGTGCCGAAGCCACGCTGCCCGATGGTACGAAAGTGGCGACTGCCGATATCGACCACGGCTACTGGCGCTTCTATCGGGACAACCGATACGCAGGCTACGCGGGTGCCGCGCCGCCTGCCACTTGCCAGAAGAATGGCCACATTCTCGAGCCTCGCCTCAACGTACGGCCCGAGAATATCGATCCTGTCGAGGGTCTGGGATGGGATCTCAGTCATGCGAGACGACTGGTGCATGTAATCGAGTCTCTGGACCGCAATCGGGAGGCGATGAGGACGGTGTACGGACTGGATGAGGGAGCCCTTCCGCAACCAGACTTGGCCAGGCGCTTTGCTGGCCAACTTCTCGCGCGCACTTGGAATGGCGATGCATCGCAGCCGCTGTTCACTAACTGGCTCAGTGGCGCTAACGGTTGGTATCGCGTTGCCTACAACGACGGACAGCGCTGCGCCGAAGGCTATCCCCCATACGGCCTCACCTTCGCCTTCCCCACGGGCGGCTACATCGTCTGGGCGCGCTACTACCCCCTCTATCAGACGCTCGGCGCGACCTTGTACGAAGCCGCATTGGCGCAGAAGGGCCCCAAGGCAAGCTTTATCGAGACCCACTACCCCGCCTTGTCGAACATGAGAGGCGTGCCACGAACCACACGCGAGCGGACCGCCCGCATGATGTTCCTACCCTCGCTGGTCGCGGCATCGGCGCACGATGACCACTAGGGCTCTGTTAGGCGGCCTTCAGACCAGTCAATAGATGTACGAGTTGGCGCCCCCCCTGCCGATCGATCTGAGAACTCCCGGACTTCGACCAATGCGAATCACCTATCTCCATCAATACTTCAAGACGCCTTCTATGAGCGGCGGCACGCGCTCGTTCGAGATGGCGCGCCGTCTGGTTGCATGGGGACATCAGGTCACGGTCGTTACCTCCGATACGAGCGGCGGCGCCTCGCAGGCATGGCGTGTCAGCAACGAAAATGGAATCGACGTACATTGGCTACCTGTGCCTTACTCGAACCACATGGGGACCGGGGCGCGGATCCGCGCCTTCTTCCGTTTTGCCTACCATGCAGCCACGCGTGCGGCCTCCCTTCCGGCCGACGTCGTACTGGCGACGAGTACACCTCTCACAATCGCGCTTCCTGGCGCGTACGCAAGCATGCGACAGCGCGCACCGATGGTGTTCGAAGTCAGAGATCTGTGGCCTGACATTCCCGTGGAACTGGGTGCGCTACGTAATCCCGTAGCGATCGCGGCGGCTCGTTGGCTGGAGCGGTTTGCCTATCGGCGGTCACGCCATGTCGTGGCACTGTCGAGTGACATGAAGGATGGCGTCGTCAAGACCGGCTACTCCGCAGATCGAGTCACGGTCATCCCGAACAGTTCGGATATCGAGCTGTTCGGTCCAGAGCACACAGATTCGGCGCGATTCCTAGCAGACAAGCCAGAACTCCTGGGCCGGCGGCTCGTTCTGTATCCCGGCACCATCGGCTTCGTCAACGGAGTCGAGTATCTCGTTGATGTCGCGGCTCATTCGCTTGCCTTGGATCCGGGCATCGCATTCGTGGTCGTCGGCGATGGAAAGCAGCAAGCGTCCGTACAGGCCTACGCCCAAGAGCGTGGCGTCCTGGGCGTGAACTTTTTTCTGTATCCACCGGTGGCCAAGGACGAGGTGCCGCATGCGTTTGCGGCTGCGGACGTCATTTGCTCGCTGGCTATCGACTTCCCTTCGTTGCGGGCAAACTCAGCCAACAAGTTCTTCGACGCATTGGCTGCTCGCAAGCCGATCGCCATCAATTACCTCGGCTGGCAGGCTGACCTCATTGAGCAGGAAGGCGTGGGCCTGTCCTTGCCACCGACTGCCCCCGAGCGCGCCGCACTCGTACTGGTAGAAGCGCTCGGCGACCCTGACTGGCTCGCGCGTGCTGGCGCCGCTGCGGGCGTGCTCGCGGAGACGCGGTTCTCTCGAGATCTGCTCGCCCGGCAACTCGAGCAGGCACTCAGCGGAGCCGTGCCCTGATGTCTGCATCCCACCTTTCAGAAAGGCAACCCGACGTGAGCGACCCCTCGTTCTTTCCCTCCGCGATATCGTTGATTCGGGATATCTACGGCCCCGACTTCATCCCCCTCCACCGCCCCGCCTTCGAAGGCAACGAGCGCCAGTACCTGGTCGACTGCATCGACTCGAACTTCGTGTCGTCGGTCGGCGCCAAGGTGACCGAGTTCGAAGAGCGTATTGCCGCCTTCACCGGTTCTAAGTACGCCATTGCGACCGTCAACGGGACAGCCGCGCTGCACGTGGCGTTGCAGCTCTCGGGCGTGGGCCGGGACGACGAGGTGATCACGCAGGCACTCACCTTCATCGCGACGTGCAACGCACTCAGCTATGCCGGCGCGCACCCGGTGTTTGTCGACGTCGATCTCGACACCATGGGCCTCAGCCCTACCGCGCTGCGCCGGTGGCTGGAAGCCAACGCGGAGGTGCGCGATGGCCGGGCCTGGAATCGGGCAACGGGGCGACGCATCGCGGCCTGTGTGCCGATGCACACCTTCGGTCAGCCGTTGCGCATCCGCGAGATCGTCGAAATCTGCGACGCCTACGGCATCGCCGTGGTCGAAGATGCGGCCGAGTCGCTGGGCAGCTACATCGACGGACAGCATACGGGCACGTTCGGGCGGTTCGCGACCTTGAGCTTCAACGGCAACAAGGTCATCACCACCGGCGGCGGCGGCATGATCGTCACCGACGATGAGGCACTGGCAAAGCGGGCCAAGCACCTTACTACCACCGCCAAGGTGCCCCACCCTTACGAGTTTGTGCACGACGAGATTGGCTACAACTACCGGCTTCCCAATCTGAATGCCGCACTGGGCTGCGCGCAAATGGAGCGGCTCGGGGAGATGCTGGCGGTCAAAGCAGACGTGGCTGCGCGCTATGCCGAGTTCTTCGCCGGTACGGGCATTCGCTTCGTCCAGCCGCTTGCAGATTGCACCAGCAACTGGTGGCTCAATGCGATCGTGTTGACGTCCGAGGCCGAGCGCGATGCTTTTCTTGAGTACACCAATGCGCAAGGCGTGATGACTCGGCCGATCTGGCGGTTGATGTCGCGCTTGGCGATGTTCAGCGGATGCCAGCACGATGGACTCGAGAACTCCCATTGGCTGGAAGCACGCGTCGTCAACCTGCCCTCCAGCGTTCCCGACGGCGCCCTGCGCCCGCGCTGACGCATTCCTTTCCAGCAACACCAGCAGAGCACTTCCCCCATGGACGTACTGAACCTCATCGGCCGCGATCGGCCGCTCTTCGATGCCGATATCCAACGCCATGATGCCGAACTGCGCGAGATCGTGGCCGCCAGCCGATTTCTCGTCATCGGCGGCGCGGGCTCCATCGGCCAGGCTGTGACGCGCGAGATCTTCAAGCGTGGCCCCCGTGTGTTGCACGTGGTGGATATCAGCGAAAACAACATGGTCGAGCTTGTGCGCGATGTCCGCAGCACGCTTGGCTACATCGATGGCGATTTCCGCACGTTCGCACTGGACTGCGGCAGCCGCGAGTACGCGGCGCTGATGAACGCCGGCAATGGCTACGACTACGTGCTCAATCTGTCGGCGCTAAAGCATGTGCGCAGCGAGAAGGACCCGTTCACGCTGATGCGATTGATCGAGGTGAACGTCCTCAACACTATCGATACGATCGCGCAGGCGCGCGCGGGCGGTGCCCGCAAGTACTTCTGCGTCTCCACCGACAAGGCGGCCAACCCCGTCAACATGATGGGCGCGAGCAAGCGGATCATGGAGATGTTCCTGATGCGCGCCAGCCTGGAGCTGCCCATCTCGACGGCCCGGTTCGCGAATGTCGCGTTTTCCGATGGGTCGCTGCTTCATGGCTTCAATCAGCGCTTCGCCAAGCGCCAGCCGATCTCTGCGCCCAACGACGTGCGGCGTTACTTCGTCACGCCCCAGGAGTCGGGCGAGCTGTGCCTGAGTTCATGCCTGCTCGGTGACAATCGCGATATCTTCTTCCCCAAGCTCAGCGAGCAGCTGGATCTGACGCGTTTTTCCGACATTGCCGTCCGCTACCTGCAGTCGCTCGGGTTCGAGCCCTACGCGTGCAGCAGCGAAGACGAGGCTCGGGACCGCGCGGCCGAGCTGATCGCCAGCAAGCGTTGGCCGGTGTATTTCTTCGCCAGCGACACGACGGGAGAGAAAGACTTCGAGGAGTTCTATATGGGCACAGAGACGCTGGATATGGACCGCTTCGAGAACATCGGCGTGATCCGGAACGAGCCGGTGTTCGATGAGGCCAGGCTGACGCACTTCCTCGACACGCTCGACCGCATCCGGCGACAGCCCACGTGGGACAAGCCCGAGATCGTCGACCTGTTCAACCACATGATTCCCGAGTTCGCCCACAAGGAAACCGGAAAGTACCTCGACGGCAGGATGTGATCATGCAACGACTTCTCGATATCCTGCTGTCCGGGCTCGCGCTCGTGGTGCTTTCGCCGCTTCTAGTGCCGATTGCGATCGCGTTGCGCCTGACTGGCGAAGGCGAGGTGTTCTACGTCCAGCAGCGGATCGGGCGCCACGGCGCGACGTTCGGGCTGTTCAAGTTCGCCACGATGCTCAAGGACAGTCCGAATCTCGGCACCGGTACGGTGACCGTCAAGCACGATCCGCGCGTCCTTCCGCTGGGTCGCGTGCTGCGCAAGACCAAGATCAACGAGTTGCCGCAGTTGTTGAACATCTTTCGTGGCGACATGAGCATCGTGGGGCCGCGGCCGCAGACGCGCCGCTGCTTCGATGCCTTCCCTGCACGCTCGCAGGCGGAGATCATCAAGGTCAGGCCGGGATTGTCTGGTATCGGATCCATCGTCTTCCGTGACGAGGAGGAACTGATGCATGCCAGCGCCGAGCCGGAGCGCTTCTACGACGACGTGATCATGCCCTACAAGGGCGCACTGGAAGAGTGGTATGTCGCCCACCAGAGCGTCGGGACTTATCTTTGGTGCATCGTGCTCACCGCGTGGGTGATCCTGGTGCCTGACTCGCGCGCCGTCTGGCGGGTATTCCCCGACCTGCCGCCCGCGCCCGAGGCATTGACCCGCGCCGCCGAGGCCGCACCGGCCGCCTCGCGCTGATGTCGTCGCGCAACGCCATGTACAGGCAGGTAGCCGAACTGCATGTTCGCTGCCTGGACCGGAGCTTCCTGGCGACGCTCGGTGTGGGATTCCTCACCCTTATGTACCGCGCGCTCGACGAGTCCGACAGCACCTTGCTGTTGGTCCATCGGGAAGGCGATGCGGTTGTCGGGTTCGTCACTGGCGGCGCGAGCATGGGGCCGGTGTACAAGCGGATGCTGCGCAGCCCATTGCGCCTGGGTCTGAATCTGGCCCCGGCGATGCTGCAACCGTCCAAACTGCGCCGGATTCTCGAGATCCTGCGTTATACCCGGGGCGCGGCCGCCCAACCCGATCTCGAATTGCCGACAGCCGAGTTGCTGAGTCTCGCGGTCGCTCCGGAATGGCGCGGTCGCTCGATCGCGGAGTCCCTGTATCGGGCCTTGGAGCGCGAGTTCCGCGCACGGGGCGTCACGGCGTTCCGGATCGTGGCGGGCACGTCGCTGGCCCCCGCCCACCGTTTCTACAGACGCATGGGGGCGGAGCCCGTCGCGGAGATCGAGGTCCACGACGGCGAGTACTCGGTCGTCTACGTGCAGCGGCTCTGATTCGGCCCCCGCATGGACCTGTCCCGCGCATTGCTGCTTGCGTTGATCTGCGGCGTCTGCCTGACGCTGGCCTGGCGGACGCGTCTCGTGCCCAGGCTGGCGACCTTGGCGGGTGCGATGCTGGCCTCGGGCCTGCTGTTCTTGCCCGGCCCACGCCTAGTGGCGATCTTCGGTGCCCACAATGTCGCGCAATGGAACCGCTGGGCGCGTCTCACACCGTGGAGCCTCTCGGACTGGGCCCATTTCGCGATCTTCGTCCTACTTGGCGCACTCCTTTGGATCTGTCGCGCCGACCTGCGTGGCTGGCGCGCCTGTGCCGTCATTGCAGTGCTTGCGACGGCTGCCGAGCTGGCCCAGGAACTCGCGCCCGGCCGCTCGCCGGAGATCCGCGATGTTGTGCTCAACTTGCTTGGTGGCGCACTCGGACTGCAACTCGGCCGGGCGGGCGGATGGCTCTGTGCGCTCGTCCGAGGGCCGAAGGCCCTCGAGGCGCCCGAAAAGTGACGTTTTTCGTCCACTAACGCCCAAACAAAACGGCAGTTGACCGATGGCGTCAGAGAGTTGATGAAGATTGGTGAGAATTTGGCGTAAGGCCTATAATGTTGGCCTGCATTCAGTAAGGCCGCGCGCCGATGTGGTTCATTGACGTTATCGGCGACCTGGCCTGGGATGCTGCTCTTGCGGCGCTCGGTGTCACTTGGTTTGCCCAGTGGCTTCTGCAGCCGGTGGCGACGCGCCTCAATCTCCTCGACCATCCCAAGGGCCGAAAGGACCATGCGTCCCCGACGCCGGTAACCGGCGGCATTGCCATGGGGCTGGGCGTCGTGTTGGCTGCCCTCGTGTTCTCTCCCGAGGTAGGCGACGGGTTCCTGGGCTTCCTCGGCGCGGCCGCGATCATCCTGTTCGTCGGGTTGCTGGACGATCTCTATGACCTGCGCTGGACTTGGCGCGTCATGGCGCAGATCGTCGCCGCTCTGGTGATGATCTACGGTGGCGACGTGCGCGTCGAGCAGCTTGGCCCCGTACTCGGGTTGGAGTCGGTGGCACTGGGCTGGCTGTCGGTGCCGTTCACGATCTTCGCAACCGTCGGCCTCATCAACGCCATCAACATGGTCGACGGCGTCGACGGTCTGGCGGGCACCGTCGTGTGGTGTGCACTGCTGATGCTTGCCGCCGCTGCGCTCTATGCCGGCAATCACATCATCGCCGACCGATTGATGATCCTGATGGGTGCCGTCGCAGCGTTCTTGGCCTTCAACCTGCGGCTGCCGTGGCGTCAACGCGCGGTGCTGTTCATGGGTAATGCCGGCAGTGCGTTCCTCGGCCTGGTGGTCGCCTGGTTCTCGTTCCGGTTGACCCAGAATCCCGGCCACCCGGTGAGCCCGGTGCTCGCCCTGTGGTTCGTGCCGATCCCGGTCATGGACACGCTCGTGGTCATGCTGCGCCGAATCCGCAACAAGCGCTCGCCCTTCTATGCCGACCGCAATCACATCCATCACCTGATGCGCGACGCCCATTACGGGCACCTGCGTGTGGTCGTCGCGCTCGGCGCATTCAGCCTGATCTGCGGCTTCCTGGCCAGCCTGGCGATGCGCGCGGATGTGCCCGAGCCGCTGTTGCTGATCGCCTTCTTCGTAATGTGCTTTGTGTGGTACGCGATCACCACAAAGCGCGAGCGCGCGATTCGGTTCTTCCGCTGGTTCGGCCCCCGGCTCGCGTGAGCCCCGATCGAGCTTCGACAGGACGGCTTTCCATTGCCGTCCGTCTTTCATCCAAACGCCGAACGTCCCGCCATGCCGGATCTTGCGGCATGGCGGGAACTTCTCCGGACCGTCTTGCTTACTCGACGGTGACCGACTTGGCGAGATTGCGCGGCTTGTCGACGTCGGTGCCGCGCGCCAGTGCGGTGTGGTAGGCCAGCAGCTGCACCGGGATCGTGTGCACGATCGGGCTCAGCACGCCGACATGGCGCGGGGTGCGGATCACGTGCACGCCCTCGGACGGGCCGAAGTTGCTGTCGGCATCGGTGAAGACGAACAGCTCGCCACCGCGCGCGCGCACCTCTTGCATGTTGGACTTGACCTTCTCCAGCAAGCCGTCCTTGGGCGCGATCACAACGACCGGCATGTCGGCATCGACCAACGCCAGCGGGCCGTGCTTGAGCTCGCCCGCCGGATAGGCCTCGGCGTGGATGTAGGAGATCTCCTTGAGCTTGAGCGCGCCTTCGAGTGCGATCGGGTAATGCACGCCGCGGCCCAGGAACAGCGCATGCTGCTTGGGTGCAAAGCGCTCGGCCCACGAGGCGATCTGCGGCTCGAGGTTGAGCGCGTGCTGCACGCTGCCCGGCAGATGGCGCAGGGCCTCGACGTAGTCGGCCTCCTGCGCGGCATCGACGCGGCCGTTCAATTTCCCGAGCGTGGCGGCCAGCGCGAACAGGCCGACGAGCTGGGTCGTGAACGCCTTGGTCGAGGCGACACCGATCTCGGCGCCGGCGCGGGTATAGAACACCAGGCTGCTGGCGCGCGGGATCGCACTCTCGGGCACGTTGCAGATCGACAGCGTGTGCCGGTGGCCGAGCGACTTGGCGTACTTGAGCGCCTCCATCGTGTCGAGCGTTTCGCCCGACTGGGAGATGGTCACGATCAGGTGCTTGGGGTTGGCCACCGCCTCGCGATAGCGATACTCGCTGGCGATCTCGACCGAGCACGGCAGCCCGGCGATCGACTCGATCCAGTAGCGTGCGACCGAGCCGGCATAGAAGCTGGTGCCGCAGGCGAGGATCTGCACGCCCTCGATCTCGCCCAGCACCTGGCCGTCGGCATCGCCGAACAGCGCCGGCGCGAAGGCGGCTGCATCGATGATCGCCTCGAGCGTGTCGCCCAGCGCGCGCGGCTGTTCGTGGATCTCCTTCTGCATGAAGTGCCGGTACGGCCCGAGCTCCAGCGACGCCAGCGAGACGTCGGACAGGTGTTCGGGGCGCGTCACCTCGGCCCCGGTGCCGTCGAAGATCCGCACCGCGTTGCGAGTGAGCTCGGCGGTGTCGCCTTCCTCGAGGAAGATCACCCGGCGGGTGGCCTGGAGGATCGCCGAGACATCGGAGGCGACGAACTGTTCGCCCTCGCCCAGACCGACCAGCAACGGGCAGCCCATCCGCGCCGCGACCAGGCGACCGGGGTCGCACCGGTCGATCACCGCCAGCGCGTAGGCGCCATCGAGCTCATTGACCGTGGCCTGCAGCGCGGCCAGCAGATCCAGCCCCTGGGTCTGGTGATGGTGGATCAGGTGGGCGATGACCTCGGTGTCGGTCTGCGATTCGAAGACGTAGCCCAGTGCGGTCAGGCGCTCGCGCTGCGTCTCGTGGTTCTCGATGATGCCGTTGTGCACCAGCGCCAGCGTGTCGTGGCTGATGTGCGGATGCGCGTTGTGCTCGGTCACGCCGCCGTGGGTCGCCCAGCGCGTGTGGCCGATCCCTAAGGACGCGTGCAGCCCCTCGACCTGCGCGGCGGCGGCCATCTCGGCGACGCGGCCGGTCCGGCGCACGCGCCGCACCCTGTCGCCGTCGAGCACGGCGATGCCGGCCGAATCGTAGCCGCGGTACTCGAGCCGCTTGAGGCCTTCGACCAGGACCGGGACCACATCGCGATCCGCGATCGCACCGACGATTCCGCACATGGAAAGCATCCAACAGGGCGCGTCATTATAGCTTCGATCGGAAGTTGCTCGCTGCAACTCATGTTTGCGCAGCCACCGGGCTGCCCCGCTCGACGGACGGGCGACGAAATGAACATTGGTAAACATGGGTCTGGCTATGACAGGCTGTTCACCGGCATCTGCCCGGCCAAAGCTGGCTACGATGATGACTGTATGGATGTCGACACTCAGCGAATCGCTACGCTGGCGATCGACATCGTTAGATCAGTCAAGCCAGGTGAGCAAGCTGCCGCGAAGCTTGGCGCTAACCTGGCCGACTGCATCGCCAAAATGCAGCAGCGCAGCCATCATGTACGCACGAAATACGTTGCAACCGGCCTGTTTGGGCTACAATCCCCGGCCGCCCTCCTCCGCTTCGAGGTGGTTGGCCGAACAACGCGCCTGTAGCTCAGCCGGATAGAGTAGTGGCTTCCGAAGCCATTGGTCGGGGGTTCGAATCCCTCCAGGCGCGCCATCTTCGGACCGACGGATTCCAGCGTCGATGCGCGGAGGAGCCGGGCCCACGACGCCGCCGCGCTGGCGCGCGCTGGCAGAACGGCGGGACATGGGCCCCGCCGCGCAGATTACTTCTTGTTTCCCTTCTTATCCGGCGCCTGCGATAGCGCGGAGCCAGCCGCTGTCTTCGCGTCCTTGCTGCTGCTTTTGTTCTTCAGCGTCTTGGAGGCGGCAGTCGCAGCCTTGGGGCTGGTCTTCTCGTTCTTCGCCATGTTGGTGATTTCCGGAATGCCGGCGGCTACCGGCCGTTGGATCCTGCGCCCCATCCTGCTGCTGCGCCAGACCTACCGTGGCTGACGACACGCGCACCGTCGGCGCTGTCTGGATTCGCCGCGCCCCTGCCAAGCGCCGTCATGCCGGGCACGTCTCACCACCCGACGTGCTCACGAAGCAGATGGGGCGCGTAGAGTAGACACGCGCACGGGGGCGCCTTCGGGGAATCGACGATGGACTTGAAGCACAAGCTGCTGCTGGGGTTCATGGCGGCCTTCGGGTTCGTCCTGCTCGTGCACGAGCTTCAGCCCAAGCCGGTGTCGAGCACCCGCACCCCGCAGATGTTCGAGGTGCTGTCGTCGAACTTCGAATCGCGTTTGTACGTGGACCTGCGCAACCTCGATACCGGCCGTGTCCACCGTCTTGTCTATGCCGGCAAGCGCTGCTACGGGTCGTCGGTCCGCGTGGGCAGCCGCTGGGCGCTTCCTGCGATCACCGAGCAGTACAAGGACGGGTCGCTGCGGTACGGGGTCGATGCGCGTTCGCTGTGCCGCCGCTGAGGGGGCGGGCAGACGAGCGGCGCCCCCTGTCACCGGTATGCACTTGGGCAATAACAATCGGGCGGCTTGGCGTAGCCCCTTCGTCACCGGCTCGAGGCAGCGCGCGAAACGCCTCGCGCGCAGCCGCCGCTAATGCGACCTTCGGTTCTCGTCGCGCGCGTTGCGGTCTATGACAATCGACGGCGTCATTTGGCCGCCGGCGTTGCCGCCGGGGCCTCGCGCGGCGGGAGCGTCGGGGTCCAGGGCTTCTTGAGTTCGGCCAGGGCGGCGGCAATCGGTGCGTCGCCCGGCAGGGCTTCGCCACCGGTGCTGCCGTCCTCTTCGTCGCCGCGCAGGTGGCCAGGCAGCGCGGCCTCGGTGTAGGCGCTGGCGGCGCGTGGGGCGTCGGCGTCGGTGCCGGCGTTCTCGGGGCGCAGCACGACATCCGGGTCAATGCCGCGGGCCTGGATCGAGCGGCCGCTGGGGGTGAAATAGCGCGCGGTGGTGAGCTTGACCGAGTCGCCGTTGTCGAGCGGCAGCACGGTCTGCACGGAACCCTTGCCGAAGGTGCGGCTGCCGACGACACGCGCGCGGCCGTTGTCGCGCAGCGCGCCGGCCAGCACTTCCGAGGCGCTGGCCGAGCCGACGTCGACGAGCACGACGACCGGGGCGCCGTTGAGGATGTCGCCGGGGGTGGCGCTGAACTGTGCGTCGCTGATCGGGATGCGGCCGCGGGTGCTGACGATGTCGCCGCTTTCGAGCAGGTCGTCGGCAATTTGCACCGCCGAGGTCAGCAGGCCGCCCGGGTTGCTGCGCAGGTCGATGACCAGGCCGCGCAGGCGACCGCCGCTCTGGCTGGCGAGTTCGCCGACAGTGCGGCTGAAGGCGGCTGCCGTATCGACCTGGAACTGGCTCACGCGCACGTAGCCATAGCCCGGCTCGAGCATCCGGCCGCGGACACTGACCACGCGAATGGTCTCGCGTTGGACGCGGATCTCCAGCGGCGTGCGCTCCCCATCGCGCAGCACGCCGAGCACCACAGCGGTGCCCGATGCGCCGCGCAGCGGACCATGCCCCTCGTTGTCGGCCGGCGTGAGCGCCCGGCCATCGACGCTGACGATGACGTCGCCGGCGCGGATGCCGGCCTTCTCGGCCGGCGTGCCGTCGATCGGGGCGATCACGCGCATGCTGCCGTCGGGCAGGTACATCACTTCCACGCCGATGCCTTCGTAGGCGCCCGTCGTGCCTTCGTCGAAGGCTTCCGCCGCGTCCTTTTCCATGTAGACGCTGTGCGGGTCGAGGTCGAGCAGCAGGCCGCGGATGGCCGATGCCATCAGCTTGCGGTCCTCGACCGGTTCGACATAGGCCTGGCGCACGGCGTTGAAGACGCCGACGTAGCGGCGGATTTCTTCGAGCGGCACGCGGTTGGAGGCGTGTTCGATCGCGTCCGGGTCGTCGCTGGCGGCGACCTCGCGGGCCGCCTGGGCGTCGTCAGGGGCGTCGTCGTCCGAGGCCGGCGTCGCGTCCTGGGCCTCGTCCTGTGGCGCGGGCTGCTCGGCGGGCGTGTCCTGGGCCGGGGCCGCATCTGCGGGGGACGGCGCGGTCTCCTGCGCGAACGCCGCGGGCGACAGCAGCAACGACAGGGCCAGCGTCAGGGAACGAACGCGCATGCAGGACTCCGGGCAACGAAAACAGGCTGCGCGCAGGCCGCGCGCGGCCAATGATTATGCGGCGCGGTCGCGTGAATGGGGTGCCTGCCCGGCCGGCGATTCAGGTCCATGCGGCTTCGTGCCGACGGGGCCTAGCGGGCCGGGTGCTCGGCAAACGGGCGATGGGTGCCGTCGTTGGCGACCAATTCGACGGTGTAGGCCTGGCTGCGGCCATCGGGCATCTCCATGCCGGGCGAGCCCATCGGCATGCCCGGCGCCGCGATCCCACGCGCGTCGGGGCGCTCGGCCAACAGGCGGCGGACGTCGGCCGCAGGCACGTGGCCTTCGACGAAGTAGCCGTCGATCTCGGCAGTGTGGCAGGACGCCATCGCGTCGGGCACGCCCAGGCGCGTCTTGACCGCGGCGAGGTCCTCGACATCGATGGTCTCGACCACGAAGCCATCGCGCTGCATGTGCTCGACCCACTTGCCGCAGCAGCCGCAGGTCGCGGTCTTGTGCACGCGCATGCGCGGCAGGACCTGGGTGTCGGCGGCCTGCGCGACCGGCGTCGCGCCTGCCTCCACAGCCGGCGCGGCGGCGGTGTCGGCCGCTGCGGGTGTCGCGGCGCCAGTGCAGGCGGCGACGGGCAGCAGCAACAGCGTCAGGGCGAGAGGATGGATGCGCATGTGGACTCCAGGAAATCGATCGCAGGACAGCCCGATTATGCGCGAGCGCCCCCACCCCGGCCCTCCCCGCGTTGCGGGGGAGGGAGCTGAGTGGTGCGCCTGCGCGCGTGGTGCAGACGGGCCACCTCCCCGCGATGCGGGGGAGGGAGACGGGTCAGCGGCCCTTGCGGGCGTTGTCGTTGGCCTTGCCGACGGCGCTCTGTACCTTGCCTGCGGTCTTCTGCGCCTTGCCCGCCATTTCCTTGGCGGTGTTGCCGGTGACCTTGCCGGCCACTTCCTTCGCGGTGCCCTTGACTTGGTTCTTCATGCCTTCGCTGCGGTTCTTGTCCACGACAACCTCCTCGCGCCTGCACGATTGCAGGCTGCGTGGGGATATGCGCCTGTCGCCGCCACGCGGAGGTGAAGAAACACAGCCTCGTTACAGAATCGGCATGCCGCCGGTCACTGCATAGCGCCCGCCGGTCATGTAGCTGGCTTCGTCGGACGCCAGCAGCACGTAGATCGGGGCGCACTCGGCTGGTTGCCCGGGTCGCTTGAGCGGGGCCTGGCTGCCGAACTCGGCCACGGCATCGGGCGGCAGTGTCGATGGGATCAGCGGCGTCCAGATCGGGCCGGGTGCGACGGAGTTGACGCGGATGCCCTTGTCGGCGAGCAGTTGCGCCAGGCCGGCGGTGAAGTTGGCGATCGCACCCTTGGTCGTCGCATACGGCAGCAACGTCGGGTTGGGCTTGTCGGAGTTGATCGAGCTGGTGTTGATGATCGACGCGCCGGGCTTCATGTGCGGCACTGCGGCCTTGCACAGGTGGAACATCGCGCTGACGTTGACCTGGAAGGTGTAGTCCCACTTGTCGTCGGGGATCTCGTCGAGCGATTCGTAGGTCATCTGATAGGCGGCATTGTTGACCAGTACGTCGATGCGGCCGAAGGCCTCGACTGCTTTGCGTACGATCGCGCGGCAATGTGCGGGATCGGCGATGTCGCCGGGGACCAGTTCGCAGCGGCGGCCTGCGGCTTCGACCAGGCGCTGAGTCTCCTGTGCATCTTCGTCTTCGCTCAGGTAGCTCACCAGCACGTCCGCCCCTTCGCGTGCGTAGGCCAGCGCGACCGCACGGCCGATGCCGCTGTCGCCGCCGGTGATGATCGCGATCTTGTCCTGCAGCCGCCCACTGCCGCGATAGCTGTTCTCGCCGTGGTCTGCAGGCGGATCGAGTTTGCGCTCGACGCCGGGCACGGACTGCTGCTGTGCGGGCTGGTTCATCGTCTGGTCTCCATGTCGGGGGAAGGCGCCACGCTAGGCGCGTGCACGTGGCGCGCCGGTGATTGCAACGGCATCTGGGCGCATGGGCTTGCAGGGATTGCAGGCCGAATCGCGACATCGCGCTTACGACTTCTCGACACGATCCTAAGATTTGCATTGGTCTAATCCGCGCCCGTTCCCGGATGTGATGGGGACGCGAAGGGCGAGGTGGCGTGGCTGCCGGCACTGTCCGGCGGCGCGGCATTGCGCCTGCGGTCAGGCGGACATGCGCACCTCGACGATCCACGATCACAGAGGGCTCCGCAGCACGATGACGTTTGCCGTCCATTCCCACCCCCGCCGCCTGGCCCTGGCCACTCTGGCCACCGCCATCCTTGCCACGCCTGTCTTCGCCCAGACCGCAGCGCCCGATGCCAAGCCGCCGACCGACGAGGTGGAGAACCTCGACGCGGTCCAGGTGCGCGGCGTGCGCGCCAGTGTCGCCGGCGCACTCGACGCCAAGCGCGGTGCGGCGCAGATCACCGATTCGATCGTCGCCGAAGACATCGGCAAGCTGCCTGACAACAGTGTCGCGGCGGCGATGCAGCGCATCACCGGCGTGCAGGTCCAGCGCGGCGGCGCGGAGGTGGGCACGGTGCTGGTGCGCGGGCTGCCGAATGTGGTCACCACGCTCAATGGCCGCAACATCTTCACCACCACCGGGCGCGGCGTTGCGCTGGCCGACATTCCGGCCGACCAGTTGCAACAGGTCGATGTCTACAAGACCAGCGGTGCCGAGCAGATCGAAGGGGGCATCGCCGGCGCGGTCGACATCCGGCTGCGCCGCCCGTTCGACCTCGACGAGGACAGCACACTCGCCGGCAGCGTCTCCACGCTGTATGCCGACCAAGCGCGCGAGACCGCGACCAACGGCAGCCTGACCGGCAGCCGCCAGTGGGAGACCGGGGCCGGCCGCGTGGGCGTGCTCGGTGCGGTGTCGTACCAGGAGACGCCGTATCTGGAGTCCAACACCTTCCACGGCACCTACGACCGCGTCGACGACCCGCGGGATCCGTCGCGGCAGTTGCTGGTGCCGTTCAACGCCGGCAACCTGCAGGCGCAGGGCTTCCGTCGGCGCAAGGCCGCGAACGTGGCGTTCCAGTGGGCGCCCAATGACAACACCGAGCTCTGGGCCGACGGTTTCTACGTCGGCTATCGCAACACGCCGCGGGTCAACTACTGGATGCCGTTCCCCGGGTCGCTGACGCCGGAGAACACCGACTCGCTGGCCACCCAGCCCGGCAACGACATCCTGCAGCGCGTGGAACTGCGCGATAGCGACGTGCTGTCGAGCACGCAGGCGCACCAGAACAGTTCCGATACCTGGCAAGCGGCGATCGGCGGTAGCTGGAAGGGCGAGCGGCTGAAGTTGTCGAGCGAGCTGGCCTACACCTACAGCGAATCGGACAACCGCTCGATGGTGCTCGACATCATGACCACCGTGCCGCGGCTGACCATCGACAGCAGTCGCGGCGTGCCGTTCACCTCGGCCACGCACGCCGACGGGACCGCCTACGACGTCACCGATCCCGACGCCTGGCGGCTGAGCCAGTACTACGACAGCTGGAGCCGGCAGGAGGGCGACGAGTGGGCGTGGCGCGCCGATGCCAACTTCGCCTTCGACGGTGGCATCGTCAGTTCGCTCGACGCGGGCGTACGCCTGGCACGGCGCAACGCCTCCAACATCGGCGGCGATCCGGGCGCGCGCGACAACCTCATTGGCGCGCCGATCCGGATGTCCGACATCCCCGGTCTCGCGCAAGTCACGCCCGGCAACATCCTCGACGGCGACCGCGATGTCGGCGTCGATCGCTGGCTGGGTGCCAACCGCGACTTCCTGCTTGGCCACACCGCACTGATCCGCCAAGCCATGGGCCACGGCCCCGACCGGCCGCCTGCGAACCCGGCGGTGCAGTTCGACAACCGCGAGGACAACCACGCCGCCTACCTGCAGGCCAACTACGGGTTCGCGATCGGCGCAATCCCGGTCGACGGCAGGATCGGCGTGCGCCATGTGCGGCTGGAGAGCCAGCTCAACGGCACCTCGTTGGTCGACGGCGTCGAGACACCGGTACAGACCACACGCGCACGCAACGAATGGCTGCCGAGCTTCAGCGCGAACCTGTCGCTGCGCGAGGATCTGATGCTGCGTCTGTCGCACAGTCAGTCGATCACCCTGCCCCACTTCGCCGACCTCAACCCGCAGTTGGCGCTGTTCGAGTCCACCGACACGCTGCCTGCGCGCGGCAGCGGCGGCAACCCGGACTTGGCGCCGGTGGAATCGAAGAACCTCGACGCCTCTTTGGAGTGGTATTTCCAAGACAACGCGCTGCTGTCGTTGGCTGCGTTCCACCGCGATGTCGACGGTTATGTGCAGATCTACGCCGAGGACGAGACGATCGACGGCACGACCTACCAGATCACCCGCCCGCGCAATACCGGCAGCGGCACGCTGCGCGGCGTGGAGATCGGCTACACGCAGTTCTACGACTTCCTGCCCGGCGCCTGGTCCGGCCTGGGCACACAGTTGAACGCGACGTGGATCGATGCGGAGGCCGAGTCGCCCGACGGCGTGATGCAGCCGCTGGCGAACGTGTCCAAGCGGGCCTGGAATGCAGTGCTGATGTACGAGTACGACGCGTTCTCCGCGCGGCTGGCCTACAACTGGCGCGACGATTACGCGGCGAGCTTCAGCGCCTCGGGCGATCAGCCCAACGAGGTCTTCCACGGCCCGGAAGAATGGCTGGATCTCGCGCTCAACTATGCGATGGACGAGAACGTCACGGTGTTCCTGGAGGCGACCAACCTGCTGGGCAGCAAAACCCAGAACTACTTCGGCAGTCCCGAATTCCTGCGCGACCGCGCCTCGCCCGAACGCAGCTACATGCTCGGCATCCGCTTCCGGCTGTGATGCGTCCGCCGCGCCGTCCCGCTATCCGCGGGATGGCGCGGTGCAGCGTTCGCATGCCGAACATCGGTATCACGCGGCGCCCCAAGCGGGATCGCCGGCAGAAACGCTGCTTGATCCGCTGGCTCTGACTGCTCATGCCCTTGACCTGCCGGGATTCTCAGGATCGACGATTCATTGCCGACGGCTCGGCGGTTGATGCTGGGCAGCGCTGCCTCCCACTTGCACACACTTAGAGATATTTCGACACCTCGGCCATTCCGATGTCACTTGCACGGCGGAATGCGGTCGCCACGTCGTCGCAGTCCTTGGCGGACACTTCGAACGCCTCGAACACGGTTCGCCACGTCCTCACGATCCCCACCACGGTGTCGATCAACTGGGCTGCCCGTACCCGGGTCAGCCCGAAGTCCCCATAGCCGGCAATTGCATTGTCCAGGGTCGCCTTTCGGCCGTTCGGGCCCACCCCAAGGTGCAAGGTACGCGCCGTTCCCACCTGCGGTTTGGGCACCACGTCGTACAGGGGGCTCAAATTCCACGCCCCGTCGTCATGCACAAATGCGTGGTTTCGCAGGTGGTCATCATCGTTGGTGACCAGAATATTGAAGACCATCCGCGAGAACAGCTCTTCGCGCTGGGCGGTCACTTGGCCCTCGGCCCCCCATTGCTCGATCACCCTGACGATCTGGGCGTAGCTGGCATCCGGGGAGTCCTGTTCCGTCAGACCCAGCATCGTGAGCGCACTGACCGTATGTTTGCGGCTCATTCCATCAGCAACCGGGATGCGGTCGAAGCGCTCGATCAGCATCACCTGCCGGCCATCGGCCAGAGTCTGCAGTTCGGTCTTGGGCACAGACAGTCCCGCCCGGCGTGCCAGCTCCAGCGTGGCGCGCTCGACGCTGGGCACGTTGAAGCGGTCCCGAATGGACGGGAACTTGGCGATCCACTCGATGCCTTGATGGAGCACAGTGGCCTTGGGACGTGCGCCACCCAGCGACGGCGCACCGGCAAAATAGTTCGCAAGGTGAGCCGGTACCGGCAGACCTTCCTCAACCCGGTGCGATGCCTCGACCAGATACTGCAGGTCGATGGTTGATGGCAGGCGCGAGTGATGTGGCGGGCTGTCTACTGCTACGCGTACATCCAACGCACCCACCCGGTTGCTGCCGGCCTCCAGCATGTAGACCGACTCGGGCAGGCTGTTGGCGGGGGCTTCCAGACGGTTCTCAATCACGCGCCGTCCCCAATCGTCGGGAGTGGCATCGCGCAATGCTCCGAACATTGCCAAGCCATTCACAGGCAGCATGCGCTCGCCGGCGCGCTCCAGCGGTAACGAGACCGGATCCACAGCCATCGCATTCGGCTTACGACGGGCCACGTAGCGTGTGCCGTACTGGAACTGAGACGCTTGCAGCTCCGGCCCCAGCTCGGTCAGATCGAGCAGGCCGGCCGGCACCGCAGTCACCTCACCGGGGAGGTAGGCAAACACATAGGGCATGGTCGACCTCGGCTCAGAAATCCAGGTCAGAAGGCTTGCTACGGATCGGCCGCTTGGTCTTTGTGCTCTCCAGGATGGCCTCGGACACGGGGTCCCGCAGTTGGTCGAGCTTCGACAGCAGCCCCAGACGTTCAAAGGCGGAAAGCCACGTGCCCAGGGCGATGTTGACGCCACCCTGCTCGAGCCGGTTCATGGTGGCAGGGCTCACTCTGGCGCGTTCGGCCAGACTTTCCTGGGTCCATCCGCGTGCCAGACGGGCGCTCTTGACCATCTGTCCCAGATGCTTGGCAGTCTTCTGGGCCGCAAGCGTGGCGTAGTCGGTCGTGCTCCGGCGCATATCTGTCATAAATTATAGGAAATTGATCAATCCTATCATTTATGACAGAAATGAGGGCAGCAGGGCGCAGTACCGCAATCACTGGGCGCTCCCGGGACTCTGACCAGGACTATGCCGCCATAGCGCCAGGCCGCCGACAGGCCCAGAATCCGGGCAAACAGGTCGACATCTCCATCCCCGCACAAGGCGACGCAACCAACTCGGCGTGGCGTAGCGCCATTTACAGCCATGACGATCCAGGTCCCGAACGCCGTCGCAAGACGGCTCTTTCTCGCGCGCCAAGGGCTGGCCGCGCCGCCGGGGCGGGCGCTGTCCAAGGCGGGGCTGCTGCAGCTCATCACCGATCTGGGCTTCGTGCAGGTGGACAGCATCGGCACGGTGGAGCGCGCTCACCACCAGATTCTGTTCTCGCGCAACCAGACCTACCGGCGCGACCATCTGACCACGCTGCTGGAGCAGGACCGGGCGCTGTTCGAGCACTGGACGCATGACGCCTCGATCCTGCCGACCGCGTTCTATCCGTACTGGAAGCATCGTTTCCGCCGCCGCGCGCCGATCCTCCGCGAGCGCTGGCGCAAGTGGCATGGGGACGGCTTTGACGCGGCATTCGAAGACACGCTGGCGCACATCGAGGCCCATGGCCCAGTGCTGGCGCGGGACTTGAAAGAGGCCGGGCATGCGTCCGGCGGTTGGTGGAACTGGCACCAGTCCAAGACCGCGCTCGAGTATCTCTGGCATACCGGCAAGCTCGCGATCGCCGGCCGTGTGAACTTCCAGAAGATCTACGACCTGACCGAGCGGGTGATTCCCGCCGAGTTCCACGAACGCGAGGTCGGCCCTGACCAGTTCGTCGACTGGGCGTGTCGGGAGGCGTTGAAGCGATTGGGCTTCGCGACGCCCGGCGAGATCTCCGCGTTCTTCGACCTGGTGTCGCCGCAGGAGGCCAGGGACTGGGTCGCGCGTCATCGCGACGCACTGTGCGAGGTCTCGCTCGTGTCCATCGATGGCGAACGCGCGCGGCCGTCCTATGCCTTCGCCGACTTCGCCGCCGAGTTGCAGGATGTGCCCGAGCCGCCCGCCCGCGTCCGGGTATTGAGCCCGTTCGATCCGCTGCTGCGCGACCGCAAGCGCACCGAACGGCTGTTCGGGTTCCACTACCGCATCGAGGTCTTCGTGCCCGAGCCCAAGCGGCAGTACGGCTACTACGTCTTCCCGCTCCTGGAGGGCGACCGCCTGATCGGCCGGATCGATATGAAGGCCGAACGCAAGGGCGGCACGCTGGACGTGCGTCGGCTGTGGCTCGAGCCCGGCGTGCGGGCCTCGGCCGGTCGCCTCGACAAGCTCGACGCGGAACTGGCGCGACTGGCGAGGTTCACCGGCGTGGAGCACGTGCATTACCTCAAAGGCTGGCACAAGGCGCGCTGAGGCTTTTGCGTGGCGGCGCTGGCATGATCGGGACGCCGCCACGCGCACTGCACGCCTACCGGGCTAGCGTGACGCTTTGAAGACGGGATACCGCGCATGCGCCTGCTGGCCGGTTGCGAGATCGTGGTCGAGGCCGAAGACGACTGCGCAGTGGTCGCGATGCTGCGTCCGCGCAGCGGCGATGCGCAGTGGCTGGTCAGCGAAAGCTACACCTTCGAGCCGGATGTCCGCCCGACCGAGCACGTCGATCCGTTCGGCAATCTGTGCCAGCGGCTGATCGTGCCCAAGGGGCGGATGCGCCTGCGGACCGAGCTCGAAGTCGAGACCGAGCGCACGCTTGTCGTCGCGCCCTGGGCGCTGCCCACGCCGGCCTCGCTGCTGGCCGATGCGACCCTGCAGTACCTGCTGCCCAGCCGCTACTGCCCCTCCGATCGCGCGTTCGAGCAGGCCCAGGCCATTGTCGATGCCGCATCGCCTGGCACCGGGCATGTCGGCGCGATCGTGGCGTGGATCCGCCGCCACATCGCCTATCGCTACGGCGTCAGCGATGCCTGCACCGATGCGCTCGACACGATGGCACAAGGCGCGGGGGTGTGCCGCGACTTCGCCCATGTCGGGATCATGCTCTGCCGCAGCCTGCGGATTCCGGCACGCATGGTCGTGGGCTATCTGCACGGGCTCGAACCGATGGATCTGCATGCCTGGTTCGAGGCTTACCTGGATGGACGCTGGTACACCTTCGACGCCACCCAGGACGCGCCGCGTGGCGGCCGCATCGTCGTCGCGTATGGCCGCGACGCGGCAGATGTCGCCTTCCTGACCAACTACGGCTGGCTGCGGACCGTGGACATGCAGGTCTGGGTCGGCGAGAAGACTTGAGCGCGATGGCGATGCGACACTGCCCGCAGTCCCTGTCGCGGAAGACCGCCATGTCGCGCGTTCCTCTTGCAACTCGCACCGCCGCCTGTCTGCTGTCCGCATTGCTGGCCGCCTGCACGTCCATCGGCCCCATGACGGCTGCGGAGCCTGCGCAGTCCCCGGGCGCCCATCCCGCACCGGTCACGCCGGATGTCGGCTGGCCGAAGACCTTCGCCGCGGTGCAGGCCGCCTGGCTGTTCGAGGACCAGAAGACCTTCGCCGACGCGGTGCCGCGGCGCGACCCGGCGCAGATCGAGGCGGCCCTCATCGCCGCCCGCGCCCGCCCGGGCTTCGACCTGCGCACGTTCGTGGACACCCACTTCGTGCTGCCCGCACCGCCGCCCGGCACGCCGGTCGACTGGCAGCCGACGCTGCGCGCGCATATCGATGCGCTGTGGCCGCTGCTCACCCGGCCGCGCCCCGCGCCTGTGCCACACGGCAGTCTGCTGCCGCTGCCGCATGCCTATGTGGTGCCAGGCGGGCGCTTCCGCGAGATCTACTATTGGGACTCGTACTTCACGATGCGTGGTCTGGTCGAGAGCGGCCAGAGCACGGCGTCGCGGGCCATGCTCGACAACTTCGCCCAGTTGATCGACGACTGGGGCCATGTGCCCAATGGCAACCGCAGCTATTACCTCAGTCGTTCGCAGCCGCCGTTCTTCTCGCACATGGTCGCGCTCGAGGCACGCGACGATCCTGCGTTGGCGGTGCGCTACCTGCCGCAACTGCGCCGCGAGCATGCGTACTGGATGGACGGCGCCGAGCGGCTCGCGCCTGGCGAGACAGCGCGGCGTGTCGTGCGCCTGGCCGATGGGCGCCTGCTCAATCGTTACTGGGACGACCGCGAGGTGCCGCGGCCCGAATCGTTCGAGCAGGACCGCCAAACCGCGGCCGCGGCCACGTCACGACCGGCCGCCGAGGTCTGGCGCGACCTGCGCGCCGGCGCCGAGAGCGGCTGGGACTATTCCAGCCGCTGGCTCGATGATCCGATGCGGCTGGACACGATCCGCACCACGACGATCGTGCCGGTGGACCTCAACAGTCTGCTGCATCACCTGGAATCGACGATCGCCAGGGCTTGCGAACGAGCGCGGGATGTGGACTGTGCGCAGCGCTTTACAAGCATGGCCGACGCGCGCGCCGAGGCGATCGCAATGCATCTGTGGCATGCCGACGGCTACTACACCGACTACGATCTGCGCGCGAAGCAGCCGCGTGCGCAACTGACCGCGGCGGCGCTGTTTCCGCTGCATGCCGGCATCGCCTCGCCCGAGCGCGCACGCCGGACCGCCGACGCGGTGCGTCGGCAATTGCTGCGCCCGGGCGGCCTGGTCACCACGGCGATCGACACCGGCCAGCAATGGGATGCGCCCAATGTCTGGGCACCGCTGCAATGGATCGCGGTCGACGGCTTGCGCCGGTATGGCGAGCACGCGCTCGCACACGACATCGCGCGCGGCTTCATCGGCAATGTGCAAACGGTGTTCGACCGCGAGCGCAAACTGGTGGAAAAGTACGACGCCGACGGCGCGCTGCAGGGCGGGGGCGGCGGCGAGTACCCGCTGCAGGACGGCTTTGGCTGGTCGAACGGCGTCACGCTCGCACTGCTGGCGCTGTATCCGGAACTCGAACGCATCCCCGCCCAGACCGATTGACGCTTTGCGTCAGCGGTCAGCCGCGCGTGCCGCCACGAACGGGCAACCGGGATGCAGGGCGATGCCGTTCTTGCGAGCGCGGAAAGCCTGCGAGGCGGCGTAAGCCGAGCGCCGCAGGCGCATCAACTCGCCCAGCGGGCGATGGGCTTCCAGCCCGTGCCACGGACTGAAGCCCACCCCGGTGTCGATGGCCGCGCTGCGCTCGGGCGTCCAGGCCGGCTGCGGCGGTGCGATGACGCGGGCCACGGTGCGGAACGGGCTGCGCGCCTCGTCCCAGCGCGCAGTGGCATCGTCGACCGGCATCTCCTTGAGCGAGGTACACAGCTGCGCACGCAGTTCCCATTCGCCGCCCTGCGCGGCGAAGAACGCAACCACGGCTTCGCGCAGGGCGTCGTCGTCCGACAGGTCGAGACGGGTATCGGTGAGTGCGCGCAGCGAGGTCGACACCGGCACCAACTGCAGCTTGGCGATGTGATCGCCGTGGCGCTGCGGCAGTTGAGTGAAGAACGTCTCGCCGAGGATGTGATGCGGTGGCTCGCCGCCCATCGCCTTGAGCGTGGCGCTCTCTCCACCCATCGCCTCCAGGCCGCGCTCGGTGCCGCGCAGGATCGCCGAGATCAGCTTCTTGGTGCGGTCCATGCGGTCGGTGGTCTTGGCCAGCAGCTTGAGACTGCGCAGGAAGGCGCGTCCATTGGGGGCGTTGAACTGCGGGCCGTTGACCAGGATGAAGTCCTGCGCGCCCGGGCCATCGCTGCCGTCGATACGGGTGCCGGGCACGTCGCAGATCCGAAGCGCGATGCCGCGTGGCGTGGAGACGCGGTCGGCGAGCAGGTCGCCGGGCGTGGTCGACAGCCGCATCACGGCAGGGTGGCGGCCCGGGCGCGCGAACAGGCCCTGTGCCAGTTCGGGCGACAACCCCGCCGGCACCTCGACGACGGCAGACAGCAGGCCGTGGCTCTTGGCATGCACCGCGCGCAGGCCCTGGCCTTCGTCTTCCCAGGTCTTGCGCGAGATCGACAGCAAGACCTCGTCGAGTTCGGCGGCCAGCGCCGCTTCGTCGGGCCCGGGCTGCGCGAGCGCTGGTTCGTAGCGTTGGAACACCGCTGGACGGGGGATGGACATCAGGGCTCCTGGCGATCGAAACGAGGCTCGCGTCGCGTGGACACTGTCAGCGCGCGAGGAAATCCAGCAGCGCGCGGTTGAAGGCGTCGGCGTGACTGACGTTGAGACCGTGCGGCGCGTCGGGCACCACGACCAGCGCACTGCCCGGGATCGCCGCGTGGGTCCGCTGGCCGGAGCCTTCGAACGGCACGGTCGCATCGCCATCGCCGTGCAACACGAGCACCGGCACGGTGATCGCCTTCAGGTCGCTGCGGAAATCGGTCGTCGCAAACGCCTCCATGCATCCCAGCGCTGCGGTCTGGTCGGATTGACGCGCCAGCGCGATCGCTTCCTGGCGCTGCGCCTCATCGACCTTGAGCGTGCCGTCGACACTGAAGAACTGGGTTGTGAACTCGTCGAAGAACGCGTCGCGATCGCGTTCCAGACCGGCCCGCATATCGTCGGCCTGCTCCTGGGGCAGCGGGCCCTCGGGGTTGTCCTCGGTCTTGAGCAGATACGGCGGCACCGCGGCCGCGAACACGGCACTGTGGATGCGCGCCTCGCCATGGCGGGCGAGGTAGCGGGCCACTTCGCCGCCGCCCATCGAGAAGCCGACGAGCGTGACCTCGCGCAGATCCAGATCCTCGAGCACGCCGGCCAGATCGTCGGCGAGGGTGTCGTAGGTGTAGCCGTCGTCCGGTTTGTCGGAGCGCCCAAAGCCGCGACGGTCGTAGGCGATCACGCGATAGCCCGCCGCCTGCAGCGGACCGACCTGCGCCTGCCACGAGGCGGCCGACAACGGCCAGCCATGGATCAGCACGACCGGGCGACCGTGACCGCCCGAGTCCTCGACATGGAGACGTACACGGGATGAAGACGGCGCACTGGTCATGGCGAGACTCGACATCGAGGAAGAGGACGCCATGCTGCGCAGGCGCACCCGACGCGGACGTGAAGCCGCGGCGCCAATTGCACATCACGTGCGGGCGTGCAGATCGCGTCATCGCCCTGCATGCAAGTCACGGCGCTTTGATCGGCGCGCTCCTAGCCTGCGGATGTCTTCCCTCTCGGAGTCCGTCCCATGAGCACGATGTCTCCGGTGACCGGCGAGGTATCCGACAGCAAGGTCGCCGCAATCTTCGACAGCGAGCACACCGCCCGGCGCGTCGCCCAGCAACTGCAGGCCGAACGCGGTTTCAAGGCCTCACAGGTCAAGGTGGTCACCCGCCACGACCGCCAGCCAGGCCGCAAGCTCGAGCCCGAGAACCGCGGCATTCTGCGCACCTTGATCATCGCGCACTACAAGCTGGGCCTGGCGGGCCTGGCGATCGGCGCAGTCCTGTTCGGCGTGCTGTATGCGGCCAGTGTGCCGGCGGTGATCAATTCGCCATGGTTCGCCGGCGGCCTGATCATCGGCTACGGCGGCGTGTTCGGGTTGATGGTCGGTGGCCTGGTGACCTTGCGCCCCGACCATGATCCCTACCTGTTCAAGGTGCGCGAGGCATTGGCCGAAGGCCGTGCGGCGGTCGTGGTCCACGCATTCGATGCCGCCGAGCGCGACCGTGCCAGCGAGGCACTGTCGAGCGCCAGCGGCGAGACCGTCCGCACGCTGTGACGCATGGCCGCACCGGCGGCTGCGATCAGGCCCCGACCGGAATGCCCTGCGTTTCGGCGAGGTCGCTCGCCAGCCGGCGCGCGATCTGCGGATGCTCGTTGTAGAAGGCAGCATTGCCCGCAAGTTCGCGCCAGATCTCGGCATCGGTGATCAGCCGCGCCGCGTGTTGCGTGACCTCCGCGATCTGACGCGGTGCGGGCGCAGTCCGCGCCATCGCCAGTTCGAGCAGATGCAGCAGCGCGCGCGACTGCGCCACGCAGATCTCCGCCTCGCGCAAGGCGAGTTGGCCCAGCGTCTGCATGCGGCCTGCATCGAGCGTGGCCACGCGGGCGTCGGCAAGGACCGCGTCGGGCGTGCCTGCGACGAGATCGAGAAGCTGTCGCAACGGCCCCTGGGTGGATGCGCAGCGCGCGATGTCGTCGAGGCGCGTTCCGCGACGCGCGGGATGGCGGGCTTCGTCCATGGTCGCTCTCCTTGAGATCGCCGCCGGCAAGCGGCGCGCCGTGCCCGCATGCCGCGCGTGGGCGCAGCGACATGCGAGCAGTCACGCCCAAACTACGTTTAACGTAGTATCGGAGTCAAGCGACGTTTCGGAAGCTTCCCGACGCCGAAGTCCGGGATGCACTACAAGCGTGGCTGCCAAGGAACCCCTGCCTGTCTTCAGCCGTCGGTTGCGCGAGGCGCGCACCGCGGTGGGCCTCTCGCAGCGCACGCTGGGGATCGAGGCCGGGCTCGACGATTTCGTCGCCAGCACCCGGGTCAACCGCTACGAGACCGGCGTGCACCAACCCGATCTGCAGACCTTTCGCCGCATGGCCGAGGTGCTCGACCTGCCGGTGGCGTACTTCTATGCCGACGACGACGCACTCGCCGGCTTGATCGCCGACCACCATCGCCGTGGTCGCACGTCGACGCGCTGAACGCGCGTCACGCCGCAGAACAGCCTGACGTCTGCACGTGCGGTCTGCGACACCAGGCTGCAGGCCTTGCAGACGCGTCGCTGCATGGTTCACGCATCGCCGATGTGTGCATTCGCACAATCGCCTGCATCCCCCTACCTCCCTGCGCTCGCGCGCACGGACGCCTGTTCGAGGACGCAATCGATGAACAACAGTTTCACTCTGGAGTACGACATGAGCCTGCGCCTGTGGGTGCTGCGGCAGGATGGCTCGGGGCGCCTGGTGGCCTCGTTCCTCAGCCGCCAGAGCGCCACCGAAGGCTCGACGTTGCGCGATCTCATCGGCCCGAACGCGCGTCTGCGGATCCGCAACGCCGACGGCAGCTATCAGGATGGACTTGCTGACCGGCTCGACCCCGCGCTGTCGACATCGCCGACCACGCTTACCGCATCTTCGCTGCACCTGGCGCGCTGAGTCGCGCGCACGACGCACGCAAGCGCCGCAACGCACATGGGCGCCCAAGGGCGCCCATGTGTCATACCCATTGATGCGGACCGGGCAACGCCCGGTCCGCTATCCGACCCTAGAACGCGTATTCGGCCGTCAAACCCAGCAGCGCGGTCGAGCGCTTGGGACCTTCGAACTTCACACCGGTGACCGGATCGCGCAAGTCGCCGGACTTGGCGCGGAAGTAGTCGTAGTGCAGACCGACGCTGAAGTTCTCGGTGGCGTTCCAGCCCGTGCCGACACCGGCATACCAGCTGTTGCGACCATCGCGGCCGCCGCTTTCCAGACCCAGATCCTGACCGACGTCGTTGTAGTAGCGCGAGTTGTTGTCCGAGGCGCGGAAGAAGCCGCCACGCGCACCCACATACCACTCCGGGGTGATGTTCAGACGCGCGTTACCACCGGCGATCCAGCCGCGCAGCGCATTGGTGTCTTCGCGCTGGTTGACGCTGTCGTCGCGGAACGCGTTCTTGACCACCAGGTTGCCCAGGTCGGTATAGCCGCCTTCCACGCCCAGGCCGAAGTTCTGCGCCAGCTTCCAGCGATAGCCACCGACCAGGCCGTAACCGGTCTTGCGGCCGTCGCGGCTCTCGAACACGTTGAAATCGCCGGTACCGAAACGACCGGCCGTGCCACCGTCCGTACGACCGACGTTACCGGCGATAAAGGCGTTGCCCTGGCCGACCTGCAGGTCGGGGCGATAGGTGTCGCCCCCCATGCTCTGGGCGAATGCGGACGGGGCACACAGGGCGGCAGCGATTGCGGCGGAGATCAGGACAGTTTTCATCGGGGGCGTTTCCTTTTTTTCTTGGACACGCAGCGCGCGCATCCGTGGACATACGGGGTTGGGGGTGGCCCCGCGGGGCGCAGTAGAGACTTGTTTGCCTGAAGCGCGTGCAAACGTTCACGCCGATTCGACGCAATTGCGCAGTTCGCATTCAAGTCGGGTTTACGCGAATGAGGAACCTGCGAGCGCGGGCACGAATGCACACCGATTGCAAGCTGCGGTGAACCCCATCCGTGCGTGGTGTCGGCTACGATGCCTGCCCGTTCTTTCGATGCTTCTCGTGGCTCACCTCGTAGGCCCCCTGTTGACTCGCGACACCGCCAATGCGCTCACTGCGGCGCGCGAGGCCGGCATGGCAACGTGGACCGGTTCGCTGGATCTGGACCGCAGCACCGGCACCGCGACGCTGCACGCTGCGCACTGGACGTGGCAGGGCGCGGACTACCCTTGGCCCGGACCGCTGCGCGAGCGCACCGTGTACCGCTACGACGGCGATGCCTGGGTCGCGATCTCGCGCTATGGCCGTGCCTTGATCAAGCTCGTGCCCACGCCGTGGGGGCCACCGACGTTCGAGATCGACGGCATCAAGATGCTGCCCACCGCGCAGACATCGCCGCTGGACGATGCCCGCCGCAAGGTCGCCCTGGCCGCCCCGCAAGGAGGGCGCGTGCTCGACACCTGCGGTGGCCTGGGCTATTTCGCCGCGTGCTGCCTGGAGGCGGGCGCGGCGCATGTGCATTCGTTCGAGAAGAACGCCGACGTGCTATGGCTGCGCACCTGCAATCCGTGGTCGCCCGATCCCGATGCCGCGCCATGGCAGGGGCGCCTGTCGCTGGTCCATGCCGATGTCGTGACGGCCATCGCCGACCTTGCCGATGCGTCGGTGGATGCCATCCTGCACGACCCACCTCGCTTCGGGATCGCCGGCGAGCTGTACGCGCGGACGTTCTACGATCAGCTGGCCCGCGTGCTGCGCCGTGGTGGCCGGCTGTTTCATTACACCGGCAGCCCGAATCGCCTCACCAGCGGACGCGATGTGCCGCGCGAGGTCACGCGCCGGCTCGAAGCGGCAGGCTTTCGCGCGGCCCCCGCGCTCGACGGCGTGCTCGCGACGCGACGCTAAGTGGCCGCTGTACCGCGTGCCTGCGGCGCCTGCAGGACACAGCGAAGCGTCGCTAATCGCGCCACCAGGCGGTCGTGGCCTGCGGCGCGCTCAGGTCCACGCGCTCGCCCATGCGCGGCGTCGCCAGCGTGACCCCGCGCTCGGCGGCGATCGCCACCACACGCTCGAACGGCTCGTCCCAGTCGTGCATTGCCAGGTCGAAGGTGCCGTTGTGCACCGGCAGCAGCACGCGCGCGCCCAGGTCGAGATGCGCCTGCACCGTCTGCTCGGGCTGCATGTGCACGAAGGCCCAGCGCCGGTCGTAGGCGCCGGTTTCGACCATCGCCACGTCGAACGGTCCGAAACGCTGGCCGATCTGCGCGAATCCGTCGAAGTAGCCGGTGTCGCCGCTGAAGAACAGCCGCAGGCCGGGGTCGCCGTCGGCCGCGCGGTCCTCGATCACCCATGAGGCCCACAACGTGCGGTCGCTGTCGAACGGCCCGCGACCGGAGAAGTGCTGGGCCGGCGTGGCGGTGAAGCGCAGATCGCCGATCGTGGTGCCCTGCCACCAGTCGAACTGCTGCACCTTGGCTGCCGGCACGCCCCAGGCGATCAAACGGTCGCCCACGCCCAGGGGCGTCAGGAACACCGCCGCACGGTCGGCCAATGCGCGCACGGTGTCGCGGTCGAGATGGTCGTAGTGATCGTGCGACAGCAGCACGCCGCGCAGCGGCGGTAGCGCTTCGAGCGCGATCGGTGGGGCGTGGAAGCGTTTGGGCCCCATCCATTGCACCGGCGAGGCACGCTCGGAGAACACCGGGTCGGTCAGCCAGAAGCCGCCGCGGAGTTTGAGCAGCACGGTCGAGTGGCCCAGCCGCCAGGCGCTGCGGTCGGGCGCGGCCTCGAGGTCGGCCGGAGTCAGCGACGAGACCGCAGGCGCATGGGCCGGCACGGTGGTGGCCGGCTTCTCGAACAGCATCTCCCACATCAACCGAACGGTCTTGGCCGCCCCTATCGGCGGTCGCGGCACCGGATTGCGGAAGCGGCCGGCCTCGGCCTGCGGCGATGTCGCGTAGTCGGCGATGGGACGCGTGGTCCGGAAGTACGACAGCAGGCAGGCGCTCACGATGCAGGCTCCAAGGACGGAGAGGACGATGACAGCGGTGCGCCGTCGACGACGCGCGGGTCGTGCAGGCAAAGACGTCGGGGCGGCGGGCATTGCAGGATTCCACAGGAACTACACGGTGCAGTGTAGTTATCGCAGACTGAATGTAAACCCTTCGGTGTAGAATTGCGTGATGGACCGCGACCCGCCCCTCGCCCGGCTCACCGATCGCAAGCACGCGGCGATCCTGGAGGCGGCGGTGGCCGAGTTCCGCGCCGCCGGCTACGAGGCGACCAGCATGGACCGCATCGCCAGTCGCGCCGGCGTCTCCAAACGCACCGTCTACAACCATTTTCCCGGCAAGGACGCGCTGTTCCTGCGCATTCTCGAGTCGATGCTCGAGCGCGGCGTCTGCGGGCCGGACCTCGCCTACCGCGCCGATCGCCCGCTGCGCCCCCAACTGCTCGAGCTGGTGCGCCAGAAGCTGCGGCTGCTCCACGACCCGGAGTTCGTGGACCTCGCGCGCGTGGCCATCGCCGCGGGCATCCACTCGCCTGCGCTGGCGCGCGACCTGCTCTCCCGCCTGGGCGATCGCGAGGAAGGGGTGTCGGTCTGGATCCGGGCCGCGGCCGCCGACGGCCGGCTGCGGACGGACGACCCGGCATTCGCGTCGATGCAGCTGCAGGGCCTGGTCAAGAGCTTCGCGCTGTGGCCGCAGTTGTCGATGGGCCAGCCGCCGCTGTCGGCGGCGCAACGCACGCGCGTGGCCGAATCGGCGGTCGACATGTTCCTGGCCTACTACGGCTGAGCGACGCCGGCGCGCCCGCCCGCGCGCCGGATCAGGCCGTGGATGTAGGCCATCTTCTCCAGCACCGGCGGCGCGATCGCGAACGGGTACAGGTCGGGCTGGCCCATGGCGCGATTGAGACTGTTGACTGCATAGGTCAGCGGCAACCAAGCGTCGATCAGCCGCTGCAGGTCGGCCACGTAATGCGGGTCGAAGGTGATCTCGGTCTCCATCGTCGCACTCTCGGCAATGTCGGGCGCGATGCGGATGCCGAACGCGGCGGCCATCTCCAGCGTGTCGACGATGTGCAGGTAGTGCGCCCAGGTCTCGGCCCAGTCCTCCCAGGGGTGCATCGTCGCGTAGCAGCTGACATGGCTGTCCTGCCAGTTCGCGGGTGCACCGTTTGCGTAGTAGCGCTGCAGCGCCTGGCCGTAATCCTGTCGATCGTCGCCGAACAGCGCGCGGCAGCGGGTGAGCTCGGCCTGCCCGGCGTCGCGCACCAGTCTGTCCCAGTAGTAGTGGCCGATCTCGTGGCGGAAATGTCCCAGCAAGGTGCGATAGAGCTCGCCCATCGACACCCGCGCCGCCTCCCGGCGGGCGTCGTCGGCCTCCGACAGCGCGATGGTGATGTGGCCGTTGTCGTGCCCGGTCATCACCCGCGGCCCGTCCGGCGGGTCGGCGAGGAAATCGAACGACAGCGGCTCGGGATCGCCGCTGCCGACGGTCGGCGTGGGCAGGCGCAAGCGCAGCAGGCTGTAGAACAGCCGGCGCTTGGCGACCTCGATCCGCCGCCAAGCCTGCAGCCGGTCGTCATCGGACAGGTCCGGGATGGTGCGATTGTGGCGACAGGCACGGCAGTAGTTTTCGGCATCGTCGGCAGGCAGCAGCCAGTTGCAGGCCGAATGCGAGGCGTTGGCGCAGAATCGGTAGCGCGGTCCCGACGGCGCGGCCTGCAGCCGCCAGGCCGCGCCGTCGGGGATCAGCGCGCCCAGCGTCACCTGCTCGGGTACGAACCCCAGCCGCGCGCCGCAGCGCAGGCACTCGGTGTTCTCGAAGTACAGCACCTGCTCGCAACGGTCGCACTTGAACAACTGCATGGACGGGGTTCCAGTGGGCTCAGGCCACTGCGTCGAGTTCGGTCCAGACCTGGATCGACACCGTGCGCAGCGGCCGGTAGCTGGTGAGAAAGGCGACGTCGGCGGCGTCGCGTCCGTGCGCGATCACCACCCGGCCGCCGCGCGGTGCCGCCTGGGTGGCATCGAAGGTATGCCAGGCGTCGCCCACGTAGGCCTCGAACCAGGCGTGCATGTCCATCGGCTTGAGGTCGTGCAGCCAGCCCACGACCATCCGCGCCGGAATGTCGAGCGCGCGGCACAGCGTCATGCCGACATGCGCGAAGTCGCGACAGACACCGGCGCCTTGCGCCAGCGTGTCCTGGGCATCGGTGCTGGCGTCGCTGACGCCATAGCGATAGGCCAGATGCGTGTGGATCCAGCGCCGGATCGCCTCGACCTGGGCATGGCCCGGGGCGGCGTCGCCGACGATCTCCAGCGCGCGCGCGTACATGGCCGCGCGATCGGACGGACAGTAGCGGCTGGGCAGCAGGAACTGCAGTGTCGAGGCCGGCAGGTCGGCGGGCGCGACCGCAGGCGCCACGGGCATCGCATCGGGGTCGGGCGCGGCGGCGGCGCGCGTCTGCAAGCGGATACGGGTCAGGCCGGGCGGCAGTGTGAAGCGCTGGCAGCGATTGCCGAAGCCGTCGAGATACTCGTCGAAGCCCAAGGCCGGATCGAAGCCCGCGCGGTCGTTGACGTGCCAACGCGCGCGGCCGGTTCTGGGCCGCAGCATCGCGATGACGGGGGCGGCGACATCGGTCTCGATCGCGAGTTCGCAGCCTGCGCGGACGTGCATGCGGGGAAACTCGTTTCGACGGTGCGCCAGCCTAGGGGCGTGGATGTGCAGTGGCCGTGCAGGCCCGCGGCACGCTAACGGCACGTTGCCGTGGGTTGGATAGGATGCGCGCTCCACCCCCGGACCTCGCCCGCATGCAACGACGCTCGTTCCTGCACGGCGGCCTGGCGGCCCTGTGCGCGGCCGCTCTGCCGACCTCGGTTTTGGCCGCCCTGCGCATGGGCGCACCGGCCCCGTTCGACTTCGCCGCGCTCAAGGGACGCGCCCGCGCGTTGGCCGGCCAGGCCTACACCGCGCGGCCGGCCGCACTGCCCCAGGCGGTCGCCGCGCTCGACTGGGACGCCTACCAGGCACTGCAGTTCCGCCAGGACCATGCGCTGTGGCACGAGGACGACACCCGCTACTTGGCCCAGTTCTTCCACCTGGGCCTGTTCTTCAAGCGGCCGGTCCGCATGCACGCGCTGACCGACGGCCAGGCGCGCGAGATCGCCTACGACCCGGCGATGTTCGACTACGGCGCTTCGGGCTTGGATGGCGCCACGTTGCCGACCGATCTGGGCTTCGCCGGCTTCCGGCTCAATCGGCGCAGCGATCCCAAGCGCGACTTCGCCGCGTTCCTGGGCGCAAGCTACTTCCGCGCGGTCGGCGCGAGCGGTCAGTACGGCCTGTCGGCGCGTGGCCTGGCCGTGGATACGGGCCTGCCGCGGCCGGAAGAGTTTCCCGACTTCACCGACTTCTGGCTCGAGCGCCCGGCGCCCGACAGCGACACCGTGGTCGTCTACGCCCTGCTCGATTCGCCTTCGGTCGCCGGCGCCTACCGGTTCGCAATCACCCCGGGCGAGCCGCTGGTGATGGAGGTCGACTGCGCACTGTACCCGCGCACCACGATCGAGCGCCTGGGCATCGCGCCGGCAACCAGCATGTACCAGACCGGCGAGAACGACCGCCGCATGGCCTGGGACTGGCGCCCGGAGATCCACGACAGTGACGGCCTCGCTCTGCACACCGGCAGCGGCGAGTGGCTGTGGCGTCCGCTGGGCAATCCGCGCGCGCTGCGGTTCAACGCCTTCGCCGACGACAACCCGCGTGGCTTTGGCCTGCTGCAGCGCGATCGCAACTTCGACCACTACCAGGACGACGGCGTCTTCTACGAGCGTCGGCCCTCGCTGTGGGTGGAACCGCGCGACGGCTGGGGGCGCGGCGAGGTGCAGTTGGTCGAGATCCCGACCGTCGATGAGACCTTCGACAACGTCGTCGCGTTCTGGCATCCGGCCCAGCCGATCGAGCCCGGTCGCGAGCTGCTGTTCGGCTACCGGCTGTTCTGGGGCGAGGCGATGCCCGCGCGTCCGCCGTTGGCGACCTGCATCGCCACGCGCACAGGTCTGGGCGGCCGCATCGGCTTCGCGCGCAAGGCCTGGTCGCAGCGCTTCGCGGTCGACTTCGCCGGCGGCGCGCTCGCGGCGCTGGCCGGGCGCAATGCCACGGTCGAGCCGGTGCTGCAGACCACCGCCGGCCAGTTGGAAACGGTCTCGGCCCGTCCGCTGCACGCGGTCGAAGGCTATCGGGTGATGTTCGACATCGTCCCGCCGGGGCCGGGCACCGAACAGTTGGACCTGCGCCTGTTCCTGCGCGATCCAAGCACCGGCGCTGCGCTGAGCGAGACTTGGTTGTATCAGTGGAACCCGCCCCCGCCGGACGCGCGGCAGGTCTACTAGAGCATTGCGCTTGCCTCGCCGTCACCGCGACGGCACGGCGCGCGAATGACGGCGGGCGGACCGGGTCCGCCCGCCGCAGCCCTCAGGGGCAGGGATAGAGCGTGAAGCCATGCGCCCCGCCGGCATCGCCCCAGGTCTGGACCGAGCCGTCGCATTCGATCCGGCCACCGCCGATCGCGTTGCCGGCCGCGTCGTAACGCGTCCATTCCGCCCACTCCACGCCGAGGATCGGCCAGCGCGCGGCGGCGCTGCCCACCACCACGATCCCCAGCACCAGCGACACCATCGCCGCGATCACGCGTCCACGTCTGCTCATCGTGCTTGTCTCCAGTCCGTCGGAAGGATCCCCCGGCGCCAGCCTAGTGGCCTGCGAGGCCGGCGAATGAGCCGCCGGTCACAGCCCGCGATGGGGCCGCGTTCAGCCCTCGGCATCCTGCGGCAACGCCAGACGCCGCAACCGGGGCGACCGGCTGAGCGGGGTCGGCAGCAGATAGTCGCCCTGCATCAGCGGCAAGGCGAGGCGGGTGAAGCGCACGTCCAGATCAACGCCGGCACGCCGCCACGCGTCCCAGACCAGCCGGGTGCAGTACGTGCCGGCCGGATCGGCCATCCGGAATGGGGTACCGCGCTTGCGCAGCGCTTCGCCGACCGCGGCGGCGTGCAGGGCCTCGGGCGCATCGACGCGATAGACCGCATAGCCACGGCTGCGCACCGGATCGAGGAAGAAACTCAGGGCATCGACAACCACGCCGTCGGCGCGCCCAGGCACTTCGGAGGGCGTCGCATGCACGACCTGCCAAGCGCCGGGATGCCCGACCAGCATGCCGACGTGGCTGAATGGCCCGCCGTCGATCGCCAGCACCATCGCGCTGACCGATTCGGTCCCGCGCCGGAATATCAGATCGCCAGCCTGCGCCTCGTCCGGCAGCGTCGGACTGCCGGCCAGACAGACGCTGGCCGCGCACAACGCCAGCAGCGCGCACCACCAGCGCCGCATCGTCTCGTCCTCAGCGCAGACGGATCTTCCACTTGCCGTCGTCGCGGACCATGTGGTGCGTCTCGGTCAGGTCCTTGCCATTGTCGAAGACCACCCGGACCTGCACGCGCGCCGTGTCGCCCTCGTCGTCGATGCTCGACTCGATCACCTCGACCTTGTCGAGGCCGTCGTTGGCATCGATCCGCGACTGCATCTCGCCGACGATCATCTGCACCTTGCCCTTGGCCTGCACCATGCCGTTGGCGGGCACGTCGGCGAACGACACCTGCGCGGTGGCCTTCTCGACATCGCCCTTGGCTGCCGCCTCATAGAACGCCTGGACCGTCGCTTCGGGCTTGGCGGACGAACACGCCGCCAGCGCCAGCGTGGCGAGCACCAGGAAACAGACGGCGGACAGACGGAATCGATGCATGACGCGCTCCTCGCGTTCAGGGGATCGGGAGTGTACCGCCCGCGCCACACCGCGGGTCGTCGGCTTGCCGTGCAGGAACGACACGGTGCGGGGCGCGGCCTTGGCACCGGGCCGACGCCGGCGCGGTCACAGTCGCCGGTCCCTCCCTGTCGCCATGGCCCCAAGGAGCTCGCCGTGCTGCAAACGCTGCTCGACTACGCGCCGCTGATCGCCGCGGGCATGAGCGGGCTGACCGCGCTGATCTGGATCGTCTATCTCAATGTGTTCCTGTCGAGCTACCGGCGGCAGCACCGCCCGTCGATCCTGATCACCTCGGGCGCCGGTCGCGGCATGCACGCGCATTGTTTCGTGACCAATCTGGGCCTGGAGCCGGTCTATCTGCTCGACATCATGCTCGAGCTCACCGGCCCGGACGGCCACCGCGTGCGTGCGGTCATCCCCGAGCGCACCGAGCGCTGGCAGGATCCGAGCGTGATCGAGGCCGAGGACGCACGCAGCGCGACCAATGTCGGCCCGCTGGGCAGCGGCGAAGAAAAGGACATCGGTCGGTTCCGCACAATGATCGAGCGCGCCTGCGCGGCGAACCCGCATATCCGCGCCGACATGCCGTTGCAGTGCCTGGAGATCACCGTGGTCACGATCACCGCCAGCCACGCCGAACTGTGCGGGGCGTCGCGGCGCTATCGGGTCGAGACCGGACCCGACGGCAGCACCCAGCTGCGCCCCACCACGATCAAGGCCCGCCAGTTGCAGGGCTACATGGCGCGGCGCCGGCTGACGCGGGAGATGGCCCGGCAGTTGGGACGCGAGCGCTGATTGCGACACCTTTTCGGGGCTATGCTCGCGCAGGGGGCGCGGCGAGCAGGCCCCGGCGCCGGTACCAGCGCTCCAGCGGTAGGGTCGCCAGCGGCGGCACTGCAGCCAGGATCGCGAGCAGCCAGGCCCACCAGGGCCAGCGCAGGCGCAGCGCCGCGACGAGTGCGACGGCAAGATAGGCGAGGAACGCCGCGCCGTGCAGGCGCCCGAACCACCATACCCCCAGGGTCGTGGTGCCGGTGCCGTACTTGAGGGCCATGCCAATCAGCAGGCCGGCCCAGGTGAACGCTTCGATCAAGGCCACCACCGCAAAGACGCGGCCGATGGGCGACAGGGCGTGCGATCTCGTCATCCGGGGCACGGTCGCAGGCCGGGCGCCAGGACGCAAGCCGCCCATCGCCGGGCCCGGCGTGGAGGCGATGGGGTCGCCGGAGTCACACCCGGATCACCGGCGCACTTCCACGCTGTCGCATCGACCGACGCGCACCCCCTTCGCGCCTCGGCGTGCCCCAACCGATGGAGACGCCCCATGGATTCGATCAACCGCAACCAGCCCGAGGACAACCGCCAGGATCTGGCGGCCACGGCGGCGACCGCCCGCATCCGCGACATGTCCAAGGATGCCGGCGCCTGCTTCTTCTGCACCACGCCGCTGTCGAACAGCGACACCGGCGGCACCCGTCCGATGTCGATCGAACAGGCCGACGACGATGGCGTGCTGTGGTTCCTCAGCGCTGCCGACAGCCACAAGAACGCCGAGATCCAGGCCGACCCGAACGTGCGGCTGTATCTGCAGGCATCCAAGCATTCCGGCTTTCTGGTACTCGATGGCCATGCCACGGTGAGCCGGGATCGCGACCGGATCGAGGCCTTGTGGAGCCCGATCATGAAAACCTGGTTCACCGAGGGCAAGGACGACCCCAGGATCACCGTGATCCGGGTGCAGCCGCAGGCGGGCTATTACTGGGACAACAAGCACGGCGACTTCGTCGCGGCGACGAAGATGGCGCTCGGCGCCGCGATCGGCAAGACGCTCGACGATTCGATCGAAGGCCACGTCGCACCGTGATCGCGCACTGGTGGCGGGAGGGTCCCGCCACCAGTGCGGTCGCGCAGATGCTGCGCAGTAGCTTGAATGGAATGACCGGATACTGGATCAGGCCGCGTCGCCGCTCATGGCCCGCATTGCCACATACCCTCGAGGCTGCGGCTCGCGCCATCGCCGCGCTGGTAGGTCAACGTCGCCGGGCGCGGGGGCGACTCGCCGCCGTTGGACGCCGTGCCGGTCTCGACGATATGGATCGTCGTGCCGCGTCCGGTGAATGTGGGGTTCTTCGTCATGCCGTCGAAGCCACCGGGTGCGCGCACCGGCTCGACGACACCGCTCACCTTGACGACGCCCTGCGCAGGCTCGGCGGCGCCGACCACGCCCTTTGCGAACAACAACGGCGCCTGGCCGTCTTGCGCGAAGCTGCATGCAAGTTCGCCGGCCAACGCCGCATCGGCGATGTCGCGTTCGCTCAAGGTGCCGAGCTCGATCTGCGAACCGTCGCCGCCCTCGGTGCCGCCCGCTGCACTGGGCGCGGCCGCGTCGGTGGCAGGCGCCTGCGCCGGTGCCGGCGTGGGCGCTTCGGGCTGGGCGGCCGTTGGCGCATCATCAGCGGGCGCACAGGCCGCGAGCAGCATGCCGGACATCAGACCCAGGACGGTGGCCTGGGCCGCGGTACGCACGCGCGACCGGGCGAAAGGGGGTGTGGACATCGGGACCTCCTGTTGGGCGACCGCGCCTGCACGCAGCCGGGACCCTGGATGCTCGCCAACCTGGGCTTGGCATTGCGTGAAACAGACGTCATGCGATCGTGTGCGTTGCGCGACAGCCATAGCCGAACACCGCGATGATCTGCCGGCCGCAGACCGCATGACCCGCACAGCGCCGCCGCTGAAGACCCCCGACGGCCGTTATCTGGTGGTGCGCGGGCGCTTGTGGCGCAGCACCAATCCGCACCTGGACGAGCCCGCGCGCCAGCAGCTGGTATCGACGCTGATGGATGCGCGCCGCGCGGTCAAGGCGGCGCTTGCGGCCAACGATGCGAAGGCGCTCGCCCGCGCACGCCGACAGGTGGATGCCGCCAAACGCGGCCTGGGCGAACGCGGCCCGGTGTGGTGGACCGATGGCGCTCCCGACTACAACCGGCACCTGGTCGGCAATTCGCCGTATGCGGCATGGTTCGCGGCGCTCGCGGACAGGGCGCGGCCATCAGCGACCGCGTGACCGTCATGCCAGGCGCAACGCGTCGGCGCGTCCCCCACGCCGGCCGCGATAGCATCCCCGGATGCATGACCCCCACGCTCCGCTGCCGTTCGTTCCCCAGCGCGTGCTCGTCGCCGGTGTCACCGGCAGCGGCAAGACCACGCTGGCCCGACGTCTGGCCACACGCTGGGGTCTGCGCCACATCGAGATCGACGCCCTGTATCACGGCCCCGACTGGACGCCGCGGCCGACGTTTCTCGACGATGTCCGCGCCTTCGCCGCCGAGCCGCGCTGGGTCACCGAGTTCCAGTACGTCAGCCAGGGCACCGACCGCATCCTGGGACCGCGTGCGCAGTTGCTGCTGTGGCTCGATTACCCGGCAGCACTGGTGCGTCGCCGGCTGCTGCGCCGCACTCTGGTGCGCAGCGTGATGCGCACGCGGCTGTGGAACGGCAACGTCGAGCGCCCACTGTGGCGGCTGCTGTCGTGCGATCCCAACGTCAACATCCTGCGCTGGCAGGCCGTGACCCTGCACAAATGGGCCGAACGCATGCCCAGCATCGAGGCGGCCTATCCGCAGCTGACAGTCGTGCGGCTGCACACTCCGGCCCAGACCGAGGCCTGGCTGCAGGCGCATTAGCGCCAGCGACGCCGACAGCGCGCGTCCATTGAAGCGCGTCTGCTCAGAGCGCCAGCAACTGGCCGAACCGGTCGATGACGGCGCGCGCGCCGCAGCCATGCAGGTCGAAGTCACGCCGGTAGCCGTAGGTCACCAGCACCAGCGGCGCCCCCGCGGCGATCGCCGCACCGGCATCGGCTGACGAGTCGCCGACCATCAGGCACTGCCCGATGTCGACGCCGAAATGCGCGGCCAGATGCAGCAGCGGCAACGGATGCGGCTTGCGCTCGGGCAACTCGCCGGCGCCGAGCACCGCGTCGAAGTACTGCGCCAGATCCAGCGCCTCGAGCAGTGGGCCGACGAACGGCGCCGGCTTGTTGGTACACACCGCCATCCGCACGCCGGCCGCGCGCAGCGCCTGCAGGGTCTCGGGCACCTCGGGATAGATCTGCGGATCGAGCAACAGGCAGTCGCGATAATGCTGCATGAAGCGCGGCATCACCGTCTCGACATCGCGTCCGTCGCCGGCGTGCCGCAACGCCGCGGTGATGAGCTGGCGCGCGCCATCGCCGATCCAGCTGCGTACGGTGGCCTCGTCGACCTGGGCATGGCCGAGCTCGGCCAACAAGCGATTCACCGATGCGGCGATGTCCGATGCACTGTCGACCAGGGTGCCGTCGAGATCGAACAGCGCCACCGGCCAGGGAAAGCCGGTCGCCGTCGTGGATGCATCGTTCACGCCTGTGCCTCGTCTCGTCGTGCGGGGAAGCTGCCTAGTGTGGGCCATCGCGTCGCGGCTTGCCGCCTGCAACGCTGCGTTCGCCCGATTCCATGTGCAAGGCGTACGGCGCGCGCCTATGCTCGCTCCGCGGCGATGCCGCCCGCTCTGGAGTCCTGCAATGCCGATCACCACAACCGCCACCTCCCGGTCCAACGATGCCCCGCGCCTGCTGCGCACGCTGTGCAACCACTGGCGGCACAAGTTCGAGATCCGCCGCGACCACGACGCGCACGCCTTCATCCCGTTCGCCGGCGACGCCGCGGGCGCGGACTTCGTCGTCGAGGGCGATGCGCTGCGGATCGTGCTCACCCAGCCCGATGCCGACGCGATCACGCGCTATCAGCAGGTCATCGAGAACCACCTGCAGCGCTTTGCACGCGACGAGACGCTGAGCTTCGACTGGCAGCCGGCCTGACGCAGGCTAGAGCGACGCCGGCTAAAGCTCGGCCTCGCCGAACAGGCCAGCCTGCTGCGGCAGGTCTTCGGGCTCGCGAAAGCCGCCCAGGCCGACACCGACGAGCCGGTAGCGGGTCGAGGCCGGCAGATCCACGCGTTCGCGCAATGCCAACGCGATCCGCGTGAGCTCGGCCTGGGAAGCCGGGGGCGCATCGGGCGTGAAGCTGCGCGTGAGGATGCGGAACTGCGCAGTCTTGAGCTTGAGCACGACGGTCCGGCCCACGCGTGCGGTCTTGCGCGTGGCCGCCCAGGTCTTCTCCGCCAGATGTTCGATCATCGGCGCCAGCGCTTCGAGCGGCAGGTCGGTCTCGAACGTGTCCTCCGAGGAGATCGACTGCACCGGCTGGTCCGGCTCGACCGGACGCTCATCGATGCCGCGCGCGCGTTGGTAGAGCCGCGCGCCGAAGCTGCCGAAACGTCGCTCGAGCGCGTCGAGCGACAGCCCACGTAGTTCGCCGACCGTGGTCACGCCGAGCTCGGCGAGTTTCTTCTCCATGACCTTGCCCACGCCCGGGATCAGGCCGACCTTCAGCGGCGTCAGGAACGCCTCGACCTGGCCCGGCTTGACCACGAACAGGCCGTCAGGCTTGCGCCAGTCCGAGGCGATCTTGGCCAGGAACTTGTTGGGCGCCACGCCCGCCGACGCCGTCAGCTGGGTCGCCTCACGGATCTGTGCACGGATCGCCTGCGCGGTCGCGGTCGCGCTGGGTGAGGCAATCTTGGGGGCGGTCACGTCGAGATAGGCTTCGTCGAGCGACAGCGGCTGCACCAGGTCGGTGTGCTGCAGGAAGATCTCGCGGACCTGCCGCGAGACGGCCTTGTAGCGCGGGAAATCCGGCGGCACGAACACCGCATCCGGGCATAGCCGCTCGGCGGTCACCGCCGGCATCGCCGAGCGCACGCCGTAGGGTCGGGCCTCGTAGGAGGCCGCGCAGACCACCGAGCGAGCCCCGCGCCAGGCCACGACGACCGGCCGCCCGCGCAGCGACGGATCGTCGCGCTGCTCCACCGACGCGTAGAACGCATCCATGTCGATGTGGAGGATCTTGCGCACGCGCCATTATCGCCGGCGCGGCGGGCGCCGGCGCGAGGCCGACGGCCGGCGTTCAGATCGCCGGCGGCGGCTCGGCCACGATCGGCAGGCGCACGATCGCCACGGTCGCATCGTCGGGGTCTGCGGTGATCGAGAACCCCAGTTGGCGGCACATCGCCAGCATCGTGGTGTTCTCCCGCAGCACCTGCCCCTCGACCATCCGCAGCCCCTGCCAGCGGGCGTACTCGATCATGATCCGCATCAGCCGCCAGCCCAGGCCCGCGCCCTTGAGATCGGAGCGCACCATGATCCCGTACTCACCGGTGTCGTAGTTGGCGTCGGCCAGCAGGCGCACCGCGCCGAGCATCTCGCCGCTGGCCGGGTCGATCGCCGCCAGCGCGATCGAGCGCGCATAGTCGAGCTGGGTGAGCCGGGCGATGAATTCGTGGCTGAAGTGACGCACCGCGCTGAAGAAGCGCAGCCGCAGGTCGTCGGTGCTGACCCGTTCGAAGAAGCGCAGGAACATCGCCTCATCCTCCGGGCGCACCGGGCGCACGAACACATCGCTGCCATTGCCAAGCGCGATCGTGCGCTCCCACTCCTTCGGATACGGGAACACCGCAAAACGCGGGTGTCCTCGGCCGGGATGCAGCCGCTGCACCGGACCCACTGCGACCCGCGCATCGACCGCAATCACGCCATCGCGATCGGCGAGCAGCGGATTGACGTCGACCTCTTGGATCTCGGGAATGTCGGCGGCCATCTGCGCCAGTTTCACCAGCAGCAGCGCCACCGCCCGTTCGTCGGCCGCCGGCACATCGCGGTAGGCCTTGAGGATGCGCGCCACGCGCGTGCGTCCGATCAACTCGTGCGCCAGGCGCAAATCCAGCGGCGGCAACGCCAGGGCCTTGTCGTCGATGATCTCGACCGCGGTGCCGCCGCGGCCGAAGACCACCACCGGGCCGAAGGTCGGGTCGTCGGCGATGCCGGCAATCAGTTCGCGCGCCTTGGGCCGCACGACCATCGGGTGCACGGTGACGCCGTCGATCCGCGCCTGCGGGCGCGCGGCCCGGGCGCAGCGCAGCAGCTCGTCCGCGGCCTCGCGCACCGCGTCCACGCTCGCCAGGTTCAGCCGCACGCCGTCGATGTCGGACTTGTGCGGGATGTCGCGCGACCAGATCTTCACCGCCACCGCGCCGCCACGCTCGAGCAGGGCCGCCGCCGCCCCGGCCGCCGCGTCGGCATCGGGCACCGGGATCGCCTCGGCGATCGGGATGTCGTAGGCGGCAAACAACCGGGCGATCGCTGGCGGGTCGAGCCAGCGCTGGCCGTCGGCGAGCGCCGCCTCGACAACCGCGCGTGCGCCGGCGACATCGACGTTGAAGTCGTCAGGCAGGCTCGGCGGCGTTTCCATCAACGCGCGCTGCGCCTGCTGGTGTCGCACCAGATACATGAAGCCGCGCACGGCGCCAGCCTCGCTGGTGAAGGCATGCACGCCGGCGTCGGCCAGAATCCGCCGCGCCTCGGGATGCTCGCCCACCAGCACGCCGAACACCGGCTTACGCGCGGCCTCACGCGGATGCGCGCGCAGCGTCTCGACGACGGCGCGCGCGACCTCGGGCGGCGAAGACAGCACGGTCGGCACGTTCATGACCAGGATCGCGTCGTTGTCCTGGTCCTGCAGCAGCGCGGCCAGAGTCGTGGCGTAGCGCGGGCCGTCGGCGTCGCCGAGCATGTCGACCGCGTTGCGGCGCGACCAGCCGCGCGGCAACGCGGCATCGAGCGTCTCGAGCGTGGTGTCCGACAGTGCAGCGCGCTCGCCGCCCAGGTCGACCAGGCGGTCGAGTGCGAGCATGCCCACGCCGATCCCGTTGGTCATCACCGCCAAGCGATTGCCGGGCGGCATCCGCAACCGCGACAGCGTCGCCGCGGCCGCGAACAGTTCGTCGAGCGCATGCACGCGAAGCAAGCCGGCGCGCCGGAACGCCGCGTCGTAGACCGCATCCGGGCTGGCCAGCGCGGCAGTGTGCGTCTGCGGCGGCTCGGCGCTGCGCGCATGCCGGCCAGGCTTGACCACCACCACGGGCTTTGCGCGTGCGGCGGCACGCGCGGCCGAGAGGAACTTGCGGGCGTCACGTACGCGCTCGACGTAGAGCAGGATCGCGCGGGTGCGGCGGTCGGTGGCGAAGTAGTCGAGCAGGTCGGCAAAGTCGACATCCAAGCCGTCGCCGAGCGAGGCCACGGCCGAGAATCCGATTCCGCGCGAGCGGCCCCACTCGATCATGCCGGCGGCCACGGCGCCCGACTGCGAGATCAGCGCCAGTTCGCCCGGTGCCGGCGCGTGCGCGGCGAAGCTGGCGAACAACCGCGCATGCGGCGCGATGACGCCCAGGCAGTTCGGCCCGACGATGCGCAGACCGCGGCTGCGCGCGATCTCGGCCAGCGCTGCGTTATGCGAGCCCGGCCCGCTGCCCATGTCGCGCGTGAGCACGATCGCGGCCTTGGCGCCCCGGTCGGCGGCGGCGCGGGCCACGTCGGCAACGTCGGCCGGCGGCGCGGCGATGATCACCAATTCAGGCGCGAACGGCAGCGCCTCGAGCGTCGTCACCGCATCCACGCCATCGATCTGCGCATGACGCGGATTGACCAGCCCGATGGGGCCGGTGAACCCGCCGTCGCGCAACTGTTGCAGCACCAGCCGCCCGAGCGAACGCGGCCGCGGGCTGGCGCCGACGACGGCGACCGACGCCGGTCGGAACACCGATTCCAGTGCATAGATGCTCATCGGCGCGCGTCTGGCCTCCCGCTGGACGAGACCCTGACGATACACGAGGCCAGGCGCACACTGCCTGAGGCGAACCGACGCAGGCGCCGCACGGCACGCAATCTCGCGTCAACGCATCAGATGGTCGGCGACACGGGCCAGGTCCTGCGCGAATTGATGTTCGGCCTGCGCCCGGTCGGGCGCACGCATGCGCAGCAGCGCGGACGGATGCCAGGTCGCGAGCGCGCGCCGGCCGTTGGGCAGCGTCTGCCAGGCGCCGCGCTGGGTCGAGACCCGGAAGGCATTGCCGAACAAGGTCTGCGCGGCCATTGCCCCCAGCGCGACCACCACCGCGGGCGCGATGCGCTCCAGTTCGCCTGCAAGCCAGGGCCGGCACGCGGCCTGCTCGCTCGCATTGGCGCGCTGGTGCAGCCGACGCTTGCCGCGCGGTACGAACTTGAAATGCTTGACTGCGTTGGTGAGGTAGACCGACGCAGTATCGATGCCGACCTGCGCCAGGGTCTCGCGCAGCAGTTGCCCCGCGGGACCGACGAAGGGCTGCCCGGCGAGATCCTCGCGGTCACCGGGTTGCTCGCCGACCAGCACCAGCCGAGCAGACGCCGGCCCGCGTCCGAACACGGTCTGGGTGGCTGGCCGCCACAGCGGGCAGGCGCGGCACTGTGCCGCCTCGGCGCGAAGCCGGGACAGCGCGCCGTTCGGAATCGCATCGACGGGCTTGGCCATCCACGTGGAGCTGGCGGGCGTTGTCGGCTTGACGGCCATGGCGACACGCTCGCAATCGAGGTGTCGGCAGGCAGTGACGACAACAGGCGTGCCGGCTGCATCGCTTCTCGGGCATGACAGCGTCCACTAAGCTGGGCCCATGCGCACGTCTTCCGATTTCCAGCTGCGGATCCGCCTCGACAGCGTCATGCTCGGGCCGGGCAAGGCGGATCTGTTGGCGGGCATTCGCGAGACGGGCTCAATCTCGGCGGCCGGTCGCCGCATGGCGATGAGCTATCGGCGCGCTTGGCAGCTGGTCGAAGAGATGAACCTCTACTTCGGTGCGCCAGTGGCGGCGACGCTGACTGGGGGCAAGGGCGGCGGCGGGGCGGCGTTGACGCCGTTGGGAGACGAAGTCCTCGCGCTCTATCGCAGCATGGAGGCGAACTGCCTGGACGCGATCGCCGAGGATCTGGCACAACTGCGGCGCCTGCGCCGCTGATCCGACACCAAAGCACGCAGGTTGCTCTGACTCAATCGCCCGCCCATTCCGCTTAGTGAATCGCTCCGCAAAACCGGGGCCAGAGTGCAATTTCGGCTCGAAATTGCACTCTGGCCCCGGTTTTCGATTCAACTTTGATGGACGGGTCACGCTTCTTCGCCGAAGTCACACGCCCAACCTCCACAGCCGCGGCCTGGCGGCCGGTGGCTGCGTCAAGCGCGCCATGGGTGAGCCCGCTTAGCTTGCGCGGCATGCCGCGCGAGCGGGTGAACGCCCGGCGTGCTTCGCCGGGCCGGACCGATCCGCGAAGCGGAGCGGGCGCGCGCCCGAGTCAAGGCAGGATGCCTTGCCGAGGGAAGAGCGGCTACCGGGCGGCGGGCTGCTGCCTGTCCGAAGTAAGTCAGGCCGTTGCCCGCGGCAAACAACGAAGCCGCGCAAAGAAAAACCCCCGCCGGAATCCGGCGGGGGTTTAGGGTAAAGACCCTGGCGATGACCTACTCTCGCATGCTAGATGCACACTACCATCGGCGCATGTACGTTTCACTTCCGAGTTCGGAATGGGATCGGGTGGTTCCATACAGCTATTGTCACCAGGGAGAGGGTGGAGGGTCGCCAGGATGTGGGGAGTCTTCGCATTTTTGGACAGTCCGCACATGGAAGTGCGGGCTTTATGCGAGGGACTCGCCATACCGGCGCTCACGCTCTCAGAGGTTGGGAAGTAGCGAACATTGGGACGACTGTACGTGTCGTAGGGCCAAGGATGCTTCGGATTGCGAAGCAACTTGAGGTTATATGGTCAAGCCACACGGATCATTAGTACTGGTTAGCTCAATACATTGCTGTACTTACACACCCAGCCTATCAACCACCTGGTCTTGATGGTTCCTTCAGGGGAGTCAAGCTCCCGGGAGATCTCATCTTGAGGCGCGCTTCCCGCTTAGATGCTTTCAGCGGTTATCGCTTCCGAACATAGCTACCCGGCAGTGCCACTGGCGTGACAACCGGAACACCAGAGGTTCGTCCACTCCGGTCCTCTCGTACTAGGAGCAGCCCCTCTCAAATCTCCAACGCCCATGGCAGATAGGGACCGAACTGTCTCACGACGTTCTGAACCCAGCTCGCGTACCACTTTAAATGGCGAACAGCCATACCCTTGGGACCGACTACAGCCCCAGGATGTGATGAGCCGACATCGAGGTGCCAAACACCGCCGTCGATATGAACTCTTGGGCGGTATCAGCCTGTTATCCCCGGAGTACCTTTTATCCGTTGAGCGATGGCCCTTCCATACAGAACCACCGGATCACTAAGTCCTACTTTCGTACCTGCTTGATCCGTCGATCTTGCAGTCAAGCACGCTTATGCCTTTGCACACAGTGCGCGATGTCCGACCGCGCTGAGCGTACCTTCGAGCTCCTCCGTTACTCTTTGGGAGGAGACCGCCCCAGTCAAACTACCCACCATACACGGTCCCCGATCCGGATAACGGACCTAGGTTAGAACGTCAAGCACGACAGGGTGGTATTTCAAGGTTGGCTCCGCTGCAGCTAGCGCCACAGTTTCATAGCCTCCCACCTATCCTACACAGACGAACTCAACGTTCAGTGTAAAGCTATAGTAAAGGTTCACGGGGTCTTTCCGTCTTGCCACGGGAACGCTGCATCTTCACAGCGATTTCAATTTCACTGAGTCTCGGGTGGAGACAGCGCCGCCATCGTTACGCCATTCGTGCAGGTCGGAACTTACCCGACAAGGAATTTCGCTACCTTAGGACCGTTATAGTTACGGCCGCCGTTTACCGGGGCTTCGATCAAGAGCTTCGCCTTGCGGCTGACCCCATCAATTAACCTTCCGGCACCGGGCAGGCGTCAGACCCTATACGTCCACTTTCGTGTTTGCAGAGTCCTGTGTTTTTGATAAACAGTCGCAGCGGCCTGGTCACTGCGGCCCTCGATCGCTATAGCTCGCACGAGCCACGATCAAGGGCGCACCTTCTCCCGAAGTTACGGTGCTATGTTGCCTAGTTCCTTCACCCGAGTTCTCTCAAGCGCCTGAGAATTCTCTTCCTACCCACCTGTGTCGGTTTACGGTACGGTCTGCATAAGCTGAAGCTTAGGGGCTTTTCCTGGAAGCGTGGTATCAGTCACTTCGCTCTAATGAGCTCGTCTCGGTGCTCGGAGTTAAAGGGTCCCGGATTTGCCTAAGACCCACTCCTACCGCCTTTCTCCAGGACAACCAACGCCTGGTAGACCTAACCTTCTCCGTCCCCCATCGCACTTATGCGAGGTGCTGGAATATTAACCAGCTTCCCATCGACTACGCATTTCTGCCTCGCCTTAGGGGCCGACTCACCCTGCGTCGATTAACGTTGCGCAAGGAAACCTTGGGCTTTCGGCGTGAGGGCTTTTCACCCTCATTATCGTTACTCATGTCAGCATTCGCACTTCCGATACCTCCAACGGACTTCTCAATCCGCCTTCGACGGCTTACGGAACGCTCCTCTACCGCGCACAACAAGTTGTGCACCCCAAGCTTCGGTTTATCACTTAGCCCCGTTAAATCTTCCGCGCAGACCGACTCGACCAGTGAGCTATTACGCTTTCTTTAAAGGGTGGCTGCTTCTAAGCCAACCTCCTGGCTGTCTGTGCCTTTCCACATCGTTTCCCACTTAGTGATAATTTGGGACCTTAGCTGTGGGTCTGGGTTGTTTCCCTTTTCACGACGGACGTTAGCACCCGCCGTGTGTCTCCCATGCAGTCTGTCCTGGTATTCGGAGTTTGCAATGGTTTGGTAAGTCGCAATGACCCCCTAGCCATAACAGTGCTCTACCCCCAGGAAGATTCACATGAGGCGCTACCTAAATAGCTTTCGAGGAGAACCAGCTATCTCCGGGTTCGATTAGCTTTTCACTCCTAATCACACCTCATCCCCTACCTTTGCAACGGGAGTGGGTTCGGGCCTCCAGTTGATGTTACTCAACCTTCACCCTGGGCATGACTAGATCACCCGGTTTCGGGTCTATTACCCGCGACTATGCGCCCTTATCAGACTCGGTTTCCCTTCGCCTCCCCTATACGGTTAAGCTTGCCACGAACAATAAGTCGCTGACCCATTATACAAAAGGTACGCCGTCACCCTTACGGGCTCCGACTGCTTGTACGCACACGGTTTCAGGGTCTATTTCACTCCCCTCTCCGGGGTTCTTTTCGCCTTTCCCTCACGGTACTGGTTCACTATCGGTCGGTCAGGAGTATTTAGCCTTGGAGGATGGTCCCCCATGTTCAGACAGGGTTTCTCGTGCCCCGCCCTACTCAATTTCATCGAAATGGCCCTTTCGCATACAGGGCTATCACCTTCTATGGCCGGTCTTTCCAGGACCGTTTTGCTAGAACCATATCGACTTTTGGGCTGTTCCCCGTTCGCTCGTCACTACTCAGGGAATCTCGGTTGATTTCTTTTCCTACGGTTACTTAGATATTTCAGTTCACCGCGTTCGCCTCCAGCAGCTATGTATTCACTGCAGGATACTGCCGAAGCAGTGGGTTTCCCCATTCGGACATTGCCGGATCAAAGCTTGTTGCCAGCTCCCCGACACTTTTCGCAGGCTACCACGTCCTTCATCGCCTCTGACCGCCAAGGCATCCACCGTGTGCGCTTATTCGCTTGACCATATAACCCCAAGTCGCCTCGGAGTCATACTTCTACCGATGGGTACAAATCATCGGCACGAACTATAACGACTCAATTTCTTAGGGACTCGAAGTCCCCGCCTTAGCCTCACGACACGTATGAGTCTTTGTCTCAAACGCTCGCTACTTCCCTATTTTTCAAAGATCTGTCGTCAGGCCACAATGCCCGGCAACGTTCAAATCTGATGTGTGCGCAGCGATCGGTGTCATCAAGAATCAAGATGGTGGAGCCTGTCGGGATCGAACCGACGACCCCCTGCTTGCAAAGCAGGTGCTCTCCCAGCTGAGCTAAGGCCCCGTTTTTCAAAGCCCACACATGCGTGCGTACTTCTGCGAAGGGACTCGCAGGTGGTGGGTCTGGGAGGACTCGAACCACCGGCCTCACCCTTATCAGGGGTGCGCTCTAACCACCTGAGCTACAGACCCAGTCTTGCTCTTGATTACCAATCGTGCAGGTTACTTGTGAGGACGCCTGGACAGGCAAATCGTTGCCTTGTCTCTAAAGGAGGTGATCCAGCCGCACCTTCCGATACGGCTACCTTGTTACGACTTCACCCCAGTCATCGGCCACACCGTGGTAAGCGTCCTCCTTGCGGTTAGACT